>JBNJGT010000049.1:0-11106 GCA_051819765.1 Nanobdellota archaeon
CGCATGTGGGGTCCAACAGCATCAATATTACTAGAGCTTAAATCCGTCATGTGGAACCATGGAACCATTAAAAAAAGATGTACCGATATTGTATGGATTTACACATATACTAAAACACATTAATGTTACACATTCCACAAAACATAAAAAGGAACGGGTGGAAGCATAATTAAGGAATGATAACCATGAGCAACTATCTATTTACCTCAGAAAGCGTGACAGAAGGACATCCCGACAAGATATGCGATAAGATCTCAGATTCCATCCTGGATGCGATCCTTGCAAAGGACGAGAACGCACGCGTTGCCTGCGAAACCTTCACCAAGACAGGACTCATTGTAGTCGGTGGCGAGATCACCACATCCGCCCATGTCAATATTCCAGACGTGGTCCGAAAGGCAATACGGGACACAGGCTACACCAACGCAAAGATGGGGCTTGACTGGGAGACCTGCGGAGTCATGAACTGCATCGAAGGACAATCCCCTGACATTGCCCAGGGCGTCTCAAAAGACAGCAAAGAGGAGCAGGGCGCAGGGGATCAGGGTCTCATGTTCGGGTACGCCTGTGACGAGACCGATGAACTCATGCCCCTTCCCATCATGCTCGCCCACAAGCTCTCAAAACAGCTCACCGACGTTCGTAGAAATGGCACAGTAGGATTTCTTCGTCCCGATGGCAAGACCCAGGTGACAGTCGAGTATGATAAGAACCACAAGCCTGTACGCCTTGATACCATCGTGGTCTCAGCACACCATAAGCCTGACGTCTCCCAGGAGGAGATCAAAAAGGCCATCAAAGAACACGTCATCCACCCCATCTGCAAAGACCTCATGGATGATGATACCAAGATCTTTGTGAATCCGACAGGTAACTTCGAGATTGGCGGCCCCCAGGCAGACGCCGGAGTCACCGGAAGAAAGATCATCGTTGACACCTATGGTGGCATGGGCCGGCATGGTGGTGGTGCCTTCTCCGGCAAGGACCCTTCAAAGGTTGACCGCTCAGCAGCCTATGCAGCCCGCTACATCGCAAAAAACATCGTCGCCGCGAAAGTGGCAAAACGGTGCGAGGTCCAGCTTGCGTATGCGATAGGCATTGCAGAACCCGTCTCCATCAAAGTGGACACCTTCAACACTGGCACCGTCCCTGAGCACAAGCTCACAGAAGCCATCCGGAAAGTATTCCCCACAAGACCGGCAAAAATCATCAAGCTCCTTGATCTCAAACGCCCGATCTATGCGAAGACTGCAAGCTATGGTCATTTTGGCAGATCCGAACCTGAATTCACCTGGGAGAAGACAGACAAAGTCCAGGAACTCAAACAAGAACTAGCGGAATAAGACCCGGTCCATCTCTTCAGCGATACGCTCCAGGTCGTTGAATATGCGGTCAGCATCCTTTCGTAATTCTTCCACCGCTGATTTCACACTCCCGCCCCGCAAGTAGATCTTTCGCTGAGCGCGGTACACAAAGCCTGCCTTCACGAGATTACGCAGATGATGATTGACCCGGGAGAGCGGCATATCAAGCTGCCGGGCCAACTCCTCTGAAGTGACACCCTCTTCTATATAGCGAGGATTCATCAGGCGTGAGACAATCTGCTTTGAGATATTGTCGATATCCCGGCCCCGGCAGAATCCCAGGGTCTCACAGAGCCATTCCAGTTCCTCATCCATCCGTGATCTCCGTGGACGGTTGATCTTGCGTAGGATGATATGGGTGACCATGCACATTTAGAGTCACTACTCATATTTAAAGGTTTTGCAGTTTTGTAGAAACCATTTGAATTTTGGGGAAATTTAGTATATTTCTTTCACAATATTTATATATAACCGTTGGTTAGTGCACAGTGAGGTGATACACATGAGAAGAAAATCGCTATGGGATGAACTGATGCGCATGCAACGCGAGATGGACACCATGTTCGATAGTTTTTTCGGTGACACCCGACGCGCCCTCCCGGGAAAAGGAGAACTCGTAGAAAATGATTACCGGGAACCAGTCGCAGATGTGTTCGAGACAAAAGATGACATTGTCGCAACCTTTGAGATTCCCGGTGTCAACAAGGAAGACATCAACATCAATGCAACCGACAACGGCCTTGAAATCTCCGTTGAAAAGAAAGACGAAGAGAAAAAAGAAGAAGGCTATCGCAGAAGCTACATGAACTTCTACAAGTTCGTGTCACTCCCCGACTACGCAGACATCGACAATGTGGACGCCACCTACAAGAACGGAGTGCTCGAGGTCAAGGTGAAAAAACAACCTGAGATCGAGCAGAAACGAAAACAGATTGAAGTCAAATGAACCAGTTCAGGACAACTGAAATGAAGGATTTGGGCCTGTCGTTTTTGGCGATCGGCCTGGCCTTTACCATCGCACAGGTAGGGCTGAGCGGACAGTTCGCATCAGTCCTCGCAATCTCCCTGATCACAGCAGGGCTTGGCTTCCTGCTGCATGAACTGGGGCACAAACTGGTAAGCCAGGGCTACGGGGCAATCTCCCATTTCAAGGCAGACAAGAAGATGCTCCTTGTAGCCTTGGGCTTATCACCCTTGGGCGTAGTCTTTGCAGCGCCCGGCGCAGTGATGATTGCTGGCAGCCTTACCAGGGAACAATACGGCAAAGTGAGTGCCGCAGGACCACTGGTGAATATCCTGCTTGCCGCAGGGTTTTTTGCGCTTGGAACATTCATGCCCGGAACCCTCACTACCATCGGCACCCAACTCAACGCGTGGATCGCCCTCTTCAATATGATCCCGGTCCTGCCTTTTGACGGCAAAAAGATTTTGGATTGGAACCGTGGCGTCTACGCGAGCATGATCGCACTTGCACTCATACTATTATTCGGAGGTTAAAAATGATACAACTGACAGTAGCAGAATCAATTCAGATGGACGTCGGACGTGGTATCGTTCGGATGCCAACATCCCACATGACCGAGTTGAACCTCAATGCCGGCGACATCGTCCAGATCAAAGGGAAGAAGAAGGCAGTCGCAGCTGTCTGGCGCACACGCCCTGAGGATGAAGGATCAGACATCATCAGGATGGACGGCACCACCCGTTTCAATGCAGACACCTCCCTGGGAGAGCGTGTTGAAGTCGAAAAGGTGGAGTACAAACCTGCACAGACCCTGACACTGGCACCCGTTGAAGCCGTCCAGTTCAGTCAGGACCCCACAAGCTTTTTCCATACCAAGCTCATCGATAAGCCCTTGATAAAAGGCCAGAAACTCACCTTTGATGTCATGGGCACGCACCTGCACTTTGTGGTGACAAAGGTCAGCCCGAACCAGGTGGTCAAAGTCACCTCCCAGACAAAGGTGACAATCTCAGATACCCCGGCAAAGGCTGAGTCAATGAAGATTCCCGAGATCTCCTACGAGGACATCGGTGGCCTCTCCGATGAGGTTGAAGCCATCCGCGAGATGGTGGAGCTTCCCATGAAGCATCCAGAAGTGTTCGAGCGCCTGGGGATCGGTGCTCCAAAAGGCGTGCTTTTGACAGGGCCCCCGGGCACAGGAAAGACCCTGCTCGCAAAGGCAGTGGCATCCGAGACAGACGCCCAGTTTTATTCCATTGCCGGCCCCGAGGTCATGAGCAAGTACTACGGCGAGAGCGAGAAACAGATCCGGGACATGTTCGAGGAGGCCCAAAAGAGCGGACCAGCTGTCATCTTCATCGACGAGATCGACAGCATCGCCCCGAAACGTGGCGAAGGCAAAGACCAGACTGAAAAACGTATCGTGTCCCAACTGCTGACCCTCATGGACGGCCTCAGGAACCGAGGCAACCTGGTTGTCATAGCTGCGACCAACCGTCCCGATGACATTGACGAGGCGCTCAGGCGACCCGGTAGGTTCGACCGTGAACTGCGGATTAACCCCCCCAATGAACAAGGTCGAAAAGAGATCCTCCAGATCCATACACGAGGGATGCCCCTTGCAGAAGACGTTGATCTTGATCACATCGCCACAAAGACCCTTGGGTACACAGGCGCTGATCTTGAGGCACTGTGCAAGGAAGCTGCCATGAAAACCCTCAAACCCTACGTGTCGCATCTCAAGGACTTCGAAGAGAAGGTTCCCATGAATGTGCTGGAGAAGATCCAGGTCACCATGCGCCATTTCACCGATGCGTTGCAGTTGGTTGAGCCCTCCGCCATGCGGGAAGTGCTTATCAACCGCCCAAAGACCACCTGGGATGACATCGGCGGCCTGGCTGATGCCAAACGCCAGCTCACCGAGACCATCCAATTGCCATTGAAAAAGCCAGAGCTCTTCGCCCAGGCAGGGATCAAACCACCGAAAGGCGTCCTCCTCCAGGGCCCCCCGGGGACAGGAAAGACCCTGCTTGCAAAAGCGGTTGCAAACGAGGCTGACGCAAACTTCATTGCAGTCAAAGGTCCTGAGCTCGTGAGCAAGTGGGTGGGTGAGAGTGAGAAGAAGATCCGCGAGATCTTCCAGAAAGCCCGTCAGGTAGCGCCCACGATCATTTTTTTCGACGAGTTCGACAGCATCTCGAAAGTCCGCGGTTCAGCCATGACTGACGCGACCGAACGCATGGTCAACCAGCTGTTGACCGAGATTGACGGTATCGAAGAGCTCGAGAAAGTCACATTGATTGCAGCCACCAACCGGGCCGACCTCATTGACCCCTCTCTGCTTCGGCCCGGGAGGATTGAGCTGCAGATTGAGGTCGGGCTCCCTGACAAGGAGGCACGAAAGCAGGTCCTGGCCATTCACGCAAAGAACATGCCCCTTGAGGGAAGCTTTGACGACTACGTGGACAAGACCGAAGGCTGGTCAGGCGCGGACCTTGAAAGCTTCGCCCGCGAAGCAGGCATGAACGCCATCCGGGAAGCAACCGACAAAGTGAATGTCACCCAAAAGAACATCAGCGACGCATACGATGAGATCAAGCGCCGAAAGAGCTGATGATGGAGCCCGTGCGGCTCCCCTTTTTTTTTCTCTCAAAAGCCCGTTCCAGACTACCCCTGGAATCAAGCCATTAGTACGCGACACACAACAGCTTTCTAATTGAACCAAGGCAAGTGGAACTGGCTGAAAAGTGATTTCAATTGATCGATGTGATTAGCACCGGCACATCCCCTCACACCAAGACCGATAAGAATGGTGCGCTAAGTCCTCACAAAGATGACACAGCCAAAAAGCTAATAAACCCAATCCCTAAACATCCCAAGGGTAATGACGAGACACCCCACAACAGTTAAACTCTATCCGAGAGGTAGCCGCATGAGATTCATAACAGGCAACAAGAATAAGTTCAGGGAAGCCCAGGCGATCATGCCTGACCTCATACAGGAAGATCGTGATTTGCCCGAGATCCAGGAGCTTGACCCACAAAAGATAATTGAGCACAAATTGGCACAGATTCCCGATGACAATGTGATTGTCGAGGATATTTCCCTCTTTGCCCTCAGCGGGTTCCCCGGCCCCCTGATCAAGTGGATGCTCAAATCACTCTCCCTAGAGCAAATCTCTCAGATGCTCAAAGGGCCTGCCACTGCACAATGCATGCTCGGCGTGCGCCATGATCACAATACATTCTTCATCAGCACAGAGATGAAAGGCACCATTGTCTCTCCACGGCACGGAGGATTCGGCTTTGACCCTATCTTCCAGCCGGAAGCATCAGACAAGACCCTCGGAGAAGAGAAATCCGAATCAATGCGGACACTGGCGTTCCGCAAGCTCAAGGCCTGCACTGAACCGGTTGCGATGGTGTTCGGCTGTTTTGACTGCATGCACCCCGGCCACACCTACTACTTCAGACAGGCCAAACAGCATGGTGCAGTGGTGGCTGTGGTGGCGCGCGATGAGACCATAAAAAACGTCAAGAAACAAGACCCCCACCATCCTGAAGAGGTGCGTCTTCGCCATGTCCGTGCGCATCCCGACATAACCTTTGCAGAACTCGGTTCATCACACGACAAGTATGAATCCATCCGCCGCTATCGCCCGAGTACAATCTGCCTGGGTCACGACCAGGAAGCATTCACCCACGGGATACAAGAGGTCCTCAAAAAAGAACAGATAGACGCAAAAATCCTGCGGATACAATCTCACAGGCGCGACAGATACAGGAGTTCACTGCTGAAGGGCCGTCCTGATAGCTGCCCGTAGCTGATCAGTAGTAAAGGGCTTGGTAAGATACACCGGGTGCTGAATCTTTACGTCTGTCAGGGGAAGATCAAGCCGATCCAGGGCCTCCTGGAACGCCTGCATCGAAATACTCGTCACCACAACAATGGGCACCGCTTTCTTACGACGCATCGCCTGGAACACATCCATCCCGTTTCTTCCCGGAAGCATGATATCAAGCAACACAAGATCAGGCAAGTGCGACTCGAACTCCTGCATCGCGGTCTCGAAATCTCCAGCAAAAGAAAAATCTGAATAGCCCAGCTTCACCAGGCTATCCTTCATCATCCGCTGCTGCAAGGCAGAATCATCAACAATCAGTACCTTCATTTTCTTTGGGTTTTAGCTGATTTCGCACTTTTCTTTTTTGCCGTCTTTTTTGCCGTCTTTGTTTTGCTGGTTTTCTGTTTAGCCGTGCTCGTGCCGGATGTACCACTGGCCTTTTTTGTCTGACCAGTTGCCTTAGCACTTTTCTTTTTTGCAGTCTTTGCCTTGCTGACCGTCTCTCCCTTCGCTTTGGCTTTCTTCTTGGTGCTGCTCTTCGCTGTTTTGGCTTTCGTGCTGGCCGTCTCTCCCTTCGCTTTGGCCTTCTTTTTGGCCTTCGGAGTACCCTTCGCTGTTTTCTTTTCACTTGTAGTTTTTCCCTTCGCAGCGCTCTTTTGGGTTTTGGCTTTGCTGGTTTTAGCCTTAGGCGTGTCTTCTGTGTCTATACCAGCCACTTTGATCTCTGCTCCTGAATCCCGCCTTGAGCGCACATGATGCTTGACATCATGCCCAAGGTCAGCAAAGGTCATGGTATCAATGGACCCCCGCAGGTAGATGTCCCTGACTGCCCGATCGAACCCGAAAAAGTAGATCAGAAAGGCATAGACTATCACGCACAAGGCACCAAAAAGCCCCCGCATAACAAAGAACTGGGCAATCAAGCCGAGAGCCGCAGAGACGATGACAACCCACCGGGCCCAGTTATGATAGCGCGCAAGCGCATGATACACAAGCACCGCAATGAATGAGATGACGACAATGAACAACCCGATCGCCAAAAGCGCAGTGCTGATGGTCTCGGTCATGTTCGTCACATCCAGCATGATCCCTTTTGAGGTGGCAATGACTGCGTCCCGCACAATCTTTCGGCCAAAGAAACTGACTCCCACCATGAACAGGCCACCCAAAAATGACAGCCCGGCGGTTATATACCCCAATATGACAATGATTGATATGACTCGTTTTGCAATAGATTCTTCCATGATCCAGCCTCCTTTTCAGTTCCCTAAAAGAAATTTCCTTATAAATTTTTCTAAGATATGGCCAAGCGTTCCCGCTCCCCCATCTCAACCTTGAGCGAATACTTCTTGAACTCTATGAAGAGGATGATACTTGATGAGACCCCAAGCACCAATGCCCATTCAAACACGCCCAATGCCACTGTCCCGAATATTCCTTGCAAAAACGGCACATACAACAGCAGGATCGTGAAGACCAACGAGAGAAAGACTCCCATCGTAAGCATCCGGTTGGAGAATACCTCCCGGTGGAAGATCGAATCATTCCATGATTTTGCATTGAAGGTATGGAACAGCTCAAACAGGACGATCGTCACAAAGGTTATCGTCTGCGCTGCAGCCACATCATCCATCCGATAGAGGTACCAGATATACAGTGAGACCGTGCCAAGCACCACGAACGGGACCGTGCTGAAGATCCGCATCAGCACGAAATCATTCAGGATGTTCTCTTTTGGATCCCGTGGTCGTTGTTTCATGATATGAGGGTTAGATTTCTCCAGGCTCAGCCCGATCGCCGGAAACTCGCTGGTGACAAGATTGATGACAAGAACCATGAGAGCGGTGAGCGGCAGGCTCATTCCAGCGATGATCGCAAGCAGGATCAAAAATACCTCTGACATGCTCCCCACTAGCAGATAATAGATGAACTTCCTGATATTGCTGTAGATATTACGGCCGGATTCCACAGCCTTGACGATTGTCGCGAACTTGTCATCCTTGAGGATCAGGTCAGATGCCTCCTTTGCCACCTCAGTCCCCCGCTGACCCATGGAGACACCGATATCCGCTTTCTTCAGGGCAGGTGCATCATTCACACCATCTCCAGTCATCGCGACGATATGCCCTTTCTTCTGGAGAGATTCCACAATCTTTAGCTTATGCTCAGGTGTTGTCCTGGCAAATACAGTCACTGAATCGATGATCCGCAAGAACTCCTTTTCCTCCTTTTCATCCACAATCTTATCAAGCTCTTCAGCAGTCAGGATATTGTCATCCTCATCATAGATGCCAAGCTCCTTTCCGATTGCGGCAGCAGTACGCTTGCTGTCACCAGTGATCATGATCGTACGGATCCCCGCATCCTGGCACTTCCTGATTGACTTGAATGCCAAAGGATCAGGTGGATCCCGGATCCCAAAGAGGGCAACCAGGACAAGGTTCTTCTCAACAAGCTCTTGTTTGGGAGACCGCCCATGCCGCTTGTAGGCAACCGCCAGGACACGGTAGCCCTTACCTGCAAGGGCCTCATTCTTTCTCTTGAACTGTGTAAGCGCCGCATCGGTGAGTTTCTTGACCCTGCCATTCTCAAGATACCAGGCTGCCTTGGAGAATATATTCTCAGGGGCTCCTTTCGAATGGACATACGTGTCAGCACCGACCCTATCGATGACACTCATCATCTTACGGTTGGGATCAAAAGAGAACTCTTTCAGACGCTCACAATCCTTGGAGACACCAGCCTTGCGGGCAAGTGCCACAAGCGCGCCCTCTGTCGGCTCCCCCTCGACGATCCACTCATCTTCCTCCTGGGCGATATCCGCGTTGTTGCAGAAGAGCCCGATCTGCACCGAGCGCAAAACCGTAGGAAGACGGGTGATATCCGCCTCACGTCGTTTGACCAGAAACCTCCCCTCAGGGGAATAGCCGTTTCCCTCCACGTCCACCTCTGCATCCATTGTAAAGATCTTCTCAACCATCATCTTGTTCTGCGTGAGCGTTCCGGTCTTGTCAGAACAGATGACAGAGCAGGTGCCAAGGGTCTCGACCGCAGGCAAACTCTTGACGATGGCATTCTCCCGAGACATGCGATTCACCCCGAATGCAAGGCATATCCCAACGACAGTTGGCAGGCTTTCAGGTATTCCTGATACAATGATCGCCATGGAGAATATCACCATCTCAAGCCAATGCACACCTTGGGCAAGCCCGATAAAGAACGCGATGATCGCAGCAATAAACGCAAAGACCGCAATCTGTTTGGAAAGCGTATCAAGCCTTCGCTGCAGAGGAGTCACCTGCTCCTCCACATCCTGGATAAGGGTGCTGATCTTCCCAAGTTCAGTATCCTTTCCGGTAGCCACAACAAGGCCAGTACCAGTCCCCCCTGTCACTGGCGTCCCCGAGTATGCCATATTCACCCGGTCTGATAGATTGACATCGTTATCCAGGACAATATCTTCCTTTTGGACAGGCACAGATTCGCCAGTAAGCGTAGATTCATCCACTGACAGGCTATTGCACTCAATCAGACGCACATCAGCACCGATGATATCCCCGCGCTTCAGGATGAGCAGATCACCTGGCACAAGCTCGCGCGCATTGATTTGCTGCTCCTTCCCGCGTTTGACTCTCGACGTTTTCGGAGCGAGTTTGATCAGTGAATCCATCTCTTTTGTCGCGCGAAACTCCATGAAAAAATTCAAGAGCACAATAAAGACGATAATGAAAAGTATGACAATCGCCTCAACCATGTGGCCAATAAGATAAGATATTCCAAAGGTCAGGCCCAGAATCCACACGATGAATGACTTGAACTGTCGAAGGAGAATCTGAGGGATAGTTCGCCGTTTGCTGGTAAGGATCTCGTTGTACCCATACGTTTTCAGGCGTTTCTCGGCTTCCGCCTGAGAGAGGCCTTCTTTAGAGCTCCCAAACTCCGTGAACAGGGACTCTAATGACCTCTTATAGTAATCCATGCAAGGATTCATGGGGATTCTGTTTTTAAATTTTACTCCCGTCAACGATGAAAACCAGGAGACCCATTGAGACTACTCGAAAGGCATGACACAAAATACATTTATATAGAGAGCTTCATCTCCCCCCACCATGAATTGGAAGAGTACCGTGATGACAGGCCTCTTTGTGCTGATGGCATCACAGGCTCCGGCCCTGGAGTGCACCCAAAGTCTGGCACCAAAACCCAACTACGAATTGGTCTTTGGCTGGTACAAGAAGAATGCTCTTGAAAGCATGTTCCAGGAAATCCAACCCAGCAACCCTCACTACTCCCAGGCCATAAGCGACATCTACAGTGAAGGGGAAAAGCCGCTGGTCCGCGATGTCCTCACCCAAAATCTCGAATTGCTCAAAGGATACGCTGCAAAAAACAAGGAACTCAACGAAGCCTGCACAGATCACATACGGTTCTACGAGAGTCTCCAGGAAAAGCCAGACACCAACCAGAACCGGATTCTTGAAGCCCTCATAGAAGGCCTGGTTGAATCGAAGAATACTTCCATAGAACACAACAATCGCCACATGGCCCAGATCTTCCACCGCATCGGAAACTATGCGAAAGCACGGGCACTCCTTCTGGCATCAGACTACAAGTGATCACTTGAAAGCGCGCGCATCCACATACGCTTCCAGCTCAGCCATCTCTGCATCAATCCACTTGACAGCGAATAGGTAATGCACAATTATTCCGAACGCCCAGCCGACCAAAGGGTAAAGGATGTATGCATCTTGTGGGAAATACAGCATGTTCACGACAATCAGCATGAAACTCACTAACCCAAAGACTACCAGATGCAGTAGGAACCGTTCTTTCCCCTTTTCTTTCTTGATTTCCCTGAATGCCTGTTTATAGGCATCGAGCTTGTTCATACCGTTTTTTTTGATAGTGGACTTTTTAAATATTTCGATACTGGG
>JBNJGT010000050.1:0-10887 GCA_051819765.1 Nanobdellota archaeon
GTCCAGTACTGCCTGAGATAGTGCCTGAGGATATTGCTCCTTGTGTGGGCCTCGTCGAAGCCATAGGGGACCTTGTCGGCCTTCCCGCCATAGAGGTGTGTGAATTGCTGCACCTGCATGGTTGCCATTTCAGGTGTGCCGGTTATCTGGCCATCCAGTTCGATATGGAAGGGGGTATTATGATACCGCTCCCGTAAGAAGATGAGGCTTTCTGGCCAGTGGCGCTGGAAGAAGATGATCAAGTCATCCTTTGGTTTTGCGGCCCTGGAGCCAGTGGATGGCAGTCGGGTCAATATCTCACTCCTGAGATCATAGCTTTGGGCGATGTGTTCCAGCATACTGTATGGAATGAGATATATAAATTATTCCCAACCTTTATCAAGTCTGTATGGTTCCTAAGGAATATGGGAACGATGGCAGAATATCTGTTGTATCCTGAGGTCCGGGAAATCCTGGAGCGGACTGACATTCCAGAGCGCGTGGAAGCACGCGATCCTGCGCCGTTCATGGGTTTTGTCTCGCCTGGCGCAATATGGGATATTGTGGATACACTGTATAAAGATGGCTATTATGCACATCTTCCCGCTGATTTCAAGAAGCCATATGTGCACGGCTTGCAAAGCATCTATACTTCCCCTGAGGAGAATTTCTGGCTGGTTGATGAACAACCCTTTGCCTGTGAGCTTTCAGACCTGTTGCTCCTTTCCGGGTTTTTGGCTTCCCAGGTCCTGGGTCCCGAAGAGATCTGGGACCATGAGCGGTTCGGTTTTGATTCACCCTCTGCGCTTGTCAATACTGTTGGGGCCTATGTGCAGGAGCGGGTGGTTATTGATAGGGATAGGGGGCCACACTGGGTCAGCGAACGCGACGGCCTGAAAGTGCTGGTGGAGGTGACCGGAGACAGCCACTATGACCTGAGGGTCAACTTCACTGACATCACCCAATATCCGACCAGAGACCCTTTCGGGAACAACGTCCCCTTGCGGCCTGCGAGTGAGCCTGATGTCATCGCGGGATACCATTCCACCGAACCGCACCTATTGGTCACAACCTTGAAGTACATCTCCCAGGAGGGGATCGACACGCAGCTTTATGCAACCAATGGCCTGAGCCTCCTTAATCGCTGGAAGGATTATGTGCAGGAGGGCGGAGGCTGTGCTGAACACTTCGGTGGCTTTGATCGCAAGCCAGAACGGTATTTTGGAGGGTTCCAGCATCCTATCCCTTGTATCGGTGGAGAGGGGTTTGATGGGCTCCAATCCTCAGGCACCGGCACCTATCAGGCGTATATCGATAGAGGAGACCTTGTCCTCCAGTATGAGTCCGGAAGCCACCAAGAAATCCACGGGCGCTTCACCCGGGATGATGCCGAACCCTTGGTCAACGCATTGGTGGCACAGAGCGCCTTGGGACTTGGCAGGACATCGGCAAAACAACTGCTGGATATCATCAAGTACCGGTTCTCGAAATGATTATAAAAAGGGCATCATTCGTTTACCGCATGAAGACAGCCTATCTTACCATTAATGATGCACCATCGGAGGATTTCATTAATAAGGTAAATTACTTGTATGCAAATGATATCCCTGCAGTGTTCTTCTGTGAAGGTCAAAAGCTCGAGAAAAATCCACACGATGCGATCTTTGCGATCAAGCGGGGATTCATGCTGGGGAATCACAGTTATAGCCACCGTGACTTCAGCACCCTTTCTTATCCAGAGGCAAAGGCTGAGATAGTGCGCACTGAGGAGATCATAGATACCTTGTACGATTGTGCAGGGGTTGAAAAAAAGCACAAATATTTCCGGTATCCTTTCCTGAAACGGAGTCACCACGGGCTGCTTGAAAAGTTGGGCTACATAGTCCCTTTCAAAGACATCTCCTATGAGTGGTTTTCGGGGAATACCCGAGACTTCATGTACACCTATGATTCCCTTGACTGGGCATATACTGAGGGGGATCCCACCATAGCCAGTGTGGACCAACTGGTTTCGCGCATTGATGAATCTGGTATCAACTTCTCATCACCATCTGCGGAGCTAATCATGATGCATGACGATAGCCGTGTACCCCTGGCTTTCAAGACTATCATGGATAATCTGATAGATAGGTTTGCATTCAGACTACCGAAATAGTGGCAATGAACATCCTGGTAATAGGAGACAGAAGACCAATGGTGCATCCATTGGCGTTGCTGGCAAATGAATTGGGCAGAGCTATCGCACTCAGAGGACATACGCTGATTGCCTCTCCGAGTGCGGGCATCCAAGGGATGACGGCCCGTGCTTACAAGGCCTACGGCGGCCGGGAATTCATCGGATATTATCCGCATCCTGATATCATGTTTGAAGAGGTCATTGTGAAGCCGGATGTAGGTGTCCATACCCGGGAGGATTATCCTATGCGTAATCTCATGCAAGTGATGCAATCATCCAGATAACCGAGGGGTTCCTGGGGTGAACTCTACAATGCTGTCAATGATCAAAAGAAACCAACCGCTTACTATGAGGGAAGCAGCGAGTTCATTGACTACATCCTTGCACGGGAGACAAAGTTCGCCTCCAAAATTAAAGTGGGAACGAATGTCGACGATCTCGTAAATTATGTGACGCGCTAGGTTTATATACCAATTGTATTATTCCTTTTCTATGCTTATCTGCTTTGATATGGATGGTGTCATCTTCAAGGATATCAATTTCTGGATGGAACTTCACCGGCAGTTCGGAACAATTGAGGAAGGAAAGCAACTCACTTCACAGTACCTGCACAGCGATTATGAGCGATTGGTGGAGGAGGTGGTGGAAAAGCTCTGGAAGGGGAAGGATGCGACACCCTATTATGAACTCGTCAACAGCATCAAGTACATGCCTGGTGTCCGGGAGACCTTTTCGTGTATCAAGGAACGGGGATATCATAGCGCTATCATCAGCGCCTCGAGCATGGATGTTGCTCGCAGGGTGCAACAAGATCATGGGGTTGACCGCATCTACGCAAACGAGCTTGTGATCAGGGATGGCCGGGTGAGCGGTGAGTTCAGGTGGCCCATCGGCGCTGGCAAGGAGCGAAAGGCAGCAATCATATGGGAGGTCTGTGCTGATTTCGGCCTCACGCCACAAGATGCCATCTACATAGGGGATAGCGAAACCGACCTGGAGGCATTCAGGGAAGTGGGGATGTCCATCGCCTTCAACTGCCACTCTGATGAGCTCAAGGCTTGCGCCACCTACGTAGTGGATTCCGGGCGGCTGTCTGATTCCTTATATCACCGAATGATTTAAATAGACGCGCCATCGGAGGGTACTTCATATGAAAGTCTTTATAACAGCATCATTCAAGGATGGGGAGAACCAGGAAGAGATCGAGAAACTATGCGCCCTTGTGCGGGGCAGCGGATTCGAGGATTTCTGCTTTATCCGGGATGTGGAGAATTATCAAAAGAGCTTTGAAGAGCCGGCGATGCTTATGCGGCGGGCAAAGGAAGAGATAGAGCAGTGTGATGCGTTGCTCATTGATCTTACAGAAGATACAACCGTGGGGACTATTGAAGCAGGGATTGCGTATACTCTGGGAAAACCCATCATCACTATCATGAAGCGCGGTACGCCACTTACGGACACGGTAAAAGGTGTTTCTGCTGCAATCATCGAGTATGACCAGATCGAAGAGATTGTTAAGCCTCTCAAGACGTTGCACACGGGCTGGGAGAACCCTATCGGATAATATTTATAAAAAGCAAATACATCATGCAGCATGGGTGATACCATGATTCATGAAGAACGAAGCAATCTGAGTTCTAAGACACTTGACCGGAAGCGGGCGATTGACTCGCTCAAGGAAGAGCTTGAGGCTGTCGACTGGTACAATCAGAGGGCTGATGCCTGCACTGACAAGAATCTTAGAAAGATCCTTGTGCATAATGCCAACGAAGAGAAGGAACATGCGGCGATGCTTATCGAATGGCTGAGGCAGCACGATGAGGGATTCGAGAAGGAACTCAAAGAATATCTTTTCAGTGAGGAAGCGGATATCACCAGCCTTGAGGATTAATTTTTCCCATATCAAGGGAAAGCGACTTTTGAAGTCCACGTTGGTGTAGGAAAGTACTCCATTACCCATAGTACCTGTTGAGTTCATCGTAGAACTGCTGGTAATTGGGGATGTTCCTGATGATTAGTTCCGGGCTGCTGCTGCCTGTTGTGTTCACGGTGATGTTTCCATTGCCAAAGAGTTTGTTGAACATCTCTCTGGACGTATTGATATGGTCGATCTTCGAGAAAATGATTGAGGTCTGGGTCCGCGAGAGGATACCCTTTTGTTCAAGCACCCTGAAGTTCTCGATCCGGTAGGTTTTTTTCTTCACTCCGATGATAGTCAGCGGCAGGGTGATGGGCAGGAAAATCAAGAGGGGAAACACGATGATTGATACTGTCAATAATCCGACTACTGGATTGGCAAGGGCAGGCTTTGCCTCAAGGACTAGTTCTGCCTTAGGATTCTCATTCAGGTTTTTCGCAGTGGGTCTTTCATAGAGGATTGTGTCAATGAGCTCGTCCATACGCCGGATGTCAGGGACAAACGGTACGGTGAATGAGCTTGAGATCATTGTCTGGCGTCCTTGTGAACTGGCGATGACTGTCTCACCTGCAACATTGAAGGTTATGTCGCCTTTATTTGAGAAGGGATAGCGCCTGGTAGTGATGTCCTTTATATTGTCGTAGTGCGCGTAAAAGTGCCGCCTGCCGAGCCAGCCGTACTGGTAATAGAGGTAGTCCTTGTGGAACCGGGCGATGGAGTTTGCGACCTGCTTGCTGGTTATCACAATACCAACCACAAAGCTGAGGGTGATAATCAGAATTATCCCTATAAGTATGACGCTCAGGACAACCTGCGCACCGGGTATGAAACTGAAACCAACCAACAAAGAGGCAGCTATAAGGAGAAATACGCCGACGGTTATGAGCAGGGAAGGGTATCGCTTGATATGGTCGCCGAGCGAGAATCTGGGTTGGATTGTGTAGATGAGTTCACTTTGGGGGATTCCGACCTTTGCCAAGATCTTTTGGAGATCGATACTGTCTTTTTTTATGTTTGAGAAGACAATGTTTTGCCCTGAACCGATTGACCAGAACTGCAAGGTCATTGTGTCAAAGAAGCGATCGATCAACCCTCGGCTTGCAACCACACCGGTCACTTTGTCAGCGCTGAATTCGACTGTATTTGTTGAGAACAGGGAGACCTCCATGACCAGACTTTCTTTTTTGATGTAGTATTTTGTGATGCTTGCCCGGATGAGCAGGCCCACAAGCACGATGATCAGTGGTGGGAAGATACAGAAAGGTATCAATGGCATGATGGTCCGCTTGATGTCCATCTGCAGGGATGCGGTGTACTGATTCTCAAAGGTTCGTTGGTCTTTGGGTTTTTCCTTTGATTGTTTCTTTGATTGTGGTGTCGCTTTTGCTTTTGATTGTGCTTTTGACTGCGCTGACGCTGAGGCATGTTCTTTCACTTTTGATCCGGCAAGTGTCCTGAACTCGGATGATGCGGCATCGATGACTTCTGACATCCCTTTGCCGTCTTTTATGTTCCTGAAATGGATCTCCTGGCCGGTCCCCTGGGAGCTGACAGTGACATCAGAGAGGTTCAGGAGCTTGTCAACAAAGGTCTGCTTCAGGGAGGTATCCGAGAGGTTCTCCATGGGAACCACAGCTGCAACCTTGGTGAGGAATCCCTCATAGTAGGTGATCATATCATCAAAGATGCGGTAGGTGCGTCGTTTCAACTCAGCATACCTAATATAAAAAGCCACCAGGAACCCAATGAAGACCAGGATGGATACCACAATCAGGGCAATGGTTATCGGGACCTTGTAAGGGATTTCTCCTCCGATAAGTGCCGCAATAAAAGCAAGCGCTGGAACCCCAAATATAGAGAGGAAGGCGCCACCTGTACCGATGAACATGCCCGCTACCTGCAAAAGGACAGCCAGGCTATGAGGGGAGCGCTCAAGCTTGAGGGTTTCGCCTTTCATTGAAAACCCGTTCTTGTGCATGAGTCTTTGCACCTGCTGAAATACTTCTTCCGGTGCATCCATTGCAAACATGCCAATCTGACTGTCACCGCTTCCCGCTGAATCGATGAAGATGTCACCAGTCTTGTAGAAGTAATGCTGGAGGAAGGGCAGCACTTTGCGCACGTTTGTGATGTTTCTTACCGTGAGCTCTGACTCAAAGTCTGAGAAAATGGTCCCTCCCTTAGCGATGATCTTGTTCTCTGTGAAGGTGTAGGTGAGTTTGTCGTAAACAACCCTGGATGAGTACCAGGAGAATGAGGTGATGAGTATGAATAGTATGAAACCTAGAAGATAGGCTAGTGGCCCTATAACCAGTAGGAAGGCTGTTGAAAGGATTGTCAGTATCAGGAACCAAATGAGTGCGCCGCGGATAAAGGGGTAAATGAGAAAGGCTTTCCTGTTCGGCTTGAACTCCATGAGAGGATATGTAAACTCAGGGTATTTAAATATTCCGTTTGGGACTCTTAATGCGTAGCATATGTGCAAATGTTTATATACGTGGCTGGACGAAATACATGTATGAAATTCATTGTGCTATTCTTTGCGCTCCTCCTCATCTTGTGGGGATGCACGACAGATGACCAGGTCAGGGAAGAGATTGAAACCGCAAATTACTGTGAGACAACTGACGAGTGCGTCAATCTTGGTTCTCACTGTCCGTTTGGCTGTTATGTGCTCGTGAATGAGGCAGAGAGTGACCGAATCCAAGGTCTGCTTGATTCTTATTCGGGACCAGAATGTGTGTATGGTTGTGTCCGTTGCAATGTATCCTGCATCAATAAAAGCTGTCAGACGGTCTGCTGAATCTCTCTTCGGGACTTTTCTGCATAGGAGCAACCTCTTTTAGGACAGGTACAGAGGGTTGATAGTCCTTGGCCTTCAGTTCAGGTCGTTCACCATGGAAATGAGCCAGTTGTTGAGAAAGAATAGCTGTGGCCAAAATCTGCTGTAGAAGGTCAATGTGGCCCTGGTGGATCAATCCAATGATCGGCAGGTTATTCGGTGCCGCCTTCTGAGGAGGGTTTTGCCTGTGATTCCTCTTACCATTAATGCAACAAAACCAGCTTTTCATTTGACCCTGAGGAACTGGGCATTTATTGCCACAATTATTGTACTAAGGCTCATCAATGCTGCGCCTATAGCTGGAGAGATAAGGATGCCATAGCCATATAAAACACCTGCTGCTAGAGGTATCGCCACTACGTTATAGCCTGTTGCCCAGAAAAGGTTCTGGATCATCTTCTTATGTGTTGCTTTTCCAAAGAGAATAAGACGGGAAACATCGTTTGGGTTGCTGTTAACAAGGATTATATCTGCGCTTTCTGCTGCAACATCTGTCCCTGAGCCAATAGCAATACCCACATCTGCCTGGGCAAGTGCAGGAGCATCGTTGATACCATCTCCAGTCATTGCCACAAACTCTCCCTTTGACTGAAGCTCCTTTATCTTCGCCTGCTTCTGGTCAGGCAATACTTCAGCAAAATACCCGTCCAGATCCAGTTCCTTTGAAACTTCCCCTGCTGTTTTTTTGTTATCTCCTGTGAGCATCCAGCATTTTATTCCAGATTCCTGGAGCTTTTTTACAGCACCAGAAGACTCTTCTCTTATGGTATCGGCAAGTATTATTACCCCTGCGCACTTATCTTCAATCAAAACATATACGAATGTTCCGGTCTCCTTTATATCAGGAATCTTGATTTTTCTATTCACATATTTTTGACTGACCAGCTTAACATTTTTTTTAGAAACTACTCCTTTAACGCCTTCGCCTTTCATAGTCTCGACATTATCCGCACTCAGGCTCTTTGCATTTTGCTCCTTTGCCCTTTCCACAATCCCTTTTGCGATAGGATGGTCTGAATTCCTTTCAAGAGCAGACGCTATCTCAAGTATGTTCTTTTCATTGTAGGTATTATCAACAATTTTTATGTCCCTTACACCAAATTTTCCATGGGTCAGAGTTCCTGTCTTATCAAACACAACTGTTGAGATTTTCCTGGAATTCTCAAAGGCTGTCCTGTTCCTGATCAGAAGACCATTTTTTGCAGAGAGGGTTGTTGAGACCGCGCTTACCAGCGGGATAGCCAAACCCAATGCGTGAGGGCAGGTGATCACCATCACTGTCGCCATCCTTTCTATTGCAAATGCAATATCAGGGCCGACGAATGACCAGAAAACAAACGTTGCAATCCCAACAGTTATGGCAATTAATGTCAGCCACTTGGCTGCCCTGTCAGCAAGCCTTTGTGTCTTAGATTTTGAAGCCTGTGCGTTCCTTACTAATTCAATGACCTGGTTAAGATAGGAATCTTTGCCGATTTTCTCGATCCTCACTTCCAGCGTCCCATCACCATTCACAGAACCGGCAATTGCCTTACCACCGGGGTTCTTCTCAACAGGCTTTGACTCTCCTGTAAGCATTGACTCATCCACATAGCTCTTACCCTTCACAATAAGCCCATCAGCAGGGACTTTTTCTCCTGCTTTGATAAGGATAATGTCATCTCTTTTCAGTTCAGAGATCGTAACATCCGTGATATCATTCCCGTTTTTCAGATGTGCTGTGTCCGGAAGCAGTTGCGCGAGCTTTTCCATGGCTTTAGAGGCACCCATGACTGACTTCATCTCAAACCAATGGCCGAGCAGCATCACATCAATCAATGTCGCAAGTTCCCAGAAGAAAAATTTTCCTTCAAGGCCAAAGACAACTGCAGAGCTATAGGCATATGCTACGATTATCGCAACTGCAATAAGGGTCATCATACCCGGCTGTCTTTGCCTAAGTTCATCGAAGATTCCAGTGAGAAAAGGCCAGCCACCGTAGAAAAAAATGAGGGTGGATAGAGCCCATAGTATGTGACTATCAAGCGCAAAAGTCAGGCTGAACCCCAAGAATTGCTGGATCAAGGGTGAAAGGATAAGGATAGGCACCGTGATGACTACCGATGTTATGAACCTCTTCTTGAAGTCTTCAACAATGTGTTCATGATGGGAGTGTTCCATTACTTCTCAAGCTCCTTTTTCCGTTTCTCAGATTCGCTCTTTGTAATCTCACCTTTGGCGTAACGTTCCTCTAGTATATCAAGTGGCTTTTTTGACGGCTTTTTTGACGGCTTTTGTGATGGTTGTTGAGCTTCTGTGGCTTTCTTTACAAGCCAGTAGATCAGAAAAATAATCCCTCCCCAAAACAACACCATAAAAAAGAGACCAATAAAACCAAAATTCCAGAACATATGACCCGCGCCAGGATACATCATATGCCCCCAGTCGTTGGCCCACGCAGATTGTACTGATAATACTGCCACGAGCAGATAGAAAATTTTTCCCATTTTGCACCCCCTCTGTCTAAAAAGCAGCATGATATTTAAATTTATGTTGGCACTTTTCCATAATCCCTACCTGATATTTCCGAAAAAGAGATTAAAGGCTTGTTTTCTGATTGTTATGAAAAGAACCTGAGCAACATGTATGCTCATCGTTCATGTATATCTCTTGACCCAATCCACCAACTCGTCATGATCCTGCTGCGCATAGACCCTGATGCCCTACAATCCCCCGAAATCATCATTAACCCTCTGCAGGTGCCTTGTAGTGTTAAAGAATCCACGGAAAGTGCAGCTGTTCAGGGATTCGGTGGTTTTGAAAGGTAGTCCCCGATAATCTTCATACCTCTCTCAATCTTTTCCTTATCAAGGGCATAGCTAAGACGTATCCTGTCCCTGGCGCCGAACCATTCACCCCTGTAGACAATCACACCGTAATCATTGTAAAGCTCCCAGACTACACGTTTGGTGTCACTTACTTTTGGAAAGACGTAAAAAGCACCCTCAGGCTTCCAGGCATCAAGACCTAAGTGCTGAAGCCACGAATACATGAGCTCCCTGCGGTCTCTCCATACCTGCAGTTGGCCTTTGATGAATGTTTTATCAGTATTCATGGCAGCCAAAGCCCTTCTCTGCCCCAAAAGGTTCGTGTTCATTGATGTATGTGTCTTTATGGACTTTACCTTGTCAATCAGCCATTGGTCCCTGCTCCACAGATAGCCTACCCTGTCACTACACATGGAGTAAGTCTTTGAAAAGGAATTCACCGTAACTACCCTGGGTCCCTGGACAAGATAATTTTCCCTTTCATAGATTATGTCCTTGTAAACCTCATCAGAAATCACGTAGGTCCCATGTTTTCCCGAGAGTTCCTCAAGTTTGTGAAGGCTTTCAATCGACTCTACCCTTCCGGTGGGATTAGAGGGGGAATTGATTATTATCGCAACGCAATCTCCAATCTTTTCAGCCACATCCTTCATATCAAGCCTTCCCTCAACAAGGTCTGTATAGACAGGCTCCATGCCTGCCAACTGCACAAGATGAGGATATGAGTAATAATATGGCCTTGGCAGAAGCACCTTCCTGCCAATGAAACTAAGGGCCCTCAGGGTTAAATCAAGTGCCTCAGAGGCTCCATTCGTTACAATAAAGGAGTCTGGTGTTGAACCAGGGTATTGCCCGGACAGCTTCTCTCTAAGCTCAGGCATCCCTTCAACTGTCCCGTATTTGAAATCCTCAGGCCTTTGCTCAACCTTGTCAACCTCCTTAGGCGGTGGAAGATCTGGCTGGCCTGAACCGAATGAGATCACATCTGTACTGTTCTTACCTATGAAAAATGATGGCGAAAGCTCTGGAATATTTGACATTTATTACACCTCCTGATTATAAAGACCGACATAGAATCAGTTTCCCGCTATCGCCTTATCGCACCGTGGCCGTGTACTCATCCCATCTGGTGGCGCCCCTTACATATATAAAAGTTTCGTGAAAC
>JBNJGT010000051.1:0-2132 GCA_051819765.1 Nanobdellota archaeon
AACTTTTATTATAAAAAATTTATGCAGAGGAAATCATGTGTTCTAAAACGTAATCAGTTACAGGTAAATTTGTGAGGTATTTTGCTGGAGGCAAAATGAAGTGTACAGAGAAAACTTTGGTGTGTCAAGCAAATGCTTCGTGGAATAACCCCTGTCGCAGAAATATCAAGAAACAGGAATATAAATGACTCTTTATAGCTGGTTAAAGAGTTATAAACGATATGGGAAAGAAGGACTGAAAAACAAACCAAGGGGTTTTCTTCTCTTAAACGAAAAATGCGCAGCGTTTATCGTTTCAAAGTGGGAAAGATTGAAGATTGGCTCAACAGGTATATTCATTTAAAAAACAAGGGTTTTAGTATGTCTCAGCGACAAATTCAAGAGGTCCACAAGATCTATAACCTTAAAATGAATCGCAGAAGACCCTCACGAAACATTTTCATTATTCGCAGTGTATGAACAAGACTCATTTCCTTGGACCCTCCTTGTGCTGGAGTTGCTGGTGCCATCGGTTTTACCGATTACAAAAAGAAACCTAAAGCTCGGGCACAAGTTCTTGAACCTGAAGAAAAGGTTTGCAAGGCCCTGATGAAAGCAAAGAATCATACGATGTGGCAAAAGGAGTTGCCGGTGGCTGTGGGGTTCACTAAGCCAAAATTGAGCAGGACGGTGCGAAACATTGAACAGAGAGGACTTGTGAAGAGGACCGCTTACGGCGCAACCAACCAGATCACACTTGCATCAAAGGAATGAATTGCATCTTGTTTCGGGAAGATTTAATATAGGAGGCATATATCATCATAGTGCCATGGAGGTAATAAAATGAAACATGTATTGATAATGATTGTTATGTCGCTTTGCATTGCAGCACAACCTGAATTGCCGGCCCCGGGTATTACACCAGACAGTCCATTCTATTTCATGGACACAATGTTTGACGGGTTCCAGCCAGCGAAAGCACGAGCTGATGAACGGGCTGCTGAAATGGTTGCAATGGCAAAAAAGGGAAATGAAGCGGCGCTGGAGAAGGCGCGTAAGGGTTATGAGAAAGCAATGGCGAAGCGGCAGCAAGAAGCACAGGAGAATGCTGAGCAGGCAGAAGATGTAGCACGTCAATCAAGCAATCACATGGTAGTACTTGGCGAGTTGAGGGAGAGAATACCTGAACAAGCCCGGGCAGGGATTTACAGGGCCATGAACAAGAGTGCGCACGAGCGAGAACAGGCCTTAGAGTCCCTGAAGAATAAAGACTCTCAAAAGGCAGAGTCGGTTGCAAAGGCAACGCTTGAGGAAGTGCTTGCGAATGCGCCTGAAGCTGCAAAAGCAGGAATCCAACGAGCACTGAATGCGCAGGATACTATGCCTCCTTCTGTACAGTCTGGTGGAAATACCTCAGGGACCGCAGGACCGGAGAACAATGCGCCAGGACCTGTCACAGATCCTGATGAGGTAAATGATACGCAGGACACATCAGGAAGGCAAGCTTTCGGGAGCGATGGTGCCGAGAACTTCAGGATGCTCGTCTCAGACGCACCCGCTGACATCGCAGATTTTGAGTACCTGAAAGTGGAGCTCTCAAAAACCAGAATCTTTCTGGGTGAGGAATTTGAGGTACGCAACCTGAACTATACGGTCGACCTTACCCAGCTTGTGGGGGCTGTGTCAACTGAGGTGCTTGAGACAGAACTTGAGCCTGGTGTCTACAACAAGGTGGAGCTGTATGTCGACTCAGTTGACGCACGCGTTGGCAACGACTCTGGTGATGTGATGGTGCCAAGCGGAAAGCTTCAAATCGTTAAAGAGTTTGAGATTGTGGAAGGAGAGGTAACCACGTTCGTCTTTGACATCAACGTTATCCGAAAAGGACAGAGTACTGAATACAACCTGCTGCCAGTCATCTCAGAGAGCGGAGTTGTCGGAAAAGACCTTGACGAATCCGAGGTTGAAGAAGTTGAAGAGGACGAGTGTAATACATCAGAAGACTGTGAAAGCGGATCCTTCTGTGAAGACGGTGAGTGCGAAGAGATCGAATGCAATAACTCAACAGATTGTGAGGCTAATGAGGAATGCTTGAAATACGAGTGCGAAGAGAGAACATGTGAGACAGCCGAGGACTGTGCTGAAGGGTTCTT
>JBNJGT010000051.1:2232-10872 GCA_051819765.1 Nanobdellota archaeon
CAATAACTCAACAGATTGTGAGGCTAATGAGGAATGCTTGAAATACGAGTGCGAAGAGAGAACATGTGAGACAGCCGAGGACTGTGCTGAAGGGTTCTTTTGTGAAGAAGGTGAATGTGAAGAGATCGAATGCAATAACTCAACAGATTGTGAGGCTAATGAGGAATGCTTGAAATACGAGTGCGAAGAGAGAACATGTGAGACAGCCGAGGACTGTGCTGAAGGGTTCTTCTGTGAAAACGGTGAGTGCGAAGAGATCGAATGCAATGCTACCGCAGAATGTGAGATTAATGAAACCTACGTTGATCAGGGGTGCAAGGATTCTGGGCACGCCCAGTAATTTTTTTTTGAAGCAATTGGAACGGGCAGAGTTTGCACCTAATGGTGGCAAATTCACTATTCAACCAAGAGATTTCTTCCAGAACTTGCTCTCACAGAGCTCACTTACCTGCTCCATTAATGCATCGACAATCTCATCTCTCGTGACTTTCCGTATTACTTTGCCCTCCTTAAATATGACTGCTTCGTCTCCGCATGCTACCCCTACATCGGCATGCCGCGCCTCTCCAGGTCCGTTGACAGAGCATCCCATGATTGCAATCTTCAATGGTTTTTTCAGGAACTTGATCCTCTCTTCAACCTCTTTAACCACTCCTTCAATATTCGTTCTTGTACGTGCACAGGTAGGGCATGATATGACCTCTGGTCCAAAGGTACGTAGTCCGAGGTATTGTAGTATATCCTGGGCAACCTTAACCTCTGTTATAGGATCTTCTGTGAGAGAGACCCGTACCGTATCACCGATGCCTCTTTTGAGCAGTATCCCTAACCCCGCTGAGGATTTTATTGTTCCCTGTAGCATTGGCCCAGCTTCAGTTATACCGATATGCACAGGGTAGTCATATTCTTCAGCAATCATCTCGTGGACCGCTACTGTGTATGGTATGTTCGAAACCTTTGCAGAGAGAATGATTTGGTTGAATCCCAGTTTCTCAAGCCTTCCAACATTCCGTTTCACTGATTCAAAAAGCGCCTGTGGTACATTGTACCTTTTCGTGAGATCTTTCTCTATGGATCCAGCATTAACACCTATCCGTATTGGTATCCCCTGTTTTTTTGCAGCTTCCACAACTTCTTCATACCGTTTCATGGTGCCTGGATTAATCCTTATCTTGTCAACAAACGGTGCCGAAGACACAGCAAGGCGATGATCATAATGTATGTCTGCCACAAGGGGTATGCTGGTTGCCTTTCTTATACGAGGGAGGTTCTTTAGTGCAGATTCATCAGGAACAGATACGCGGACAATCTCAACACCTGCGTTCTCAAGCCTGATTATCTGGTCCAGTGGATCCTGTTCATTTGTCATGCTCTGGATTGCAATGGGATTATTGCTACCTACAACTACTGATCCGATTTTGATTGCCCTTGTCATCCTGCGTGTACCTGGTTTTATGGAAGAAGGCATTTTTTTTAGGAATCTCCATCTGGATGTGAGAATCCCTGCTCTCTCTATGAACCGCACCCTTTTTAATCCTTGGGAATTTCATTATCAGAGCATATTTAAAGCTCCAAAATCCTCCAGTTTTAGCGGCAATTTCACATCTCCTCTTACCACCTGGATTACCACGAAACTTTGGAACCTTCTTTACATGTGGGGTATTTGTCACTCTGCATGATTCAGTAAACACAAGTATGCGATATCCTATCCAGACTCTGGGTTATCACTTGAATCCGGTATTACACCATTCATGGAGAAAAATCTAATAGATTGTCTCAAGGCCTAATCTTCACCGATGTTTTAGCTGACGCGTGAACGAGATTATGCGACAGGGTTACCTGAGGGTACAACCCTCAAAAGATAGAAATTTAGAACTTATCTGGATTCATCATAGGAAAATGTCATGCGGGCTTCCTGCATCCATCCATAGCCGCGACCCTCTCCATCTATTGGATCTCTCTTGAGTTTAGTCTCATGAAGGGAGACATTCAGATCACCTAGCTTACCCTCCATTCCTATAGCATAAGCGAAGCCATAGACACTGGAACTGAGGGTTTGGTATTCCTCCTTTAGGGTACACGTCGTGATGAGGGTCAACGTGTGACCGCCTATGTCTCCTGCCAGGTGATCCAGAGGTCTTTTGCTTCCTTGGATTTTGGTTCTTTGAACATTGGTCCACCCGATCAGTCCCGGATCCTTATTTACAAAAGGCGGTGTCTCCCATGCAAGAGAGAATTTATGAGCAAAACATTTAATAGACAGGCCCCCATACTGATAGCATGACAGCTGCAAAGATTCTCGTCATAGTCGGTAGTCCACGACGCCAGAACAGCTACAAGGTAGTAAAGAAATTGGAAGAAGAACTAGCTCACCTTGGCCAGTACGATTTCGAGTACCTGTTTTTAGGGGAATCGGACCTTCGGTTGTGCAAAGGGTGCCACAATTGCCTCTTTCGCGGAGAGGACCTCTGCCCACTAACTGACGACAGTAAAGGGATCCGATCCAAGATGCTCGGCTCTGATGGTATCATATTGGTATCACCAGTCTATGTCATCAATGTGACAGGCTTGATGAAGAATTTCATCGACCGGATGTGTTTCCTGTGCCATAGGCCAGGACTCTTCAACCAGGACTTCATGGTGGTCTCGACGGTTGGGGCGATCGGCCTCAAGAAGACACTCACATACATGAAGCAGGTGGCTGAGGTCTGGGGCGCCAAGAGCATCACAACCTTGGGTGTCAAGACACCCCCAAAAGAAGAGATCTTCACTGACAAGAACACCAGGCTCATACGTAAGGCTGCGGACAGATATCACCACAACTTCGCCAGGCAGTTCAGACCTTCATTCAACCATGTGATGCAGTTTGAGATGCAAAAAGCAGTATTCACCCAGAAATCAGCCAAAAAAATAACCCCTGCAGATTATCAGCATTACATGAGACTGAAGGACAAACATTTCAATATCCCTGTGCGCATCAATCCTATAAAGAGCATGGTCGCAAAGCTCATGAGATTAGTCCTCATTAGATAATCCATTGGTCCCATATTCACAACTTTGACCAAATAGACTCTTATGACCTTCAGGAGTAATCGCTCCATCAGTCTTAGATATTCGTATTTCAGACATCAGGCTATACTTTTTCGATCAGATTCAATCAGGTGCAGCCTTCAATAGGTTTGTTCTCGCATCCCTGGCCATTGCAGGTGTCTTGGGTACAGGGATCATCGTCATCACAGGAGATGGGGCAACCCTGTGCAGCTGGAGTGTAGAATCCTTGGGAACATTCGCCACTCATCCCTGCAGGACACTCTACAGGAGAAGGATCAGGATAACTGAACTCTCGTTCATCGGGAAATTTATATTGCACTGCTCCCTTTGGCGTGCCGTCGCCCATGAGTATGATTCCCGCTATGAATATGAACATTCCCAAGGCTATGATATATTTTTTATTTGACATGAAATGTAGGACATGATTTTCCTTTTTGGTGCCCTTGTGAGATTTAAGCTTGCTGTATGTCTTTTGCACCTTCAGTTTGGTAGTGTTGTACGCACTGGTCACTGCTGGCGCGAGTCTCTTTCTTGCAGACTTCACTGCCGGCCCTATTCTCTTTGCAGTCTGCTTTGTATACGCGCCTGCCTTTTTGGTTGCAGCCTTCACATGAGGCCGTGCCTTTTTGTAACCGTGCTTTGAGAGGCGAGTGATCTCCTTTGCTGCGGTGGCAATCTCTTTTCCTAGTTTCTTGGATTGCTTCTTGATCACCGGGATATGCTCTTTCCAGTCTTTTTTTCTGCGGCTCATTCAATTATCTCGTATCTGCCTTTCCTGATGTTACGCTCAAGGTTGGTGTCAGTCATCACAAGAGCGTTTGTGACTTCTGCCATGATCTTTTCATGGGAGTTTTGCTCTTCCTGTGGCTTTACCTTCACCAGTATGTTGTTTGCATTCGGAAGGTCGAGCACAAACACATATTCCTTTGTTGTCTTATCAACCCCTGTCTTCACCATGTCAGGTACCGTCTTTTTGACTACCAGATCAAGCAGCTTCATGGAGAACCTGTCAGCCTCATCCTGAATCCCTGTATAGCCTACCGCCTTTGCCATGTCATCTGCGTTCTCTATAACCTTGGCCCACCCCTTGTTGGGGGCATTATCATTTATGCTTATCGAGAGGTCCAGGGTACCTTCAGGGTTGACAGTCACCTTGCCAGTGTTCGCGTCAATATCAATCTTGGGGAGGCTTGTATCCGCAACCTTCAAGGGCTTCTCTTTTATCATCTCAGAAAGCTCTACCTTCTCCGGGACCTCAACTGAATCGGCAAGCTCAGCCGCTTTCTCAGACATCCGATGGCGTATCTTCATGTCACCAACGGTCTCAGTGATCATATCGTCCATGTGCCTGGCCTTCTGAGCCATCTTTTTTGCCTGGGCAAAATCCTTGTTCTTGTAGGATGTGATGGCATTTTCAGCTGATTCAAGCTGAGTTCTCTTTACCTCTGCGATCTTGGATTTAGACTTGCCAATCGATGCCTTTGCCTTGGTTATCTTTTTTTGCATCTCATCAAGGACATCGTCATCGATCTTGTCCTTTGAGGAAAGGGATTTCAGGATCTTCTCCCGGGCGTCAGCTGCGTTTTCAATGTTAGATACTTCGAGTGCTTCATCAAGGTCCTGCTTCATAAGATTTTGTCCTTCAACAAGGTCTTCCTTTTTCATGAGGCCTTGCCGGATGCCTTCAGTCAAATCCTCAAATTCACTATCATCTATCTTCCCTGCAACCTCGGTCAGATCCCCTAGGTCAATAATCCCAGTGAAAGCACTAATTCCATCATAGAAGTCAGCAAAGACCTTGCCTTTCTCCTTTCCAAGAACCCATTCTGATCCTTTGCCGAGAGCTGTGCTTTCTGCCATGCCAAGGCCCTGTCCGACCAGGAACTTTCGGGCATCACCGTACTGGCTTATGGTCTTGAAATCCTTACCGAGCCTTGTTGAGGTCATCCTCAGGAGCTTACCGAATTTAGTAGTTGCGTCACCTACTTTTCGCGTCATGAGCCACCGCTGAAACTTGTCTATCTTTGCGGTTTCTCGAATGAAGTCCTTTGTGGTCGTAAGCTTTCCTCCATGGGTGAATACGGCTGAAGGACCGAGTGTTACCAACACATTTTTTACATTTACAGCGTCAAGGACGTTTGTAACAAGACCCTTATCGTAATTGTTCTTATAATATGATCTTCTTGAATCCACCTGCAGTGGCATGAGACTGTTGTCGCTTATCTTTTCGACGTCAGGATTGTTGTGCGCCTGATAGACCATCTCACGGTATTTTTTTGCCTGGTCTTGTGTTATGCTCTTGCCGAACTTCTCAGCGAGTACCTGGAACTCTTCGGGGCTTTCTAATGCTTTGACTTCCTTCAATGTCATGCCTGAGCCCATGAGGGCTTTTGTGATCTGGATGCCTGCGATCTGCTTGGATACCTCTGTCTGAAGGACATCGCTTTCAAGGGCTTTTGCCTCTTCATACCCGAACAGGGCTCCAGTGGAGGATCCGATCCCGGTTGTCAGCAGGTCGCCAGCGTAATTGAATGTACCGTCCTTTCCGACCTGGTTTGACTTGTCGTATGCCTTGGCATCGCTGTGCATCTCTGCCATCAACTTTGTCTCTATACTGTCGAGATATGCAGTCTCGATCTTATTGGTGAGATCCCGTGCAACCGGATTATCCGGGTCTTCAACCATGGCACTCTTGAAATCATGCAGGGCGCTTTGGGGCATGCCCCGTTCCAGTTTCTTGAGCCCGGTAAGAAGACTTATCTTTGATACGGTCTCTGAGCCAGTGCCCAGCCGCATCTTTTGGGCGATCTTTTGAAATTCAGCGTCATTGCCGGAATGAAAATAGGCATTTACCTTTGCGTATCGTGCATTATCAAGGATCGCTTTGCGCTTATCCTCCAAAAGGCCCTTGACATCGTCATCGTTTGCTATTGAAATATCCTTATCAAGCTTCTTGAGCAGGATGGCATATTCTTTGTCGATTGACTTAATCATGTCAGTCTGCTGCTTTGTCTTCTCCTCTAGTTCTTCCTGGGAGACCTTGATCCGCTCAAGGAGATCATCAAGGGCTTCCTTGTTATCATCAGCGTTCTTGGCCAGTACCTTAAAGCTTGATTTCAAAGCATTGATGCGTTTTGAGAGCTTGTCGATATCTTCCTTTGCGTTCTTCACTTCACCTACGACAACATCAGATTTCTGGAGGATCGCTCCTTCGTAAGTATTGACATTGGCCAAAAGGTCCGGCAGATCAAAGCTGGTGATCTTTGGTTCACCTTCTGTTGGCTCAGGTTCCTTGTACTCTATCTTTTCAGAATCATTGTAATGCTGGTTGAAGTATTTGAGCTTCTCCTGCTCCACCTCATAGTAATCAGCATACTCTTCATCATCGAGCATGCCGTCACCGTCGTAGTCAAAGTAGGGATCATACAATGGGTATTTTGGCTCATTGTCTTCTTCTTCATAATCTATCTTTTCCACATCATCTGTGAATTCGCCAGAGTATTCTGTGGTCCCATCTGTAAGCGTGAAGGTCTTAAGGATCTCGACAAGTTCAGCATCATTGGCTGCCCTGACAGCTGGCTTGTCTGGACCTTTGACTCCCTCGGTGCTTTTTATGACTCCGAGATGTATCATAAAATGTCTGTAAAATATCGTGGCTTTCAGCTTGGAATAGACAGTATCCACTTCGTCAGGTTCACCTGCTGTAGTATGATAGCCTTCAAACACATAGAATGCCCTGAACCCAGTGCCTGCATCGTATTCAACGGCCTCCCATCTGCTGTCACTTTCCATCTGGAGATCTATGTACTTATTCAGTTGCTCCTCATCAGCGAAATAGAACTTTTCACCATATGCTTCATACTTATAAGGATATGGTTTAGGGTACATAGTATAATCGTAAGTATCTGAACCGCTGACAATGCCTGCTGTATCAATTTTTGCTTCATTAAGATTGGAAAATCTTTGATCATAAGAAGTCGGTGTCACGAGATTTGTAGTCAATGCCTCATCTCTTTTGATTGTAAACGTTGCACTATCATGCGCAAACCTGAAACCTAGGCTATCACAGTCGTCCCTGCACTCCTTGAATTGTATCTTGCAGTAGTTAGAATATTTCTCATTTGCACTACTTGAGAAGGGGTATGTGACCATCTCAAGCGTAAGCAGTTCATCACCGAAGTATTGGGTATAGGCCCTTTGTCCTATTGGAGGAAGCTTTGCCTTGAGGTCTTCATCCTCAAAATTTGAATGCATAAGGTAGCATCCTTTAGTATTGATGATATTAGCCTTATTCTGCACTTCAGAATCAATCTTTAGCTGGACCTTGAATGCATCACTTACAGCAATCTCATCAGGATAGATAACCTCAAAGTGGCCTTTACCGCTTTCTACGGTTCCGGCATACGCTATGTTAACGAGTGATAGAATGAACACCATTAAAACTATCTTTTTCACCAATCTTTCCCCCAAAAGGTACGGATGCATTACCTCTTTATTAAGGTTACTGTTTAACGGCAGATTTATATTTTCCCAGGCCTTACAATTGGCATATGAAGGATAACCAACAGCCCAAGGCGATAGCATCGCTTATTCTGACCTTTGTATTTGGGATCTTGGCGATTGTTGGGTTGGTCTCTTTTGATGCACTGGGAGGAGTGGCTGGCGCTCTGTTTCTTGTATCTCTTCTTCTCAGCATGACATCTTTTGTCTGCATATTTATCTTCAGGAAACGAAGCCATGCTTTGCAAAAGATATTCGGCAAGGAATCACGAATATTTCATTATCCAAAGAAAGAGTGGCAGGAATACCTGAAGCATGAGTATGGATTGCGGGCACAGGAGAAAAAAGCGATGTTCATATTCCTCTCAGCAATCACTGCGGTGATCTTTCTCATCTTCATTGCGGTCATCAATGAAGCGCGGCTTGCCATGTTCCTTGTGATGGTTGCCTTATTGGGATTGTATGGAACCATGGCTTTTGTTGGCCCGCGCCTCATGTATCGGTTCAGATCAGAAACAGGTGAGATAGGGATCCTTGATACGGGAGTTATTGTCAATGGGACGCTCCACTCATGGGACCTTCCGCGGTCCAAGCTTGGCTCTGTAAAGGAGAAGAGAAAGCCATTCCACCACTACCAAATCAGCTATGAGTTTGTTGACCGGCTTGGCCCGCGATCGTATGTGATACGCATTCCCTTCCCAAAAGAGGCGCAAGCGTTCAGGGAAGCAATAAAAGCATTACGATGAAGACTTCCTTAGTGAAAGTTTATGGCAGTCCAAGAACAGAACACCCCATCTTAGGTCAAGTGGTGCCTTGATCCCATAGAGTGTCGCGTATCAACCATACCCTTTAAACACCCTGGCAGCGAACCACGGCCAAACTACGAGGAATGCAGAAGCGAGGTTTGATACACCAGCGATTCCTTTATCTGTCATGCCTAAGACTGGAAGATTATAGTCTTGCATGCCATGCGTACATGAACAGCCCAAGTTTGACAGTTAAATAGAAAAATGTTCTTAGTTTGATAAGTTCTGCAATGAAACAAACCAAACTAAGAACGGAATTGATAAAGAGTAACTACAATATAAG
>JBNJGT010000052.1:0-10741 GCA_051819765.1 Nanobdellota archaeon
TGGACTCGATGTCTGAGGAGAATTGTGTGCAGGAGTGCAAGAAGAAGGTGTCTGATTTCCTTGGGCCTTCTATTGCTGAGAGTTTGCCGGCCTCTGACCAATAGATTTATATTTTCTTTTTTTTCCAAACATTGCATGAATCCTTTACTGCATTTCTTCATCAATTACCTTGTTATCGATGCTCTCTTTGGTACCGCTGCTGATCATGCGTTTGTCATCTTCATAGCCTCAACAATCATTGACCTGGACCATATCCCTTATCTCTATCGGAAGAGGCAAGTTTTTGGCAAGCTGGGTGCTGAATGCAGAACACGGTTCCACGAATTGTGGGGTGTGACGTTAGTCGGATTTGCCGGGGCTGTCGCATCTCTTTTCTTGCCGATGATGTTGGTGCAAATGGTGGTGGTCTGCCTGTTGTTGCACCTTGCAGTAGATTTTGTAGTTGGACAGACTCGACCTTTATATCCTTACTCTACTGATACGGTTTTCCTGCATATCCTTTCTCCTCGATATAGACCTGCTTTTGAGATGACTTTGACTGTGGCAGGGGTCCTTGTATGGCTAAGCTGAATGGTAAGTCTCATGGATTGTTTGACCTTCTATCATGCCTATTGCCCAGGATTGATCCAAACATAATCGCGGGTATTTCAGTGTTGGCCAGTGTGCTCTTTTTACTGGTGCTTGAGTATGAGGTGCTTGCTTTTTGTATGTTACTTGTGATCCTGTTTTTGGATTGGATTGGTAGGTATATCGAGCAAAAGTTCAAGCGGAAAGATACAGTGTATTCTTTGGATGTGATGTCAGATCGGTTGTCTGAGGGGATCATCTTCGTGATCTTCTTTCCGTGGTTTTACCTGTTCGTGTTGAACTGTCTGCTGACAGTGTATAGCTATCGCAGGGGGACGCACGTGATACTGCCACTCCGACAGGTGTTTTTGGTGTACTACCTCATCTTTGTGGTGTTGTGATCCGGTGCAATGTATCTCGGAATGTTTAAAAAGTCATTCTCATTGAGGATCTCGCATGAAGCGTTGGTTGTTTTTGCTCCTGCTCTTGACCGGGTGCTTGGAGGTCTCCTATGATCCTTACTATGATCGTGAGCCTGACTATGTCCTGCGGGCTGCTGGTGTGGACAGGACTGACTATGTCCAGGGACTAGAGGGCCAGGAGTTCTCAGGGGATGCGTGGGGACGGGCTGACCGTTATCTGATCCTTGCACGACTGACGAACGAGTCAGGGTATTACTTGAGATTCTGCGAGGCATTGATGGCGTTTGATGCTGCGACAGACGAAGAGCGGGCAGTGAAGTACGAGTCTCTTGCGTCAGTCAATTGCGGGAACCGCCGGACACATTACTTGCGGGAAGCTATAAAGCTTTGGGAGAAGCAGGGTGTTGCCTGGCGGGCACAGCTCCTGCAAGGGATCATGGGTGATAATGTCAGTGTCACTGTGGATGGGACAGAGCTTGAGCCCGCGTTGAACCTGAGCGGAAAAAGCTCTATCACCATCGGTTCCACGTCCATTACCGTAGAACCCGGGGATCGGGTCTTCACCCAGGTTGACCGGGTCTATCGGGACTGGCTGGGTCAGCAGATGGACCAGAGTCCTTTTGATGGTGAGTTGCTCTATACCTTTTCGGAACGGTTGACATACCCGGCTGAAGAGCTCATGGCTGAGGTTGGTTGGCACGAGGGGGGCAGGATGCGTGATCTGAAGCGCTTGGGGATCGAACCCCATACTGCGGTGGGAACAATCGTTGTCGAGCATGAAGGTAAATGGTACGCACCGGATGATACGGGGGTCTTCAGGTTTGAAGTGCCCCTTGACAAGGTCTCATATCCGACGGCGCGATTCCTTGCGGATGGGATCGGTTTGCTGGTGGATACCCATGGTGTCAATATGCTGGTTGAGCAGTCAATCAGGCATGACGCTGACGTTGTCCTCTCTGACTGTGATCATACCGGAAAGACTAAGGCTGCAATCTATCTTTCAGACCATAACATAAGTGTGATCTGTTTTCCGGACCGGTTCACCTACGCAGCGCTGGGACATGATGCTCGTCTGGTGGGGAGCCCGGTGTGGCGGGTCGAGGACGGGAGCATGGTCTATGGTGATGCGCCGGTTGTCCTTCATAGGAATGAAACCATTGTCGTGACGGATGCGGATATCGGGAAGACCTATGCTATCTGGTATTACACGACACCACTATTGTATTTTGAGCAAATAACAAAGACGTTTCCTTTGGATGTCACTGTTGCGACCATCGATGATTTTGGCCAGCTGGGCACTGTGTTTGACACGGCACGCGAACAGAACGCATCTGTTGTCGCAACCCGGGTGTTCAATTCGGATGATTATATCGATGCTGCACAGTGGTTGGATGAGGATGAATCCAATACCATCATCCTGTTCCATTCAACCATGTATCCCTACGGGATCAAATTGATGCAGGAGTACGAGGGGCGTATTTCCTTTGATGATCCAAATGTGAGGTGATATTAATGAAGATCTATTTTGCGGGAGCAATCCGCGGTGGGAGATGCTGATTTGTATATGGCACTTATCAGGCATCTTCAGCAGTACGGTGAGGTCCTTACAGAACATATTGGTTCGAATCTCTCTGATTGGAGGGAGAGACTAACAGATGAGGCAATCTATGTGCGTGACATGACCTGGTTGCGCTGGGGTGGTTGTCGCGGAAGTCACTTCCCCCTCATTGGTGCTCGCGTATGAGATCGCCCGGGCGCTTGAGCTTGGAAAGCCGGTCTACTGCTTGTATCGCACGCGCCGGACCTCAGCCATGATCGCAGGGTCTGGTGCTGTATGCATGCAGTATGAGACCCTTGCCCAGGCGACGGAACTGATTGATGGCTTTATTGTGGAGGGATGAGGGCCTTTCCTGCAAGCTACGGCGTCCTTACCATTTTCTTGGTTGTGTTTGTACTCCAGCAGAACTGGCAGTTTCTCTTGTGCATTGGCATCTATGTATTTACTGGGCTCTTGCATTACCTGGACTATCGTGTCTCTTGCCTATGGCAAGCTGGGTATCTTGTGTGGTTGCTTTTGCATATGTTCGGCCTGATGGGGGAGAACGAAACTTTACGGGCTTATCGATGTGGTGTGAGGGCCCTATCCTGGTATGACCAGGTGTTCAATCTTCTTGGTGACTGCTGTTGGTGCGCAATAAATATAAAGACTGGCTGCTTTTTGCAGAGCATGAAAGAGTATGATATGATTGTGATCGGATCAGGCTCAGCCATGAATGTGGTTGAAGAAGCTCTAGTCCATGAGAAGACTGTTGCAGTGGTTGACAAGGGACCGGCAGGGGGTACCTGTCTGAATCTGGGTTGCATTCCATCAAAGATGCTGATTGCTGCTGCTGACAAGGTGATGGAGATACAAGAGGCTGAAAGTTTCGGGATTAAGGCCTCTGTAGAGAAGATTGATTTTGGCGCCATCATGCAGAATATGCGGGATCATATATTGCCTGAGCAGCAAGAGATCCATGCGGCCCTCACTGGTGCAGATGAATTTGATTTCTATGAGGGTGAAGGGCGGTTTGTTGATGATTACACTCTGGAGGTCAATGGTGAACGGATCAGGGGAAATCAGGTCGTGATTGGCGCAGGGTCCAGGCCATGGATCCCGGATATACCTGGCCTTGATTCAGTAGCGTATATGACTAATGAGAATGTATTGCAGCTTACCAAGTGTCCTTCTTCATTGATCATCATTGGTGGTGGGTACATCGCGCTTGAGTATGCCCATTTCTTCTCTGCGATGGGAGCTGCGGTGACAATCATCGAGAAGGCAGAGATACTGCCGGGGGCTGAACCAGAAATCCAAGAGGTGCTCAGGAAAGACCTGGAAGGGCGCATGGCACTCTTCACCGGAACAGAACCGCTTGAGGTGTGGGAAGAAGGTGACATCCATGTGCGCTGCAGACGCTCAGAGGAGTTTACCGTGCAGGCTGAGGCTTTGCTTGTCGCAACTGGGCGTGAATCAAACGCTGACCTGCTTGCGGTTGAAAACACTGGTGTGGAGCGGGATGAGCATGGCTTTATCAAGACCAATGATTTTTTGGAGACCACACGACCCGGTATTTATGCGGTAGGTGATGTGAATGGCAGGGCCATGTTCATGCACGCAGCAAACGAGGAAGCAATCCTTGCAGCACACAACGCGCTGCATGACCAGGCTATCTCATTTGACTATACAGCTATTCCCTATGCGGTCTATACCTGGCCGCAGATTGCGTCAGTTGGTCTGACAGAGCAGGAAGCCATGCAGGAGCATTCAATCCTTGTGAGCCGGGCTGGCTATGATGAGACTGCAAAGGGCATTGCATTGAATGAGGATCGGGGGTTTGCAAAGGTTATCGTGGATAAAGAAGATCTTTCTATCCTTGGATTTCATATCATCGGTCCACAGGCGCCGGTGCTGATCCAGGAAGTGATTAATGCTCTGCATTGGGGGGGAATAGAAAGCCTGATGCGGGGGATGCATATCCATCCGGCTCTGACTGAACTGATCCCAAAGACCCTATCGGGATTGCATGAACCAATCTCATGATATGCCCGGTTTTGTCTTGAAAGTTTTTGAATATTTCAAGATGGGGCTTAGGTTGGTAGGGTCTGGTCAGAAGAGAAGGTTTTTGCCTTTGGCATTTTGGATCTGACGTGACAATTCATCTACGTGTGCTACGAGTTGCCCTGAGGCCCATCTGAAGTGCTTCTCTCATAATATCCTTGTCTCGATTCGTATTTATTACTCAAAAGCATTTTTTCCTTTCAAATACGGGGGTTGATTGCAATGCTTTTTAACGGCTGGAGTGCTGAAATGGGGACTGGCTGACAAAAACTTTACATCGTAACCCAAGCCTTATATGCAATAAAAAACAAAAAATTAATAAGGTTTAAATGATTGTGTAAATGTACTGCTAAATTTTGGATGATAATTATGGAAAAAATGGATCCTAATCTACCTAAACTCACTGAAAATGATAGAACTGTTCTTAAAAAAATTCTTGACATGAAAAGGATTCCTGATAGCGATATTGCCAAAAGTATGCACCTTTCTCCCCAAGCCATATTTAAGATACGGGAAAAACTGGAGAATTGCGGCATTATAAAGGGTTATATGCCAATTATTGATTTTAAAAAGTTAGGTATCAATATCATGACTCTCATGATTGTTCGCTTGTCTTCTAAGATGTGGAAATCCTTTTCAGATGATCAGATCTCTGAAAGGATCTCTAAAGCACCCTATGTGATTGATGCTTATCGGGTTGCTGATGAAGATGCTTCACATGTCCTGCTGCTGGCTTTTAGGGATATGGCTCAGAAGGAAAAATATGTCTCACAGGTCCAGACTAAGTTTGCGGAGGAGGTTAAGATTAAGGGATTGTATACTTTTTCTGTGGATAAGATCATTACGCATAGTCCGATTGGAATCCTGCATGAGATAATTGATCAGAAAGAATTTTCACCAAAAGACCTATTCTTAAACCAGACTTCCTGATGGTCAAGTATAATTCTGTTTATTAATGGTTAAAATCATCAACCTATTTCTATTTGTTTCTTTACAATATCTACCAAAGCTATAAGAACTTCAGAGATATACATAAGGGAGTAGGGATTCAAAAGGCTGATGGCACATCCGATGGCATAAGGTGCTTTGGATGCCTTAGCATAAGTGCAGCTAAGTGCAGTTATCGTATAGATTTAAACAAAGGAGGGGGAATTTATGGTCGATAATAAAGGTGGGATATTTGGGTTTATTGGATTGATTGTCGTAGTGATAGTAATTGGAGTGTTGTTTTTCAGGTATTTTTAAGGGGGGGTAAAAGTGGAAAACACAGAAGATAATCTCAAGGAGGTAATGGACTGTATAAATGACAGATTGTATTACATACCAAAAAAAGAAGTACAAAGGTTTGAAAAGAAAAGTCAGGCAGAAGGGAAAAGCACAATCCCTATCATGACATATGGTGATTACATAATCTATCTGAAGGCTGAATGCTCTAGTTTACCGGAGATTCCATTGTCCAATTTCAATTATACTTCAGGGACCTTCGAGAAAAAATGGGGGCCTGACCACAAGACAATTGTGCTTACACCGAATCACTCGAGTATCAGGAAAGTTGAGATAGAAATTCAGGGGATGGATATCCATAATATGAGACTTTTGCCTGATAAAACCGGTGATGTGATTGAAGATGAGGCCAGAATAAAAATAACACGGCATTATAGATTTTCAAAGGGCGATGCAGAGAACAAGGGAGATACAAAGTCAGCATCTCCGGGAGAGACAAGGGCCAGGTAGGATTTCAAAAATGGAAGATTTCAGGCCTGGGGAAGATGTTAAATCTGGGTTAAAGCGCAGGTTGGCATAAAGATCGATAAACCATGGAGGTGGTTTAAATGGTAGATAAAAGAAGAACAGGGCGGGTGTCGCCAAAACGAAGTTCCAGCCCATTTAGAGAGGTGTACCCTGTGGAATCCCTTGAAGGGATCGGTCCTGAGTACAAAAAGAAGCTTGTGGCAATAGGAATAGAGAATACTGAGCAGTTATGGAATGCAGATGCTACCATGGTAGCGGAAAAGACAGGCGCTCCACTTGTTTTGGTGAACAGTTGGCAGAACATGGCTGAACTTACTTGCGTGAAGGATATCGGGCCGCAGTACTCCGAGCTTATTGAACGCTCAGGAATTCACACTATAGAACAGCTCAAGGCCTGTAAACCGAATGAACTGCTCAAGCTTGTAACCGAGAAACAGGATGCCCTCAATATAAACATCCAGGGAAATACTCCTGGGCACGATCTTGTCAAGAATTGGATCGATCAGGCGCGAAAAATCGAAGCTTAAGAGGCTGTCATTGAAGACTCCCTGAAGGACTGGGCCTGCGTCTCTGTTGCTTGTAAAGTGCATGGGTTGCTTAAAACAGAAACACCAGAGAATCCGGGAGAGTAATGGGCTTTGTTCGCAGGGTTATCTTATGGCTTCGTTTGACAGGAGAAGAGGATTGCATCATCACATGCTTGACGACCTTTAGTGAACGGAAGGGGTCTCGGCTTGCGGTGGAAGTTCAGCGTAGGGGATACGTTTGCTGTTTATAAGGGCACATAGTCCGATCGGCATCCAACATGAATGATGGAAATTTTCACCAAGAAACCTATTCTTGATGGTCAGTGAGGGCTATCTCTTTTAACAGATTAAAATCATCAATTTATTTTTTTTCGTTTCTTTACAATATCTACCAAAGCTATAAGGACTTCAGGAACACACATGATAGGGGGTGAGGGAGTAATCAAAACTCCAATAAAATGGCAAAACAAGAAAACATTCTGACGAACAAGATGAATATAATCATATGTAGGCATTGCGATAAGAAAATAATAAGTCCTTTGCTGGTAGGTCTGACGCTTGTATGTCCTCACTGTAAAAAATCAGTCAATGGGCAGTATTATCATGATTGCAAGGATTAGATCACACTATTGACCACAAGTGGTTCTAGGTGGGGTAGCAAATCCCTGAATATTGACAGGGGTATTATGAAAATTCAATCAAAATGGAATCTGAGGTTGAGCTACCAAGGTTTCTTAGACTTTGTTTGTATTGATGGATAAGAAGGTGAATGATATGAAAAGAATGCTAAGCTTGTTTATTGCTGGGTTGCTCATGCTGTCGATTGGAGCTTTTGTGACAGCACAAGCTGATGAAGTAGCAGTAATGAACAGCAAATCAGGGGCAGAAGTAAGGCTGCTTCAACTTGAAAAATCCATAGAAAAAAACATTGTAATCGGGGAAAAGGTAGTGGAAAACATCCTTGAAAGGAATCTGCAAGCGGATGTTTCAGAAATGAACACTATTCTGGCAGAACTTGAGGTAATACAAGAGGAAGTAGAAGGAATGGCTGAAGAGCGCCTTAATACTTCTCAGGTGGCAGAGCGGTTCGTAATCATTAGAGAGGAAGCCAAAAGCAAGTCAGCAGAGTTCAGGAGCATGGCAGAGGTTTCAGAGGGAGATAAAGCCAAAATCAGGGAAGAAGCAAGAAATAATCCCGAGGTAGAAGCTAAGCTCCAGCAGGTCAGGCAAAGGATCAGACAGCACAATGCAGCGCAGGTAAGTGATATACTCGCAAATATGGGTGTTGAAAATGAAACTCTTGTCAATCGAGTAAGGGATGGCGAGTTGAATGTTGGAGAGGCTGTAAGCCAGGTGGCAAGAACATTCCGCGGACTTGGGCAAGAACAGAAACAGCAAGCCAGTGCAATAATGGATACACAACGTGCCCAAATGAATCAACATGCACAAGAAGCTGTTGAAAATGCCCGTAGAAATATGGATCAGAAAATGCAGGAAAGAGCCCAGCAGAGAGAACAGAAAGTTGAAGATAAGCTCCAGCAGGTAAGGCAGAGAATCGTTGAAAGAATGCCCGGGTTCGAAGATAATGCAGCCATGCAGAATCACACTGGAGGTTCTGCAGATAGACCAGGTGGCTCACAATGAAAAAATCGCAATACTGATGGTGGTTCTTCTTTTGGCATTGTCACTGGTTGCCTGCTCAGCGCAGGACAGTGCTCCGGGGCAGGATACACAGGATAGTGCTGAAATGGAAGAAACACTCGAGCAACAAACAATTTCCGAGTATGAGGAAGTTGAAATAGGCAATATGACTTAATTACACTAAAGTAAACCATGGAGGTGGTTTTGATGCCAAAAAAATACGAATACCATAAACGTAATGACTATCCTGGAGAGAGGATAGCGGAAAGAAAAAGAGTAGCTGACAGAAAGGAAGAAGCTGATAAGGGCTATGAAGCAAAACTTGCAGAGAAAGGCAGGACCGAAAAACGAAGGGCAAATGCGCGAGTCGCCAGAAAGGGCAGAAAGGATGAAAAGCTTATGGATTCAGAGATAAAAAGAAGCAATGATCGGGCGGCAAGGGTCAACAGGAAAAGAAATACTGCAGATACGATTGGGCTGGTAGTAATTGCTGGATTGATTGTCATCCTAGTGGCGGGTTCTGTTTGGGGTTCTCTAGCCATGAAAAAACAGTCTGATGCGATCGATGCACAGTCTGATGAGATAGAGTCGCTTCAACTGCAATTGGATAAGGCTAATTCCGACAATGCCCAATTGAGTGCAGCAAATAGTCAGATCTGTGGGAATACTGATACAACGCCACCGTCAATACTCTATATGTCACCATTGACCTCAGTGTATCCCTCAAATAATGAGATGGATGTTCCTGTTCGTGTACCGATAACTGTCATGTTTAGTGAAGACATGGACCCTTCAACAATCAATGAGGATACATTTACGGTAGTGCAACGGGGTACGCCGGAAGATGGAGAGGTCAGATCATTGCGGATCAAAGGATCAGTGACCTATAATGATCGTAAGGCGACGTTTACATCAGATGAGAGGTTCTACCCAAATCAGATATATGGTAATGTGTTTACAGTGACTGTGACAAAAGGAGTGAAAGATATTGCAGGGAATTCGCTTCAGAACGATTATATCTGGAGCTTTACCACAGGTAGCAATCCTTTCAATACAGATGAAACAACCTCGCAGACAGGTTGATAATTGGAGGTAAAAAAAATGGCAATCTTAGAAGTCTTAATCGGATTTTTGATAAGCTTGGTAGTATCTGCAATCATAATCTATCTGGCTACAAAATTGTTTGGGGAGGATGAGGGATTCAGCACGGCGGTATTGGCTTCGCTTATAGGTGCAGTGATATTCGGGCTTGCATCTTATTTGTTGGGTGTAGGTCTTATTGCTTCATTGATTGGAGGGGTTGCATGGCTTATTGCCCTTGGTAGCTTATACAATATGGGGTGGTTGAAATCTTTGGCTGTTGCAGCCGTGATATGGATTATTTCAGCGATTGTCAGTTTGGTTATGCCAACTGTCGGTGGGCCACTCTGATGAAGCATAGGATATAAGTGTATTAGATATTTTTGAGGGGGGCAAAAATGGGAGATGATGAAGATAAATTCAAGGAACTGATTGGCTTCATAACGTGGGGCGAGAGTTTATATTATACCCCAAGAAAAGAGGTAAGACTGTGAACCCCCCTGGTTTATTTTGCCGGATGTGTCAATTTTACAGGACTCTCAGAGGCCAATTGCTCACGCACTCCAGTTGAGAATCTCATAACCTGGAGTTGTGGTGTAATTAAAGTCAAGATGAAAAGTATCGCAAAGGAGATACTAATTGGGCACTAAGATTGGAGGGTTAAAAAATGAAAAAGGAAACAAAAAAGATATCAAATATGCGGGAAAGGGCGCATAAGAGAGTCGATAATATAATGGACAAGGCTGAAAGTATGAGAAAAAATGGCAGGGAAAGGTTGACTCGCTTAAAGGGAAGGACAATGATGGTGAAGAAAAATGTCGATGGCTACATCCAAAAAAATCCTGAGAAATCGGTATTGATTGCTTCAGGAGTAGGCATAGCTGGTGGTGCGATCCTGACTTCATCCATTAAGCGAAGGATGCGCGGGTGAGTCTGTGACATGAATGATAGCAAGGGTATTTCTATTTTTTTGATGCCCTTTTTTTATTCAATCAGAACTTTTGATTATTTGGGTAAAACTTTCAGGGGGATGATCTTTTGCTTATATGTCCGTAAAGTGGAAACCGATGCTCCTTTTACTTCAGCTTTTTCTAACACTTTCGTCTTATAGGCCCGATTTGAGCAGTGGGAGACTTGGTCTTAGAACTATC
>JBNJGT010000053.1:0-10686 GCA_051819765.1 Nanobdellota archaeon
GCGAGAGCAAAGACTTCATTGGAGGCGGTTACTGCTCTGAGACTATTGACGGTGGCTGTGGCCTTTCCAGTGGAGATACCACCTGGACGTTTTGGGGTGTCGGTGACTTCACAGAAAAAGGTGGCCCTTGTCTAGAGGGATATGAGACCGACGTGATCAAAGGCCAAAATGGCATAGTCGGCTTCCTCTGCAAGGGAGATAAGTCTCTGCAAAAAACTGATATCGATGTCATCGGCGGCGGTTACTGTTCTGAGACTGTGGATGGTGGCTGTGGCCTTTCCAGTGGAGATACCACCTGGACGTTTTGGGGCGTTGGTGACTTCACAGAAAATGATGGTCCGTGTCTGCAAGGATATGAGACCGACGTGGTCAAAGGCAAGAATGGCATTGTAGGCTTCTTGTGCAGGTCTGAGGACCCTCAGGTTGGCTGTCATGACTCAGACGGCGGTAGGGATACGTATGAGCAAGGTCAGGTCTATGGTAAACCCAGTTCGATGTATAGCGATGATTACGCCAGTGACTACTGTATCAGCCCAACAAAACTCAGAGAATTTTATCTGGGAATTGCTTGTCAGATCGTATACGAAGATGGAAATTGCGCTGATGGTTGTTATTATGGTGCCTGTTTGAAGAGCTGCAATGATGCTACAGATTGTGATGAGCCAAAGGTTTGCAAAGAAGGCTTTTGTGTTAGAGAAGGCTGCAATGAAACAGATGGCGGCAGGGATTATTACAATAAAGGTACTGTAGATGGCTACAATATCTATGGCAATCACATTATTGAAACAGATTATTGTATTGATGAGGATTTATTGGTTGAAACATACTGTTCAGACGAAAATAATTTTAAACGAGAAAATAAACGATGCGCTGGTGGTTGTTCTGATGGCGCGTGCACACGCTCAGACAATGATGCGTGTCAAGAATTTGGGCAATCCTATTGGTGCTCAGACTTGGCAGAATGGGAAGACGAATGTCAGGGAGAAGGCCTTTATTTCGAATCAGACTGCGGCTACTGTGTCTCATGCCAGACACAAGATGTGTGCTTTGAGTACCAGAACAATGAGTACGCGACCACATATGAAGGCGATTCAATACCGATGAATGCGGACACAAGAATCTATTACATGGGGCCTGAAGTGTCTCCTGAGCAGTTTGTCGGGAATGCCGCGTCCTGCATAGAAAGCGTATGGTATTATGACGGAGATACATGGTACCTTTACTCACCTGAAATGCCTGAGATGAGCGATCTGGAAACGATTGAACCCGGCAAAGTATATAGCATCCTAAGCACAAATTCTTGCACTCTATATCATCCCTCTCCTGATGAAGGTAGTTTAGCAACAGTGGAATATTGTGGCAATGGATGCGAAAACGGCTATTGCAAGACTAGTGCACGAGAAGAGACCATTGTCATCGAGGAACAGGATGCCAGAGTTAAGGCGATTATTGATTGGCCCCAAAACACTGGAACCGTGGACGTTCTGCTGGCGTATCACGGAACAGCTATCCATGATGAGAAGATTGTACCTGCAACCAAATCCATAATGGCGCAGACGAGGGAACTCATAGACAAAGATGACCTGCTAATAATTGGTGTAGCGTATCCTGAAGAGGGGATGGTTGTGGGAGACAACATAAAAGAGTCTTACGCGGCTCTGTGGTGGACGAAGAACAAGGCAAGTCGTGAACTTGATGTCAACATTGACGAGATCTATCTCTTTGGACATTCGCAAGGTGCTTATCTGGTCACACGTCTGAATACCATGGCACCTACTGATGGGGTAATCGCAAACGCGCCTGGCCCATTGGATCTGCAGTACAAATGTCAAGATGCAGAAGATAACCAAAAGAGGAGCTATAACTGCAATTTGCTCAGAAGACGATATGGAAGCGTATATGCGAACCCACAACCATATGAGGACAGGTCTCTGCTAAGTTTCACCACTGGTTACAGATCGCCAATTCTATTCTTTCAGGGAATGGAGGATCAAAACGAGGTCCAGCTCCAACGGTGGCCCGCATTCAAGAGGGGAGTTGAGAACTGTAGAGACTGCGCACCGCATAAACTCTATGAGATCCAGGATGCAGGACATGATGCAGTGTTCACTGACCCTCAAGCCAGCAGCATAGTTAACCAGTTCATCGATTGAAGGGCGAATGCACTGTAATGCCATGAAATGGCACCTCAATGAGGTTTGTATGTGACCCTTCTGTAAATGAGGTGTCCTTGTCGTGAAGCAAGGTGTTGTATAAGCGCAACGAATCATCATCGAAAGCCTCATATTCTGTTTTCTGAAAATAGCTTGATGGTTATCACAGAGGAAGGATACACAAGAGTTATATATGTGAACTATTTCTAACATTATGTTAAAGATAGATAACAGGTGATACGATGATCGGCAAAGCTGACTGGTTCCAACGACGAAAATATGGCGGCTGGGCCATCACCCTCATAGCGTTGCTGGGCATCTTCTGGCTGAACCACTTTGAGATCCTCCGGTTCAGCGTCAACGCGGTCATCACCATCGTCTACGTGATCATGATCGCAACCATGATCTTTTATCAAAAACTACATTGGAAAAGAGGGATAGAATGAACAAGATACGATTATTCGGACTATTTGGATTTTTAGGCCTGCTTGGCCTGGTCACCGAGAACCCGGGCCTTTTCGGTTTTTTCGGTTTTTTCGCCTTCTTTGCCATCGGAGCCCCCACCGACGAAAGGTTGGCTCAGAACGCCTACAGGTCAGGCTTCAACGCGTTTATCGCATCCCTGCTGGGATTGAGTTGCCTGATTACTGCTCACCTGATGCTTGACAATCAATCCACCATCGCATTGCTCACAGCAGCAGCCTTTGTGGTGACAATCCTGACTTTTGCCATATCCATGGCGGTATTTGAGAGAACATGAGGACACGGATCAAGGAATTTCGGGCAAAGCATGATCTCACCCAGAATGATCTTGCAGAAAAGGTTGGTGTAAGACGGGAGACCATCGTGTTCCTTGAGAAAGGCAAATACAACCCTTCCCTGCAGCTTGCCCATGATGTTGCACAAGCCCTCGGCACGACAATCGAGGAACTATTCATTCTTGATTGAGAAATGAGCTCAGGTCAGCCTGGATAAAATCTTCTCCCTTGATCATCTTGTACTTGTCAAAGCTCTTAGTCATGTTCGAGCGATGCACCTCGTCGAAGATCTCTGCCATCTGGTCCTGCAGCCCATGCTCAAGGATAGTACCATAGACCGCATAAAGGATGTCTGCCAATTCCTTTGCGACGTTTTCAAGGTCGCTGTTTTCCACTCCATTGAGATACTCTTTCACCTCTTCCTTCATGAGCGCAAAGCGCAGGTTCGCCCGGTCAGCTGACACAAGGGATGGCTCATTAAGGATCGGGACTCCAAACTTCTGGTGGAATTCTCCCACAAGACGCAGCTGTCTGTTCATACACTGACAAATTCTGCCGGACTTTATATTTATTTTGTGTGGAACCCAACCAATACCTTACCACAATCGGTATCCACATGGATGAAATCAGAGAGGGGGTAGATGACATCCCTCACCCCTCGGTGACGGCCAGTGGTATGACCATCCTCGCACACCGTAACCCCGTCAAAGAAGGTCTCAGGATGCACACGACGGTTTTCCCAATACGCTTTGACATCAGGCCGTCTGAAATAATCTCCTCCGTCATGTACACCAGTGACCATGAAGTCAGGTTCCAGCAGGACTTCCAGTGTTATGGGTTCAGGAACTCCGCTATAATAGGTGGCATTCTCGATGAGTGCGTACACTGCCGTGAACACATAACCGAGGGGCCGACTCTCATAATAGGGGATGACCCCACTCCAGAAGTCAGCGAGCTCATACTGGATGGAATCATGGTCTGATTTGGCGAATGCAGTCTGGTGGTATTCTCCATCCACAGAACAGAGGAAATCTAGAGGCCACATATCTGATCCTTGTATTCCTGGTAGAAATCCAGCATCTCAACATTCATCCGTTCAGACGTGTCCAGCTGTGACCGGTCATAGATATCGACCTGGCTGCCATCCCGCATCTTATGACGCATCCCCAGACGTCCTTGCTCAACAAGGTGCTCATAATACCCCGTCGCCATGTAAAGCCCGATCTGGAAAGGCCTCGCCCCATACAACGAGGAATCCACTCCGATACCAAATCCGTTGGGTCGTGCATCACTCAATTCAAGGGTGATGACCCCCTGGTCTTTTGGATCGCTTCTCCTGATAAGTACTCCTTCCAGACGCTCCGAGGACAGCCGTCCGACCTCATCAGTTGTCACGTATACCGCAATATCCGCCTGGGAACTGATAGCTGCAATCATGAGCATCAGTAACAAAGCCTGATTTATATAAGTTAGCCATATTTAAATAGTTGAAAACCCTACCAATGCCCATGAGGCCCTATGTCTTTTTATGCACCGGCATGTCCTTGGATGGAAAGATTGCAACAGCCAAGCGTGTCCAATCAGAGATCGCGCCGTATGACGACCGGGATCTCCTGTATGAATGCCGCTGTCGGGCTGACGCCATCATGGTCGGTGCCACAACACTCCGGGATGACGATCCTCGGTTGCACGTCAAGTCAAAAGAGCGACAACAGCAACGGATACAGTCTGGCAAGAGCCGTGAACCGATCAAGGTTGCGGTGGTAAGTGACATATCAGACATCATTCCAGAGGGTGATTTCTTCAGGGAGGGCCGCCGTATCATCTTTACCACCAAACGATCAGGCGAAGGACAGATCAGGGAGCTCAGCCAGCATGCACAGCTCTGGGTATGCGGAGAATCCAGGGTGGATCTGAAAGAGGCACTGCACATCCTCCATGAGCAGGGCATCAAGACACTCATGGTTGAGGGCGGAGGTGAGCTCATCTTCTCCCTCCTCAAAGAGGATCTTGTGGATGAGATCAATCTCAAGATCGGAAACCTCATCCTTGGCGGCCGTGACGCTCCCACCCTCTGTGATGGGGACGGGTTTATCACAGGAAAGCAGGTTACCCTCATAAATCTCACACAGAAAGAGAACTACCTCATCCTCCACTACAGACTCACATCACAGAACGGATGAAGGCAATCTCTTCTTTGAGGTCCTGTACCGTCGAGAACTCCCCCTCAAGGACTATCGGCAAATCCTTTCGATCCAGCACATACCGCATGAGCTCGATGATCGCGTTCTGGTTACTACTGTCCTTGACGAGCGAATGGATTGTCTTTTCGTTTTCGCCAGATACATGAAGGTTGCGGATGCGAGGCAAGAACAGATCAACAAGTTGCTTTCCATAAGCAAGGGTCTTGTCATGTTCAAAAGCGTGTTGTATGTCAAGCGTCAGTCCCAGGCTTGGGAACTTATCAAGGATTTCAGAGAGTTCAACAATCGAGGTCGCCTGTGTATTTTTCTTATCAAGGTTCTCTATACAGAGCCGGTCAAAATTGGGTAACTCTTCAAGGAATTCCATCGTCCTGTGGGTTGTATGGATTACGCACTGAGCCATCTCCAAAGCTCTCTTCGAGTCTGCCAGGTCCTGCTCATTCTGTATTGGGGACAGATGGACTGTCATGTGCTTGAATGCCGGAATATGTTTATACTGCTTGAAAAACAGCTCCCGTCGAGTCTGACACAGATGGATTTCCATCCCATCAGCGTTTGCATCCCTACAGACTTTCTGATGCTCCATTAGGCAGTTTACTCCTCGCGCAAACAACCAACCCGTTGATACTGCTATTTCCATCTACAATAGGGTATACCTATTTTATAAAAGCCTTTGCCATACGTTTATATAGTTTCCCTGGCCAATCATAGACATGAAAGTCCTGACCACTCGAAAGATTCCCGCAGATAGAGGAGATCCGCAAACAGTATGTCCCTGACTACCACAAATTCAAGCCTCACATAACGCTTGTCTACCCCTTTGAAGCGGGCCAACGCCAACTGGATGATCACATCCAACAAAGCATCAAACCCTTTGCACCATTTGACATCACATTGAGCGGTCTGAAACGATCAGCAAAGGGCTTTTACTTATACCTTTGTGTAAGCATGGGAAATGATAGAATCGTCGCACTCCATAAAGCCCTGCACACTGGCATCCTGAGAGACTGCCATAACCCTGACATGCCGACCTATATCCCCCACATGACTCTGGGTATCTTTGAAAATGACGACCACCGTACCGCAGCCATGCAGAACATACCTCAACTTTCAGTCACGACACGCATAGACACCATCCAGCTCATTACGGTAGAAGATCAGGAAATTACCCTGCAAAAAGATTTTAGTTTATGACATCAAGCAGTTCCGAGGGCTCTTCTATAACGAAATCCGCAAGATCCTCTTCTCCACCAACTGGGTGCCCCCCTTTCAGGAAGATCCGTTGCGCGCCTGATGCTGCTTCAAGGTCATCAAGTTTGTCACCCACCACAAATTCTACTGGCTGCTGCTTTGAAAGCTCATGGAGCAGTTGCTTGTTATCCTTCGTGAGGATCGGATCCTGTCCCATAATGTGATCGAAGACCACCTCACACCCTGAGATCACAAGCATGCCTGAGATGATATCCGTCCGGATACCAGAAATGATCGCAAGTTTGTGCCCCCGCTCCCTAAGGGTTCGCAGCGCATCGATCATACCTTCACGAAAGATGGAAGATTTATGCTTCTGTGCCACCTGGAACATGGCATTACGGAAGAGGTCAGTCATCATCTGAGTTTTCATATCCAACCCGCTCAGAGTCATCTCTTCCCCTCGGTTTTGCACATAAAGGAACTCCATATCATCAGTTATACCAAATTCCTTCTCAATATGGCTGCGTATGATATCATAATGGCCCTTAGTGGCATGCAAAGACTGGTGAACCTCAGGTTCAGGCTCAGGAATCCCAAGCAATGAATAGCGCAGCAGATTGGCCTCCTCAACTACTGAGGGCTTGATGAGGGTTCCGGAGAAATCGATTGCTATCATGTACCGCAGAAAGGCATAATGATACATAAATATTTCGCGAGACAGAGTACTATGAGGACAACTGCAAAGAGACAACAGTAGAAATCCTTAAAAACACGCGGCTACTCCTGCCACCCATGATTCCCAATACAGTGCACGACTGGATCACCAGACATGGATACTCCGCCATAGCAACCAGTAGCCCACAAGCCATTCTCATCGGCCAGATGTTTGGACGGCACGATGATGAATACCAACATTTTACTGAAGCACAAGAAGAACTGATCAAGGAAGTCTACCCCGAATATGTCCTGTTTCCTGCCGGAACACACACTTACGATTCAAACACCAGATTTGGTTATCTTCCTGGCCGAAAGCTTGGAGAGGATGATCTTAACCCTTTTGACCCTCTGCCTGAATACTGCATCAGATGGTCAGACACATATTTGGCAACAATAATCGGAAGCACCCTCTCTTCCCAAGAGTATCACGACATTGCAGATAGGTTAGAAGACTGGAGTACATACGAGCATAAGACTAGATCAAAGGAAGAGTGGGAAACACACATGAAGCATATACAGGATACCATGTTTGACCTTGAAAAACGACAGATTGGCCAGACGACAGCACAATTCGCGAAAAAAAGCATGGTTCCGGTTATCTCAATCATGGGCGCAGCCTGCCTGGAGGCAGAATCCCCCCTCTACACAGAACTAGACAAGGAGAATATCGGCTATATTGCAATCGACCAGACTTCTACATTCATAAGGTCTCTCAGATAATCCGAAGAGATTACATAGATAATGACGAATCTTTGAGTATATATGGTTTCATCCCTAACACATCTAAAATCAAACTGTGCTCTGAGCTCTTGCATTAACTCTTTGATACATCTTGAGCACCAACCACAACGAGCCGCAGGCCAGAAGAGCTGCCCCTATGTCATCCAGCACAATGCCTCCCGGTAGTAATTCCAGATAGGAGATTCCCAACGGCTTGAACAGATCAAAGAATCCAAACAACCCGACTCCAAGGACTGAGGTCACCAAAGATCCAGTATCCTTACGCAGTTTTATGCCAAGAAAGACAAGTGGTATCGCTACAAACTCATCCAGGATTATTGAGTGGGAATCACCCAACACCAACCCTGCAAAATGGGTCACAATGAAGGCAACGAGAATCTGTCCCCCATAGATCCAGTGCTTGAATTGATACCTGGACAAGTATACAAACCAGGCGAATCCAAGTAGCACGCCAAGAATGGCTGGAGCAGGCATGTATGAACCAAGGGCACCGAAGGTTGCAAGTTCAATGAACATTGCGATATCCAATAATCCTGCCTATTTAAACCTTTAGTCCAGAAGGAGTTTTTCGAAGAATTCCTTTAGCATCGCGGCCTCGTCTTATTTTAAAAAAAAGGTGACACCGTAAGGGACCTTTCACCGCATATGAACTGATTAGCCTGCGCTGATGCAGGCCATTTCTTCGAGAAACTCGTCCAGAAGGCTCGCCCTCATTTTCATCAACCCGTTACCGCATCTTGGCACAGCAGTCTTTGACTAGTACATGGCTTTCCGATCCAACTGAGCAATATTCCCCCTCTTGAGACTAAACGCAGTTTATTGAGAGTTTTTCCACCTACGTGCCACCCTAGCAAAAGGTTTAAATTCAAAGACGTATTGTCAACACCCCTGAGACCACGGATTCTTGCAAGCGCCTGCCTGTAGTTTGAGAAAGTGCGATACGATGGCCAGTCCATCCCCTCACCTATCATGAATGACCTATTGCCTTTCGCAGAGTTCGTGCGGGTCTGCCCAGAGACAGCGATTGGTCTTGGGACACCACGAGAACCCATCCGGATTGTAAAAGTGGGTGAGGAATAACGCCTTATCCGGCACAAGACAAACCGGGATGTCACCGATGACATGAATAATTTCACTGCCCAATTCATCCAGCAGCTCAAGGACATCGACGGCTTCATCTTCAAATCCCGTTCACCCACCATGGGGATGGATGTCAAGGTCTACGCAGGCATGAAAGGCCCCCCTGTTGTTGACCGCTGCAATGGATTCTTTGCCGACCGCATTGCCGAAAAGTACAAAGGCTATCCCCTGGAGGACGAGGACCGCCTCCGGAACCCAAAGATCCGGGACCATTTCCTCATTCAGCTCTTTCTCATGGTTGAACTCCGCCATGCGATGGCAAACAAGACCCTTGATGAGTTCCACGAGCGAAACAAGCTTCTCCTGAGCTTCTACAACCCAGAAGAGCTTGACCCCTGTACTAAGGCCTATCCTGAGGAGGTGATCCAGATCATCCAGCACCCGCCAAACACAGAGCAGATCATCGTATTCATAGAACGCCAACAGGTAGACAATCCAATCTTCAACAAGAGTTTTGAGAAGTACAAAGATAACCTGATCACATTCGACACCTAAAGGAGGCCCTTCGGCTTGCAAAGCGCGATCTCGATGACAAATTCTTTGAGCCCTACCCACCCAAACTGGTTCCAAAGGCAGAGGACCGCACCCGCAACTATTGGAAATAGAGCGAGGTCGGCACAAATGCACCGTCTTCCAAGAATCCCAAGGGGACCGTAGTGACTCTCAAGTATCCCCCCTTTAGTGAATACGGGTTCGATTGTGAAAGTCTGATGATAAAGGGGTCCCTGGAGTGCATATACAAGAAAGAATATGCATTGAAAGCGATTGTTACCAAAGCAGAGGTTCAGGCCTTGCAGATTGTGTACAACTCGGACTGAAACTTCCACATAAGCTGTGGATACAACGATACCCTAGGCAATATGATAAGCCAAATACGTCTACTCAAAAAGATCCAAATGACTTCGAGAGCACATAGCACGTCTCTCCCCACCGGTAATGGTTGGCAAGCGTCCCTTCCTGTTCATAGCCATGCTTCTTGAAAAAGTCCACCGGCTCGTTCTCAGCGATGGTAAGCTCAACCTTTGCGGTATCCGAAGCATCTGCCACCCGTCTCTCAGCCTCTGCGAGGAGCTCTGCCCCCGCAGCCTCATCATCAAAGGCGAAGTGCCTGAACTTCCAGCGGGTATGCTCTCCGCTCTGCTGCTTGACCAGAAACAGGCCACCCCTGACAGCACCGTCATCAAAGACGAGCATCTCATGCCTGTGAGCTTCTTCAGTGAGATAAGTTACGACATCCCCTCCTGAAAAGATATTGTGCGTCGGGAAGAATTGCTTGTATAATGCGGCCATAGCCTCTAGATCATCATCCGTCGGGGTTCTTATTGCCATAGCGTGCACAAAGGATACATCCTATTTAAATATTTGCCCCCCCAAACAAAGGATAACCCTGCAAGCAGGAATAACCTGTATGAATACCTATATCCTCTATATCAGCACAACCCGGACAGCTATACCCCCAGCAGAACGTGCACCAATCGGTACCAAAGATCAGGACTCTACAACCAACTGCAAACCGAGTTTTTCGAATGATTCCGGTATCGACTTCGGCCTCGTTCCTCTTTAAAAAGAGGTGACATCCCCGTAAGGGATTTGGGAGCCTGGCACTCCGAACGTTGTTGTACAACACTTCCTCCTTATATGAGAATACTGATTGGCCTGCGTAATAATGATGCTACTCTTCAGAAAAACTCCCTGAAACCAAAATCTTTATAAGTGACCCCCTGTTTCGCAGCAATTAACCGATGACTAATGATGATCCCACGGGATCTGAGAGAGGTTGGT
>JBNJGT010000054.1:0-10571 GCA_051819765.1 Nanobdellota archaeon
GATCTTGAGGTGCCAGGTTTTCGGGTTGTCATGCCTTACATCTCTGGCGCTCCATACCGGGACAAACGGCCTGTCACATTGGATGATCATGTCTCCTTGCTCAGGAAGTTCTGCCTTGCCACTCATACCTCTTCTGAGTACCTTGTTGGGCATTCGTGGGGTGCAAGCATTGCCTTGGCATATGCTGCACGCTACGGGGGGCAGGTCTATGCCGCAGATCCTGCAATCCCTATTAAACGGGGCTTGCTTTCCCATTGCTTGCGTTATACGCTTGAGATTCTCTCTGACGCTATGCATGGGAGGGAAGATATTGGTGGTATCACACGGTATCTTACGGATATCTGCACTGATATTGGTGTTTTTCAGAAGCAGGCTCGGGCTATACAGTCTGTATCATTTTCAGGTAACCTAGGTGGTCTGATGGCTTATGGTTCAGCGGATCGTCTCTATAATCCTCGGGATTATGAAGCTTTTGCTGCAGCGCATGGACTTGAGATCGAACGCGTTAATGGTGGTCATAACTGGTTCTTGAATCAGCCAGGGGTGGCACGGGATCGGGTTACCCGGTTTTTGACCAGCTCTTGAATTTCGTTGATACTGGAAATTTTTATCGCTGGCTGCAATCCAGTGCTCTGCAGGAACTGCTAAGGCTACGAGTTGATCAGGGCGCTTTTTGCAATTTATTCTTTGTAAAGGACTTAGTTCTATTCGTGGTATCTTTTGCATCATTTGCTTGGTCTATTCTCTTTGTTGCCTGAAGTCAGCAATGCGCAATTCAGAAACCTGAATCTTTGATATTGTACTCATTTGTACAGATGGTTTTCACCGGATGGTTTCAGAAAACTTTGGACCGCAGGCTCAACTGGGCTTATGAAGGCCTGAGCTGAACTTGTCTTTGAGGAGCATTTCGAGGAAAAGGATGTAGGCTGGGACCAGCATGGCATTGATGGCAAGCGGCAAGGTGGATTCAATCCCAAAGAGCATGAGGGCGATTGCCATGGCTGCGCCGCCATTCTTGAAGGTAGCAAAAAGGATGTAGATGACATCCTTTTCGTAACTGATGCGCTGTTTCAGGGCGATGTATGTCACTGTTCCGATGCCGAACTTGAGGATGGAGAGGACAAGAACGAGCATCGTGACGGTTCGCAAGTCCTGGAGGATGGCTTCCTTGTTGACGCCGATGATGATGAAGAAGGATATGCTGTAGAGCACGGTTATGATGAGCTTGTTGGCGTTCTCGTTGAGGTGCTGTTTCTCGAGTTTTCTGATGATGCGTGAGAGACCGAGTGGTATGATGAGGACCATGCAGAGCACCTTGAGGAGCTCTAAGGGGTTGATTACCTCCTGGAAGAGGATGAGGCTGACTATGGGTACATAGACGAGGGCGATCATGTAGGCAATGAACTCTGCTATGAAACTTGTCTTTGCATCTCCTTTGAGCATGTAGCTTAGGGGTATTATCCCTACAGCAGGAGGCATGATGCCAAGCAACCAGATCGTGTTTCGATAGTCGGTGTTCTTGATGAAGATGAATGCCAAGAGGATGTATAGCCCTGAAAGAAGGACATAGTTTGTGAGGATAAGGTTTCTGACGGTGTGAGGATTGTCCCTGAAATGGGAAAATTCAAGATCCTTTGTGGAGAGGGTCATCATGAGAATCAGGATCGGGATGAGATAGGGTTTCAATGCATGGGAGAACTGTGGGAAAAAAAATGCTGCAATTATCGCAATAAAATAAAGATACTTCATTCTCGTGGTTTCATGGTCGGAAAGAAGATCACGTCCCTGATCCCTTCACAGCCTGTAAGAACGATCATCATTCGGTCGATCCCTATGCCATTACCCCCAGTGGGGGGCATGCCTGTCTCAAGCGCCTCAACAAACTCAGTGTCCATGGGATGGGCTTCCTCGTCGCCACCGCGGCCTTTCTCCTCCTGTGCCCTGAAGGTCTCCATCTGCTGGAGGGGGTCGTTGAGCTCGGAGTACATGTTGGCAAGCTCCATCCCGAGTGCTATGGGCTCGCACTGCTCATTATACTTTGGGTCTTTGCGGTGGCGCTTGCACAGCGGAGTGCCTTCTTTTGGCCTGTCATAGACATGGGTGGGCTGGATTATCTTATCCTCAACAAGCTCGTCGAAGATCTCAATCACCAGGTCTCCCCATGAAAATGATTCCCTGACCTCGACCTTGTGCTTTTCGCAGAATTCTGCCAGTTGCTCGCGGTCCATCTCCTCGATGTCGATGTCAAGGTACTCCTTGATCGCTTCACGGGTGGTGAGGCGGTTCCAGGGCGCTTTGAAGTCAACCACCACCTCTTTTCCATCGATTATGTGTGTCACTTTGGTTGTGCCGTGCATGGCCATGCAGGCCTCTTCATAGAGCTCCTCGGTGAGCTTCATCATGTCGTTGTAGTCTGAGTAGGCCTCGTAGAGCTCAAGCATGGTGAACTCGGGGTTGTGGGAATGGTCAACGCCTTCGTTCCTGAAATTCTTGCAGATGGTGAAGACCTTCTCATAGCCTCCGATGATGAGGCGTTTGAGGTAGAGTTCTGGTGATATTGAGAGGTAAAGGTCCATGTCCCAGGCATTGATGTGTGTCTTGAAGGGCCGCGCGTTGGCTCCTCCGTACTGGGTCTGGAGAAGCGGTGTTTCCACTTCCATGAAGCCCTTCTTATGGAGATAATCCCGGATGCCTTTGACCATGAGGCTTCGCTTGATGAAGAGGTTGCGTACCTCCTGGTTCATGATGAGGTCCAGGTGCCGTTTCCTGAACCTGAGTTCCTTGTCTTTGAGTCCGTGATATTTTTCCGGCAATGGGCGGATTGATTTGCAGAGGATGGTGAATTCTTTCGTATAGATTGAGATCTCGCCCATCTTTGTCTTGAAGAGGGTGCCTTTGACACCGATGAAGTCACCGCTTTCAAGCTTTTTTATTAGGTCGTAGTTCTCCACGTCCTGTGATCGCAGGTAAACCTGAATCTTTGCAGTCTCATCCTGGATGTGGATAAAGGTTGCTTTACCCATGCGACGCATGTTCATGATGCGGCCAGCAATGCTTACTTCTTTCCCTTCTTCGTAATTGTCAAGCAGCTCCTTTGCGTCATGTGTCTTATCATAGGTGTATGGGAAGGGGTCTGTCTTTTCTTTTAGTTCCTGCAGTTTCCTGATGCGCTCTGTGATGAGCTGGTTCTCTTCCATTGTGACGGGATGTGAGGTCATGTTTTTTATAAATTTTTAGGTGCCGTGTGGGGACGACGCATACGAAAACATAACTTTTTTATATGGGTGGAGGTTAAAAGATGGTAAGGCATGGCAAGCGAAAGTGTAGCAACCCTGGAAGATGGACGAGAAGTGAATATCTCGGTTGAAGAGGATGGTGGATTCATCAGTTCAATCACGCTTGAGGGTCCGAATTTTGTATTACCAGAGGATCAGAAGCCGCAACTAGAGAAATCACTTATTTATGTGCAGTTGAATCCGGTGGCATTGTATACACGTATCCGCTTTTTCATGCTGAAGAACCAGGTGACATTTGATGGCATTGACTGCAACACTCTTGCCGAGGCCATCAGTAAAGCGTCATAGAAACATTTAAATAGTCTGCTAATCACGGTTAGCTAATTAAACAGGAGGTGAGCTTAAGTGACAAAGGTATTGGTTGTCGACGATTCATCCTTTATGCGTACTATGATTAAGAACATTGTTAAGCAGAAAAGTGCAGAAGTCATAGAAGCAAGCAACGCGGATGAGGCAATCGAGAAGTATAAGCAGGAAAAACCAGGGATTGTCTTTATGGACATCATCATGGAGGGAAAGACCGGCCTAGACGCGCTGAAGGCAATAAAGGAGTTTGATTCGAATGCAGTTGTTGTCATGTGTACTTCGATTGGCGGACAGGAGCATGTCATCAAGGAAGCTGTTGATTACGGAGCGGCAGATTTCATGACAAAACCGTTCAAGCAGCAGGAGATCTTTAGTGTTCTTGAGAAGTATGGACAGAATCAATGAAAATGATTCGTGTTATTGTCACTGATGATTCTGCTTTCATGTGCAAGTTATTGTCAGATATCATTAATTCTGACCCTGAGCTTGAGGTTGTCGCAACAGCGCGTGATGGCAAGGAATTGCTTGAAAAGATAGGGACGCATAAGCCTGACCTCATTACCCTTGACATCAGTATGCCTGTCATGGATGGTATCACTGCGCTCAAGGAGATCATGAGTAAGAACCCACTTCCTGTTATCATGATCAGTTCTTTGGCAGATGAAGAGAATACCTTCACCTGCCTTGAATTGGGAGCGGTTGATTTTATACCCAAGACTTCTGGCATCATATCCATCGATATGAATAAGAAAAAGGATATCATCATCAGTAAGATCAAGGCTGCATTCTCTGCCCGTGTTGATTCAACCATCACTGAGCAGACAGTTGATGAATCCCACAGCTATTCGGGCAAGTATGATCAGATCCTTTGCGTGGGCGCTTCTACTGGCGGTCCGAAAGCAATTGAATCGGTGCTGCAGGGTTTACCTGAGGATTTCCCTCTTCCCACTATCATTGTCCAGCATCTTCCTGAAGAATTTACGCTTCCCTTTGCCAAGCGGCTTGACCGGCTTTCCTCCCTGAAGGTGAAGGAAGCTGAAGATCGTGAAATGATCAAGTGTGGCGTGGTGTATATTGCGCCAGGGGATTTTCATCTGGAGCTTAGACAGAGCAAGGATGGGGCTGTTATCCACCTGCAAAAGGAGGAGCGCGTTGAAGGAGTGCGGCCAAGCATTGATGTGATGATGAGATCCGCGGCCCAGGTCTATGGTGATAAGGTGATTGGAGTCATACTCACCGGAATGGGAAAGGATGGCACCGAGGGTCTGAGGGCAATCAAGGATAAGCAGGGTGTCACCATCGTTCAGGATGAGACCACAAGTATCGTGCCGGGGATGCCCCGCTCTGCTGTCAAAGCTGGAGTTGCCGATAAGGTAGTCCCTCTCTCGAGTATCGCAAAAGAAGTACTCAAATGTATAAAATGAATGAAGAATATTTAAGCATATTTCTGGAAGAGACCCAGGATAGTCTTGATACCCTCAAGCGGGTTGATGAGCTAGGGGCTGCAGGAGAGTTTGAGCAGTTGCGGCGGAGTGCTCATACCCTGAAAGGTAATGCAGCGCTTCTTGGGTTTCATCAGACAAGCCAACTGAGTCGGTGCCTGGAATTCACATTCAAACAGATAATCAATAATGATACGGCGTTGGATGCAGTATCAGATCTTCTGAAGGATACAATATTCAAGCTTGAGAAAGAGATATCCTTTATACAGGAGCATAAGCAGGAAAGCGGAACTCTGGGTGCCGCAATCGATCAGTTCACGTTCATAAAAGAGGTTTAGCATGGGTAAGACGAGCTACAAGGAGGCATTTTTGTCTGAAGCCCGGGAACAATTGGATAACCTGAATGAGGGAATCCTTAACCTGGAGAAGGACCCGCAGAATGGTGAGGTTGTGAACCAGGTTTTCAGATCCTGCCATACCCTGAAGGGAAATTCTGCGATGATGGGCTATCAGAAATTCTCTGAGTTAAGCCATAAGATGGAAAATGTCCTGGGAAAGATCCGGGATAATGAGATTACAGCAGACCAATCAATTGTGGATAAGCTCTTTGAAGGCCAGGATATCCTGGAAGAAGGACTCGAATCTATCCATAACAAGGACCTTGATGATATTAATATCGATCATCTAGTGGAAGAGCTGGAGAAGATCGCCAATACGCACCAGAAGGTCTCTCATGATACGCTTGATATCCATCCACGGGTGGAATTGTCGGATGAGCAGCAGGGGTTAGTCCAAAGGGAGGAAGAGTCAGGCCGGAATGTATTTCGGGTCGTGGTGCTTTTCAACCCTAACAATCAGCTCCGGGGTCCAAAGACCCAGATTCTGCTCAAGAAGGCTCAGGACTATATCGAGCGAGTCATCTATTCTAATCCTGAGTATGATAAGGTCCAGGGCGGAAATATTGACCTCGGGTTCGATCTGGTCATTTCGACAGGCCTTTCCAAGGAGGATTTGTTGGATGCCTTTGATTCAGTCTCTGATCTGAAGTGTCATATCCTTAGTCTGGATGAGGACTTTGATGTTCCGGATTCATTCCTGCCTCAGAAGGCAGGGGATAACAAGAAGAAGGATATCGTCAAGACTTACTCGAAGCCTATACAAAGCATCAAAGTCGATGTGAAAAAGCTTGATAACCTTGTCAACATGGTTGGAGAGCTTCTTATCAGCAACATGCGGTTGAAGCAAATCAGCAAGGAATTTGATTCCACTGTCATGAATGACGTGATCAATAATATCGATGGCCTTACCTCTGAGATCCAGTCCGAGGTCATGGAACAACGGATGGTCCCTGTGGGACAGATCTTCAGCCGATTTCCCCGCTTGGTGCGCGATATCTCAACAAAGGAAAACAAGAAAGTGGATCTCATCGTCAAGGGTGATGAGATTGAGCTTGACCGGAATGTGTTGGACGAGATCGGTGAACCCCTCGTACATATATTGAGAAATTCGGTTGATCATGGTATTGAAGCCACGGATAGCCGACTGAACGCGAATAAGCCTGAGACCGGAACCATCAATCTGACTGCCCGGCGTGAAAAGAATATGGCGGTAATCGAGATCAAGGATGATGGATCAGGGATTGATGCTGAAAAACTCAAAAAGACCGCTCTGGAAAAGGAATTGATTACAGAACGTGAGGCTTCTGAGATGAATCGGCAGCAGGCCTTGATGCTGATTTTCAAACCAGGACTTTCAACGAGTGATAAGGTCACTGAGATCAGCGGCCGGGGCGTGGGTATGGATGTGGTTCTCACAAAAATCAAGAAACTCGGCGGTAATGTCAAGGTGGAGTCAGATGTTGGCACCGGCACTGTGGTGGAGCTTCATCTGCCTCTGACACTTGCAATCATATCATCACTTCTTATCAGGACTGGTCCGGAGAAATATGCGATACCCTTGAGCAGTGTGGTCGAAACGATTGACCTCCCTAAGACTGATGTGAAGACCATCCATGGTAAGAAAGTCGTTGCCTTGCGAGGTGAAGAGGTCCCTTTGGTGCATCTTGCTGAAGTATTCAATCTGGAAAGCTCTGAATCTGATGTGTATCCGGTGGTGATCACCGAGGAGCAGGAGCGAAAAATTGGCTTTATTGTAGAGGAAATCATTGATCAACAACAGATCCTTATCAAAAATCTGAGCAAACTTGTGAAAGGCGTAAAAGGGATCGCTGGAGCGACCATTCTTGGTGATGGTAAGGTATGTCTGATTCTTGATCCTGGTTCCATAATAGGATAGGTGGTAGAATGGCTGATTTCGAGAAGCATGAAATTGATATGTTTACAGAGATGGGGAGTATCGGTTCAGGCAACGCAGCCACCGCACTCTCCCAGATGATCAACAAACGGGTAATCATAAATCCCATCAAAACACAGATTGTGCCGTTGGAGAATGTCCCGGATGAGATTGGTGGGGCAGAGACAATGGTCATGGCCGTCTATTTGCGGGTCATGGGGGACTTGACAGGTGATGCGGTCTACCTGCATCCGACGACTGAAGCCATGCGTATCATCAACATGATAAACGGCAGGGATGTGGATGAGCGGCTGGAGCCGCAGGAAGATGATATTGCTGCGTATAAGGAGATGTCCAACATTTTTACCGGGTCTTACCTGAATGCAATCTCATCAATGCTTGATATCATGATGGTGCCGTCGGTGCCGCATTATGCCAATGACATGCTTGGGTCATTGATTGATTTCATCCTCTCAGAGGTTGGAAAGACGATTGACCACATTCTTCTGATCAAAACGGAAATGAAAATTGCCGAACGTGGGATGGGGGGTGGATACTTGATGATCTTCAACCCCGATTCGCTGCAGAAGATGAGGGAACTGATACGGGAGCGATATGGATTCTGAAGAACGTGTCATAGTTGGAATGGGTGAGTACCAAATCCGAAAGAACGGATTCAAACTGATGTGTGTAGGTATCGGATCCTGTATCGCAACAATCGTGTACGATTCGGCCAAGAAGGTCTATGGGATGGCGCATATCATGTTGCCCTTTCATTCTGAGGTGCCTCGAAAGACTGCCAATCCCAATAAGTATGCTGATATCGGTATAGTGAACATGATCAATGATCTGGTCTCCCAGGGTGCTGTGCGGCGCAATCTAAAGGCAAAGATTGCCGGGGGAGCTCACATGTTCCCATCACTGAAGGAATCAGAGAAATCCATAAATGTGAAGAATGCAAATGCGGTGCGGCAGGTGCTCCAGGATAACAGCATTGAACTTCTTAGTGATGATACCGGTGGTGGTTACGGGCGAACTGTGATCTTCAACACCGCTACAGAAGAGTGCAAGGTGCTCTTGAAAGCAACTGGTGAGGAACGGGTCCTTTAGGATTTCTGGTAGATTCGATTGTCCAGAACAAATGGTGTGAAGCGTTTGCGTGCTTCTCCGGAAAGAGTCTCACTCTTGCCCATGATGAAGAATCCTTGCGGTTTGAGGGCATCATAGAATACCATGTAAAGCTTGTTCTTGGCATCCATGGTGAAGTAGATGACAACGTTGCGGCAGAGTATGAGATCGCAATTCTGGATGGGTTTATCCTGGAATAGGTCATGGTGAAGGAATGTTACGCTCTCCCGCACTTCTTCGTTTATCTTTAGTAGATTACCCTCCTGCGTGAAATACTTGTCAATAAGCGCTTCACTTGTGTCTGTGAACTGGCTTTTCTGGTACCGCCCATAGATCGCTTTCTGTATCGCTTCGGTGTCGAAGTCAGTCGCATAGATCTTGATGTTGGTGGGAAGCTTATCCACTTTGAGGAAATCCAGGATGGCCATGGTCAACGAATATGGTTCCTCTCCTGAAGAGCACCCTGCGCTCCAGATGATTGTCTTCTCTTTATTCAATATCTGTGGGAGGACGTGGGCTTTGATATCCTCATAAAGGAGGGGATTTCTGAAGAATTTTGTCACGTTGACTGTCAGATTCTGCAGGAGTTTTGCTTCTTCTTGCTTGTCTTGCTTGATGAATTCAAGGTAGTCTTTGAAGCGGTTCATGCGATGGAAGAACATGCGCGACTGGATGCGGCGCTTGATGTATGAGTCATTATATTTACTGAAATCAAATTTCAGGTAGAGTTTGATCCAGTTTTTCAACGCATCAAAGTATTCTACCTGCTCGGCTTCGTTCATGTCGATACCGAATGTATTTGAATCAGTCATCCAGTCAAAACAGGCACTTCTCCTGTATATAAATGTTTCTGCTTCCTCGAACTAGAGGCTTTTGGTGCTGTCCTGAGTTGAAAGTACTTTTGACTATGGTCGGGTCACCCAAATCGCTTTGTGATGAGAATATTTTCAAAAAAATTTCTAGTGGAATTAAAAATCAAATATTGTCGACGGGTTGCAATGGAACTAAAGGTTGGCTCCATCAGAAATATGCCTACAAAAAGAAATGTCCATCACGGAAAAAGTTTCATGACCCCTATGGTCAAAGGATTTAAAAAGAAGGGTCATTTTGCAACAGGCATGCATAAGTTCTTGATTCGGGGTGTTGTGCAGGGCGTGGGGTTTCGTCCGTTCATCTATCGCAAAGCAAAGGAGGCAGGTCGGAGGGGTTATGTGAAAAACATCGGTGAGGGAGTCGAGGTTGTTGTGGATGATGCAACCTTTATTGAAGGTATCCAGGACTGGCCCCCGCTTGCCAGGATCGATTCTGTGAGTATGGAAAGAATCGCATATGACTGTCATGATTTCTCAATCGAATCCAGTGATGGGGAAGGGGCAGAATTGCCAGCTGATATCTTTATGTGTGAATCATGTCGTGCGGACCTGCGCGATCCCAATAACCGGCGCTATGGCTACTATTTTGTGACATGTACAGATTGCGGCCCCCGGTTCTCGATGATAGAGGGAACACCATATGACCGACCCATGACCAGCATGGCTGAGTTTGCAATGTGTGAGGCATGCCGGAGGGAATATGAAAACCCTTTGGACCGACGGTATCATGCACAGACAATCGCCTGTCCGGCCTGTGGCCCGAAACTGAAATTGCTGTATAATTCTGTGGTACTCTGTGAGGATGATGCGGCGGCTTTGAAACATGCTGCATCACTCATAAAGAACGGGAGCATAGTCGCAATCAAAGGGGTTGGTGGCTTTCACCTGTGTTGTCTTCCAGATGATGATGTGGTCTTACAGCTTCGGCACATGCTTGGCAGGCGGGATAAGCCATTTGCCTTGATGGTGCGAGATGAGGCTATGCTTGCGACAGTTGCCTGTTATACGAAAAAGGAACTTGGGGTTCTGGAATCGCCTGCGCGACCAATCGTTCTTGTGGGCAAGAAGAAGCAATATCCATTGGTCTCAGAGCTTGATACCCTTGGGGTGATGTTCCCGTATACCTCGTTGCATCACCTCTTGTTTGATTATCTTGATACACCGCTCGTCATGACGAGTGCCAACCTGCCGGGCGAGCCTGTGGCAGTGACTGAAGAGTGTGGAGACTATTTCCT
>JBNJGT010000055.1:0-10428 GCA_051819765.1 Nanobdellota archaeon
AATAATGAGATGGTTCGGATTGGTATCATGTGGAAGGATCGTTTGCGCAAGCTTGGGGCGAAACAGTAGCCTGTGTGCCCATTCTTACAGTTTTAATCGAAACATTTAAATAGTAGTGTACTAAAAGGTATACTGTAAACCAATAGGGTTGAGGTGAAGACATGTTTCAGAAAAAAGGAGAAATGGGAATTGGAACGTTAATCATATTTATCTCACTGTTGTTAGTTGCAGCAATTGCAGCTGGTGTACTGATACAGACTTCAGGTTCATTGCAGGAAAAAGCACTCACAACAGGAGACCAGGCAAAAAGCCAGATCGCGACTAACGTGCGCGTAGCTGAAGTCTCAGCAACAGACGGTTCGACAGGAACACTTCGGCACTTTACCGAAATCATCAAACTTGCCCCTGGTTCAGAACCGATAAAACTCAGTCAGGTGCTTTTGACCATGAATACATATGACCGGACTGTCTCAATGCAGTATAATGGAACCTCCACTGAGTGGGGTGCTGCAGGGTATATGACCTGGGATGAGGAGACACTCGCGTATGACGGGACTGAGTTTGAAGTTCCAAACAATGATTATGATCTGGATGGAAGCGACGATAACGTGACCGGTGGTCAGGCTACGGCAAATCTGTTGCTTGGCCTTTCAAATGGCACATCAATCACGCTGGGTGCTTGCAGCGGTGGTTCATTCAGTGCAGCTGACATGACAACCAACGAAGTCCTGCGACAGGTCGAGGCTGAGTGTAATGCGTCTGACAGCGTGCAGCGTGTAACGCTTCGGCCACAACAGTATGGTGAAGGTCAGTTCACTGTAGAATATCTACAGGTTGGTCCGAACAATGTGACCGGCAATCTACAGCGTGGAGATGTCATCAAGATCTACTTCGAAGCGCCCAAAGAGGTCACTGAGGATGAGGAAGTGCGAATCAACTTCATCCCAAAGATCGGGACACCAACACTCACTGAGTTTGTGACTCCAGAAGTTATATCAGAAGAGCGGGTATACCTTTACCCATAAATTTTTTTTTAGGTGATCTTATTTTCAAAAAAAGAGTTGAGGCATACCTGCTGGAACAGATCGTCATCTATTTCATGATCATATTTGGAGCTGCGGCGATTGCCTTCTATGTGTCATCCTTTGGTAAGCCGGTGAATTTCACAAATCTTGCGATCATTGAGATCCTATTTATCATACTGTTGGCATTGCTTGCACAAACCGTCCTGATGATCAGGATCTATCGTCAATAGACATTTTCTCTCTTGTTTTGGTTCCGTGGCGGAATCTCGTCAAAACCGCAGTAGCGGCAGGTGGGGTCCAGGTTCACTGTGTCGTATCTGCTGGGGCCATCCTGCAAATGAATGCGGACGTATGCGTGGCCGGGGATGGTCACGATGTGTGATTCGATGCCGATCGCCCGGGTCAGGTGATAGAGAAGGATAGCCTGGTCCTCACAATCGCCGGCACCAGTGAGTGTCATGTGCGGATGCTGGATATATTCATAGGGTGGATCAGGGATATACCCAATCTCATCCCGGACATAGTAGAATAATGCCTTTGCGTGGCAGGTAGTGCCATGGCTGCAGGCATTCTGGGTTATTTGGAGCGCCAGGTCACGTATCGCTGGTGTTGTCTCCTGGTACATGGCCTCCCTGATTGATTGGTGCGGGTCTTCAAGGTTGAGTTCCGGTATCTGCACCGTGAAATCCATGTCTGGCTCAGGGTCAGTATGCACCGCGTAATATGGGACAATCATCAAAGTGAGGATGAGAACCACTATTATGCTTCCAATCACTTTAATGGGTCCTGCCAGGGGCTGCGGTTCAGGGTCATTCATCGCAGCCTGCAAATCCTCTTCTAGATCTTTTTGATGCATGCGTCAAGCTCTGTCTTATTTTGGGTGTCAAGAATCTTTTGTCGTGTCTCCTTTGATTGGGGGATGTATTTGAAGAACCAGGCTGCGTGCTGGCGAAGCTCGGTGAAGGTTTTTCGTTCCTGTTCCTTGTAGAGTGACCTGAAGCGGGCGAACTGTTCCTTTCTTTCTTGGATGGAGATGGGTCGTTGATCGTTATCCTTGATGCGTTGGAATATCATGGGGTTGCCGATTGCAGCGCGACCGATCATGATGTCTTTTGTGCCTGTCTTTTCCTGGATCCTTCTGGCAGTGTCAGCGTTTGTTATATCGCCGTTGGCAATGATATTCAGGTTCGTATGCTGGATGACTTCTTTTATGATGTTCCAGTCAGCTTTTCCCTTGTATCCTTGTACTTTGGTCCTTGGATGGATGGCTATGGTCTTGAGACCACTCTCTTGGAGGGTCCGGGCCACCTCGAGGGCGTTCACCGTGTCCCAACCTGCCCTGATCTTTGCGGTGAGGGGCTTGTCGGTCTCTATGTACGAGAGGACCTTTGGGATCTGGTCAGGGTGTTTCATGAGAAAACTTCCGGATTGCTTGCCAAGCATGGGCTTCTCGATACATCCGAGATTGATGTCAAGACCATCGGCGTGGGGGCTCACTTTCCGGGATGCTGTGCTGAGGCTCTCTTTTGACCCGATAAGCTGGATGATTATCGGTCGCTCGTCGTTTTTGATGTCAAGATAGCGGTCATAGAAATGCGAGTCTCCTGCGATCTTGTCAGCGTCAAGCATCTGGGTGTAGGTGGCATCGGCGCCATAGTAGCGGCAGAGTCTTCTGAAGGCCGGGCAATTGATGCCCGCCATTGGGGCGAGGTATAGCATGAAAAGTGCAAATAATTTAAATTATAAATTACTTTGTATTGGGATGGATGTCTCATCATTCCAAAAGACGATACTAACCCATTATCGGAACAATCGACGGGACCTACCCTGGCGGGATGCACGTGATCCGTATAAGATACTGGTCTCAGAGGTCATGCTGCAGCAGACACAGGTCTCTCGAGTGATGGAAAAATATCTGGAATTCATCCAACGGTTTCCTACAGTGGAGGATCTGGCTGACGCATCGCTTCCGGATTTGTTGGTAGTCTGGAAAGGGTTGGGATATAACAGGCGGGCCCTTTTTTTACACCGGGCGGCAAAGAAGATTGTTGAAGACTTTAATGGGCAGGTGCCTGAGACTGATGATGGCTTGCGATCCCTCCCTGGTATCGGATCATATACTGCAGCTGCTATCCAGGCTTTTGCCTTCAATGAACCAGTGGTTGTGATTGAGACCAACATCCGGTCGGTGGTCATCCATTTCTTCTTTTCTGACGTTGAGTCGGTGAGTGATAAGGATATCCTTCCTCTTATCGAGCAGACCCTGTATCGGCCTCGTCCCCGGGATTGGTATAACGCGCTCATGGATTATGGCGCGGTCATCAAGCAGGAGTATAACCCGTCACGGAAAAGTGCCTCCTATACAAAGCAGTCGCCGTTTGAGGGAAGTAATAGACAGGCCAGGGGAAGGATCCTGGAGCTATTGATGATGGAAAAGAAGGCTATCGCTGACCTGGTGCGTGAGAGCGGCATGGAATATGAGCAGATAGAGCGCACTGCGGAAGCACTCAAGAATGAGGGGTTCATTGAAGGAGAGAGCGTCTTAGGCATCCGTGGTAGCCAATGAATTTGTAGAGCAGTCGCGCGCACAGGTAGTCGGGTGCGTGCAGGCCCTTGATGGGGGCAAGTTCAACGATGTCACACCCTACCACGTTCTTTGCCAGGCACACTTCTTTGAGGAGGTCTATGACCTGGTACCAGCCAAGGCCACCTGGTTCAGGGGTGCCGGTTGCAGGCATGATGCTTGGGTCAAACCCGTCCACATCGATTGTTATAAGCACGTCCTCAGTGAGATTCTCTTTGATCTTATCGATCCAGTTGCCGTTTGCGTCTCTGCTGTAGATGATGCACGTATCGATGTCTTTTAAAGCGCTTTTTTCTTCCCGTGCCATGCTGCGTATCCCCACCTGCACAAGGGGACAGCCTAATTTCGCGATATGTCTCATGACGGTTGCGTGGGTGAGTGTTTCTCCCTCAAACTCCTCGCGAAGATCTGTATGGGCATCAATCTGAAGGACTGAGAGGCGTGGGTAGAGCTGCTTTAGGGCTTGTGCTTCACCAAAGGTGATGGTATGTTCTCCTCCCAGAATTATGGGCAGTTTCTTGTCATGGGCTACCTCGAGCACCTTCTCTCTTACAAGATCCACCATCTTTGAGACTGAGGTCTCTTTTACCTGGGGAAGGGTCGCGATCTTCATATCAAAGGGTTCGGCGTCAATCTCTTCATCGTAGAGCTCTACTTCGTAGCTTGCTTCCTTGATCTTTCTGGGCCCGTCTTTGGTGCCGCCTTTGTATGACACTGTCCCTTCGAAGGGTACGGGTAGGATTGCAACTGCAGCGTCTCTGTACCGTGAATATTCCGATGGTAGGCAAAAGAAGGAAGGCATGATTTTCCCTGACGCATCACTTTATTTAAACATTTCGTTACACGAGAGTTTTTCGAAGAATTCCTTTAGCATCGACTTCGGCCCCGTTTCTTTTTAAAAAAAAGGTGACATCCCCGTAAGAGACCTCCCCCTTTCACCTTATATGAGAATACTGATTGGCCTGTGTAATAGCAGGTCATTTCTTCGAAAAACTCGTTACACGAAAACACCCAGAAAGCCTTGTCCTTTAGGGTATGGATGAAAATGTCTTATGCGTGTTTTGTGTCCTATAAATGCGTCCAGGAAAAGCGGCGAGCCCAGTGCTTTAGGGGGTAGTCGCTTTTCAGCATTTCTATGACGTCAATATTTATATAAGTTCTTTTATTCTTAAGGACGATGGGTGTGGATTGTCTTGTTGGTCTGCAGTGGGGCTCTGAGGGGAAGGGCAAGATCGCTGCATACCTTGCACCTGAATATAGCGGCATGGTTCGTTCAGGGGCTCCCCAGGCAGGGCATACCTTCTATCATGAAGGCCATCGCTATGTGAACCGACAGCTTCCTTGTGGGGTCTTCACCGATTCTTTGCTCTACCTTTCCACAAGCAGTCTTGTCAACCTTGATGTGCTTGCTGAAGAATTGGTCAGATACAGGCTCTATCCTGACCGGGTGATGATCGACAATCATGCGATGGTAATCACTGAAGAGCACCGGATGCGTGAGCGCCAGCTGACAGCTCGTATCTCTTCCACGGGTGAAGGGGTCGGTGCGGCTCAGGTCGATAAGGTGATGCGAAAGACACCACTGTTTGACAGGTTTGCTGAGGAGGATCCTGAACTGTATTTCTATTGCGGAGATACGGTTGGGTTGCTGAATCAGCAGATTGGCATGGGCCAGAATGTCCTCTTGGAGGGGACGCAGGGGTTTGGCCTGTCATTGAATCATGGGGCCTACCCGTATGTCACCAGCCGGGATGTGAATGCCTCTTCATTGCTTTCAGACTCGGGAATCGCGCCCAACCATCATTCGAAAACAATTGGGGTCTTGCGGACCTATCCCATCAGGGTTGCGGGAAACAGTGGCCCCACGGGTTCGGAGGAGATCTCGTGGGAGGAGATTGGCTGGCGGAGTGGAGCGCCACGGGCACCATCTGAGTACACCACAGTCACTGGCAGGTTGCGGCGGGTGTTTGAACAAAATATTAACGAGCTCAAACGGGCTGTGCTCGTGAATCAACCTGATGAGTTGGCATTGACATTCATCGATTACATCAATTTTGCTGATTATGGTAAACAGTATTTCTCTGAGCTTTCTCCTGAATCAAAAGACTATGTTTCCTGGATACAGGATGAGCTTGCAGTGCCCGTGACCCTGATCGGCACCGGAGAACAAACACTCATAGATCGGCGTGGAGCAAGACCACGCGCCCAAGTCCAACCCCTTTTTCCGGATAATTTCTATGGGTATGATTGGGATAGCGGGCAGGTGGGGCGCTTCCTGCGTCGTAAGCTTGATCATGAGCCTCGTATATTCTGATTTTTGCGTGTTTTGATTGCTGTCTTATGGCAGGCAAAATACCCTTGAGATTGTCAGGGACATTTGGCTGCAGCGGGCATTGGAGCACACAGGGGCAAGTACCTTTTGAGATTCTCAAGCCGTTTGGCCTTGCCGGTAGTTATAAAAAGTCTGGAGCATTTGGAGCCGGAATGGATGATAAAACCAGTATCGATAGGCGTATCAAGGAGATTCTGAGTAATGTGGAGGCTAAGGATTCCGGAGTGCAGCGGATGCTTGGTATCATTGAAGAGTTCTGCCTTCGGGATGGAAAGCGGATCCGGCCAAAGCTTTCATTGCTGGCCTACCGGGGATACGGCGGAACTGTGACCAATTCGATGTTGACAGTCGCAGCAGTGCTTGAGATGCTGCATGCATTCCTTCTGGTGCATGATGATATCATGGATCAAAGCATGTTACGTCGGGGGAAACCTACTGTGCATGCGCGGTATGCGCACGAGTATGAGACATTGTCGGGTGAGCATATGGCTATGCTTGCGGGTGATACCCTGCTCTTTGTTGCCTATGAGGCGTTGCTTTCCACTGACTTTTCTTCCGAATTGGTACAAACCCTTTCTAAGCGAATCACTCGCGTGTTGATCGATACCTGCTATGGGCAGGTGATCGATTATGAAAAGGCGCAACCTGTGACAAAGGAGCGGGTGATTGAGATGTATCGCCTGAAAACCTCTGTGTATTCCATTGAGGGACCACTGCATTGTGGAGCCCTGCTTGCCGAAGCTCCTGAGGAGGATCTGGCATCCCTTTCAGCGTATGCTGAACCCCTTGGTATCGCGTTCCAGATACAGGATGATCTGCTTGATGTGTTCCCACAGGCTGAGACCGGCAAACCCCGTTTTGGTGATTTGCGTGAGGGCAAGCAGACCCTGCTTGTGTGGTATGTGTTGACACATGGGACCGAGGAGCAAGTGGCACACTTCGGGAAGCTGCTCGGGACGGATTTTAGTCTGGAGGATGGGCAGTGGCTTGCTGATATAATTGAATATTCTGGTGCGCGGCGCTATGCTGAAGATATGGTCGATGAGCTGTACACGCAGGCCATAGATAATGCGCGCAGGATCCCTCAGCTGCAAAAGGACCTGGTCTCATTTGCCCAGGAGATCATGCGACGTAAGAATTGATCATCTCCAGCGTATCTTTTGCGTACTTTTGGGCCTTGTGTGCTTCGATGTTAGTGATCTCACAGATATCCAACCCTTTCAGTCCGGATTGGAAGGCCTTATCTATACATTCTTGCACGTGGGAGTATTCCATCCATCCCTCAAGCGGGGTGAGGCCAAGGGTTTTGGCATTGACTCCTCGGTAGCAGTCCACATCAATACTGAGATAGACTGGGCTGCCTGGGCTTAAGGTGGTGATATATTCGGGCTGGGTTATGAATGCGACATCGTCCCTGTTGCGCATGCTTCGTGCTATGTGATCAGCCAGGGTCTCTTTCCAGAATGGGCCTTCGTACTCTTTATCTATTGGTGAACCGATGTGGGTGTTTTGTATCCTGTGGTGCTTTGTAAGTATGTATCCGAGACCTGCTTCATCGAAGTTATTGTTTTGGCAGTTTTCCTGCATGAAGGTGCCGTTTACCTTGATTCCGGCGATACCCATGTCCAGGTCACGATCGAGGCGGATGTTTTGCAGGGTAGGGAATACCTTATTGCATGCAGTGGTGGCCGGGATTGAGATCGCATGGTCTCCACCTATAGTGATGGGAAAGGAGCCGGATCCGAATAGTCTGATGTAGAATTGCTCAAAGTGCTCATAGGTTTGGTGGGTGATGACGTCAGTCTGGGTGAAATCCCTGATATCTACGGAAGGCAGTTCTGTGGGGATGTCAACTGGCCCCTTGAGAAATGGTTCCCTTTGAATGCCTTTATACTGCCAGCCTGCTGTGACCGGCGCATAGATGATGATGGGCTGCATTTACCGGTAATCTGCTTGCAACTGCTGGAGGTCATAGCGTGTTGCCGCCAGTCTGTCAATCGTTAGGCTTAATTCCAATCTTTGTTCTTCATCTGTTGTCTTGTGCATTTGCGTGTAGAGGTTCGCTTGTTCTCTAAAGAGGTTCTCTTGTCTCATCTGGATATTTGGCATCTCTGTTTTCAGCGTTGCATTGTATTTGTCTTTGAGAGTTGCGGGCAGTTGATCTGCGAAAGGGTGCAGTCGTGTGAGAAATGTGTGGTAGTCTCCTGTGGCGTAGTCTTCAATCGCCTCTTCAATCGCAATCCGTATGTTATAGTCCGGGTCCATTCAGCTTCACCTGTCTTAGTTCATCGAGGTCTTGTGCCCCTGTACAGAACAGTGTGATTCGTAGCTCCTTTATAATGTTTTCCAAAAATTGTACTACTTCTGAGTGGTCTTTTGTGGCCGGGTCCAGGAGGGGTAATGCGAGCCCCACCATGTCTGCGCCCAGTGCTATTGCTTTTGCAGCATCCATGCCGTTGCGGATCCCTCCAGAGGCGATGATCTGCTTTCCGGTGCGTCTGCATTCAAGGATGGATTGTGCTGTCGGAATTCCCCAATCCCGGAATGTCTCTCCGAGGGGGGAGTTTGCACGGATACCTTCAATTGCTGCCCAGGATGTGCCGCCAACTCCAGCGGTGTCAATGTAGTCACAGTTCAGTTCAGAGGCGGTCTGCTGGGATATGCCACACCCGACTTCCTTTATGATTAGTGGGACCGGGAGATTGAGGTTGTTGATCTTTTCTTTTAGTCCTTTGAAGTTGGTGTCTCCCTCAGGTTGGATGGCTTCCTGGAGGGGATTCAGGTGGAGGATGAGGGCATCTGCGTCTGCGATCTCGATAATCTCTTTGAGATGCTGTTCGGTATAGCCGTAGTTGAGCTGGACTGCGCCAACGTTTGCGAGAATCGGGATGGAAGGCGCGAGGTGTCGTATGTTGAATGAGCTTCTTGCGTGTTGGTCTTCTAAGGCTATCCTCATGGATCCAAGGCACAGGGGAATCCCCAGGGCTTGGGCAGCTTTCGCAAGGTTTGCGTTGATGGTCCCGGCGTGGTCGTAGCCGCCGGTCATGGAGGAGATGAGGAGGGGGGCTTTGATTTGTTTTCCAAGGAATGTTGTGGAAAGGTCAATTTTCGCGAGGTCAGTTTCTGGGAGTGCCTGGTGCGGGAAATGATATCGTTCGAATCCTGTGGTCTGTGATTGCTCTACCTGTTGCGTGCTGCAGATATCGATGTGGTCGCGTTTTCTTTGGGCTGTCATGGCAGGGTGGCTGATATACTGATTATAAAAAGCTATGCGAAAACATATAAATAAGGTCTTTGTGTGGTTTACCATGCACGAGCTGGCGATCGCACGGGAATTGCTGAATATGGTGGCAGAGAATTGCGGTGAGAAGGTACCTCGGCGGGTCTATTGCCGGCTGGGAGTCATGACAACTTACAAAAGGGAACCCCTGACTTTCTATTTCAATGAACTGAAAGGTGATTCTATAGCAGCATCGGCTGAACTCGTGGTGACAGAAGTGGATGGTGTGCTCCAGTGCGATGATTGCAATACATCCGGTGAGGTGTCAGACCCTTATGATATGTTCTGCCAGGCATGCGGGTCGGGAAATACGCGTATCATCGAAGGCAAGGACCTTGTCATCGAAAAGATTGAGGTGGAATGAATGTGTGATGAAATCGTCATGGAAAAATCAGTCACTGAACGGAATGATGCCGTGGGTAAGGTCATCTCTGATGAGCTGCGCCAGAAAAGCGTCTTTTGTGTGAATGTGCTTGGATCACCTGGAGCGGGAAAGACAACCCTGATTGAAAATCTGGCTCCCACCCTGGGTGCCGACAATATGGCCGTGATACAGGGAGATCTTGAATCAGATATTGATACAAGACGACTGGGAGCGCAAGGGATTGCTACCTATCAGATCAATACCCATAGTGGGTGCCATCTGAATGCTGATATGGTACGCCATGCAATCGGGCATCTGGACCTTACGGGGAAGAAATACCTGTTCATCGAGAATGTCGGTAACCTGGTGTGTCCTGCAGGGGTTGACATCGGCCAGCATGCAGATCTTGTGGTAAGCTCTACGACAGAGGGTTCTGATAAACCGCGCAAGTATCCTATCATCTTCCAGAACGCCAGGCTTGTTGTGATCTCAAAGTTCAATCTTTCCGATGCTGTGGGGTTTGACGAGGAGGCGTATCGTCATGACATACACGGTATCAATCCAAAGGCAAAGATTCTTACCATGGATCGTGATGCTGCCGGGGTCGCAGCTTTTCTGAAGAGTCTGGACTTTCGTCGAAACTCTTAAGGGGCTTTAGGCTCTTTTGATTGATGATTGTTGTGTATCTCATATGAATATTAAGGCAAATGCGTAAACTCTTTGGTGAGGCCTCGGCAACGCAGGTGGACTCGATGTCTGAGGAGAATTGTGTGCAGGAGTGCAAGAAGAAGGTGTCTGATTTCCTTGGGCCTTCTATTGCTGAGAGTTTGCCGGCCTCTGACC
>JBNJGT010000056.1:0-10408 GCA_051819765.1 Nanobdellota archaeon
CGTGGGGAGACTACTGATACTGCTGCTGCTTGCAGCTATAGCCTCGGCAGGCACCATGCAACCCTTCCTGGTAGAGCCATCTGGGTCAATCACCGTACAAAAAGGGGTGTTCAATATAACTACCGGTGTGTACTGCAATGGAACATGCACAAACATCATCGCTAAACTTGACCCAAAAGCCTTGCCTGATGTCGCACAAACACTGAAACATCAGGACCGGGCTGATGTTGTCATCGGACTCAGAGAGGGGGCCAACAACACGCAAGTTTTGGATGATGTGCAAGGTGGCTTCCTGTCAGCCTTCTCCAAACCGGTAAAAAACCCCCGAGCCATGAGAGCAATCCCGCAACTGACGGGTCGAATCTCGCAGACCGCTCTCAAGCGCCTCGAGGAGCATGAGGATGTGATCTACGTCACCACAGTGAAACCAGTACACATAACCCTGGACGAGAGTGTACCCATCAGCACAGGGCATGGCACTATAAATGGCTCAGGGAAGGGAGAGGGGGTCTGTGTCATCGACACCGGTGTCTCGGATCATTCCGGGCTTGAAGGCAGGATCATCGGAGAGAAATGCTATTGTTCGGATAATTGCTGCCCGGACGGGACCTCCCAGGACAACAGCGCAACTGATGATCAAGGGCATGGTACCCATTGCGCAGGCATCGTTGCGGCAGACTATAATTCTTACCAGGGAGTCGCTCCTGAGGCAAATATCATCGCAGTCAAGGTGCTTGATTCAGGAGGTAGTGGATATTCATCAGATATCATCGCAGGGATCGACTGGTGTGTTTCAAACGCGCAGAATTACAATATCTCAGTGATCTCCATGAGCCTGGGGGGCGGAACACGGTATGATAGCGCTTGTGACAGTCAATTCCCTGGCTACGCCCAGGCGATTGATGCTGCGGTGCAGCAGAATATCTCAGTCATCGTTGCCTCTGGGAATGATGGAGATACCACCGGAATCTCCCCTCCTGCCTGCGTCGATAGGGCAACCTCTGTGGGTATGACCTATGATTTTGATGGCGGGGGTACCTGCTGGGGGTATGTGAGTGGGGACTGTCCTGGTGGCACCTACACCTGCTATGACTCTTCTTCTGATATGGTTGTCGACAACATTGTCTGCGCGTCCAACCGGGCCCAGAATCTGGATCTGCTCGCACCAGGGGCCATGATCACCTCATTGGATTATGCGGGAACAGTGACAGACAAGGGCGGAACTTCGATGGCTGCGCCTCATGTTGCAGGAGCCGCTGCCCTGCTAAAGGCGAAGTATCGTGCGCTCGGATACGATCTGCCACCTGATGAGCTGGAGCAGAAATTGCAAGAGACAGGCAAACCTATCTATGATGATGATACTGGACTCACCTTCAAACGCCTCAACATCGATGATAAGGGAGTGATCCCTGAAAAGGAGGCATGGAACGGCGTCGATCCATTCTACAGCATCAGCCCCAATCCGCGGAATGACAGTTGCCTGGAGTCTCTCACTGATGCAACCTGTAATATCACCTGGCAGGTAAATGCGACCAAACTTGGCACATTCGAATTCTTTACGATCTATGAAGAAGGAACAGAGCAAAAGATAACACCTCATTTCAATATCACAGTTGTAGAGCCGCAGATAAACATAACACCACAACCTATTCCCATACTCGTCAACCCAGACACTGTCGTATTCAATTATTCTGTGGAGGGGGAAACAGATTACTGTGAGCTATTCATCGACAATCAATTCACTGCTATGGGTACTGGTAATTTCACTGTCAACTGGAATGAAGGGGGTTCATTCTCATGGCACATCCGTTGCTATAAGGATACACTGGAAAGCAGATCAAAAAATATGAACTTGACAGTCATCATCTCAAGTTTCAGTGGCACGGACATCGGGGCAGAGAACATCTCAAACATCTCCAATCTGGTGATCACAACAAGCGAGGCCACAGTGAACTTCTCAGAATCAGTCGACCTCAGCCAGGGGGGTGACCTCGATGATTACATAGAGATTGGGACCAACCGCGTTTCAATAGACTCTCGTAATCTCCAGGCCTTGAACAAGAGTGCTCAACTTACCATATCTGGGATACAGTTCGAAAGACCGATTATCCTGCGTGACAACGAAGCCTGCACAGACTGCACGATCCTTGGTCATGAGGCGAATAAAATCACATTTTCTGTCACCCATTTTTCTGCGTACTCAGTATCCGAGAACAGCTACCTGGAGGTCTACTCTAGTGGCGATACTGTCCCTTACAGTAATATCACTTTCTATGCAAATTACACAAACCGTACCAGTTCACAGCCCATTCCCGATGGCAACTGTACCATCGTCTTTGAGGATGACGCTTCAGAATACCAAATGGAATTCGATGGAACCCTGCATATGCATAACCACTCATTTTCCCGAGAGACTGTCTATACCTATACAGTGACCTGCAACAGCACAAGCTATACTGCGTTGGAAGCCTCAGACACCATCGCACTGGGAGATAGCCTCACCCAGGCCCTGGGTGGCCATCGGACACAATTGAATCTTACTACCATTGCCAGGACAAACCTTTGGTCATTTCTCTATGGTGATGTGAATGTTTCAGTCCAATTGGGGAATGAATCTATCGCGTATGACTGGGGGCAGGTCGATGCGACGCATCTTTTGGCTGCGCGTTCAGAGGTGGATTTCAACAACCTGACCTGCGCAAACAGCACCCATCAACACGAGGAGAATACGGTCATGGGACTGCTTGAACAACCAGTCTCACTGGAGCATACATTCAAGGCTCCTGAACATGACACTATCCGGGTAAGCAATAGCATATTGCCGATGAATACCTGTAATACCACATATACCACTGTCAACGGCACCATGCAACGCAGTGTGTACAAAGAGATGGTACTGTATGATCAGTCAGCAACCCAGGTTGTGTACTTGACAGATATTTATAATGAGTCCCATGGATTTGATGCTGAGGCTCATGATTATCAGATGATTGTGCCTGAGAATGGTACAGATGGGACTCCCACAACCTACTATATGTATGTCATCATATGAAAACATTTTTAATAGCCTTTGGACTCCTGCGAATTGCCCTGCCCCTTAAGCTGGTCTGAGATGCATACCGCAACGATGATGTTCAGTGAGTAGGTAGGGCTCATTCTAGTGTTGCAGGTGATCGGGCATACTTTTCATGATCTGTTAGTGTGGCCAGGCTGCGGGAACTTGCGTTTGAGTTAATACCACGAACCTCATTATCTTAGGTATGAATGGGGGTCACTGGTAATAAACGTACGTTCTTTTGTTCTGAGCTCTATTGGCATGCTGGATTGGAAATTATAAAGACGGCCTGAACTCTCTGAATCACTCTCAAATTTTGTGAGAGTCTTAGGAAATATCATGATGGGCATGGTACTGAAGCGGAGCTTTGCAAGGGCACACGGTTGCACGTTTGCAGCTCATGTAGACTGCGTTAACATCGTTTCTGGGCACGGTTGGGCAAATTCTGCTTGAACTCCTATGGTTCGATGTGCTAGACCTTATTGAAAACCGTGCATATCTTGAAAATATTCTAATCTGCCAGAAGATTTTCGCTGCGTCTACCTGAGAGGATATAAAAAATCCCTCTTTGTTCAACTCAATGGACAATCTGGAAGCCATACTCTCTCGAGAAGTCCCACGAAAGAAGACAAGCAAACAGCTTTATTATTATGGGCTGTCCTATCTCACCAGAGGGATCACAAAGGATGCGATTGCCAATACCTATGCACATGAATTAGGATTGAAAAAGGCGGGTAGGGCAGATTTTGCCAGAGCACTCCATGAACGTCAGGAATCCACAAAGGAGCCTCTTGTTGATGAAAGCCTCCCAGGCTTACCGGAAGCTTTGGCAGCTCATTGTTACCGGGTGAATATAAGCCAACGTGCGGATGACGCTGTGTGCCAAGCGTGCGATGTGAACGATCTCAAGGCTCTCGTGGTCCTTGATCTGCTTTATCCTGATCAGATCAGATCAGATGTGGCACCTGAAAACCAATTGATTCACCTTTCAAAGGAGTATTATGCCCAACACCTGAAGCCATGTCCGCCAGTATACGATCGGCAAGAGTCTCTCCGAGAGTCTTTTCAATTTCAGGTTTCAGGTGGCTATGATGCCCACAGGGGCAAATCTGCCAAACGGTTTGACAAGGTTCGCCTTGCTGTAGTGGTAGCCAGCTTGTGCGCTCTTCCGCTTGCGTATCAAGTGAGAGGGTGCATGCAGGATTCTGGGAAAGGCATACAGCATGAAAGAACTGAGTCAGATTTTGTTGGCACCATTGGGTCGTATGCCAACGATGTGATTGATTCACTTGCGCATGGCACGAATGATGGCTATGAGATAAAGAGCACGCGACAGAGGGTTGCTGAGGAAAACCGAGAGAGGCACGCATACGGTGTTTCATCTGTCAAGACCATCTATGCTGTGAGCAAGGGCTGTATGGCCTCAGTACTGGAAGATGTCTCTACCCGCTTTTTAGATTGTATCAACACCATAACACATTCGTGGTATGGGAAAAAACAAGATGATTGAAAAAGTTTCATGCGCACTGAAAATCTTTTGCTATTGTTTCCCCAGAGGATATAAACCAGGATTATATCATGGTACCTATGGATAATCTTGAAGCGATCCTTGCAAACGTCACGCCAACACACAGGGATGTAACTAGCCTCTTCCGTTATTCCGAGCAATTCTTTTTTCCAGGAGGTATCGGAATATTATTCAGCCGACAGTATGCACTACAGCTGGGTTGTGAGGCGACAAAGGAGGGATTTTTGCAAGTGTTCAAGGAGCGCTCTGAGCCACAAAAGGAAAAGCCTGATACCAGTCAGTTGCCTGGGCTTCCGGCAAGCCTTGCGGCTCATAGGTATCGATTAGCTCTTAGCGATAGGGCAAAAAAAGCGTTGCCCGCTGCTTGTGACATGAATGATCTCAAGGCACTAATTTGCCTGGACAGGTTTTATGAAGTTCCGTTACAAGAAGATATCCCTCCGGAGATCCAGCTTATCAGGCTGGCAAAAGAATCGGCCCAAACTGAACCTGGCGCTGAACCTATCCCGTTGCAAGCATCAACAGACACCAGAACGACACGAAACGCCTGGTGGAAAACTACGGCAGCAGTAGTGGGGTGCCTTGCACTTTTGTCACTCCCGTATCTTGCCTATAATCAGAACAATACCGGAGCCAGCCAGCAATACAAGCTTGAAGTGAAACCAGAAAATATGGGACCGTCACCTTCAGCGCACGTGCAACGCGCCAAAGAATCTCTCAGCGCAGGTCAGTATAGTGAGGCGAAAGATGCTCTGGAAGAAGTCAGGTCTGAGGCTAAGTCAAAAGAGGTTGAGCAGACCTATAAGAACATTATGGCAAAGCTCAAGGTGAAGGAGGAGGTGCTTGACCATTTCAGCCAATTTGACAAGGCGCTACAAGGAAACGTCTACACGCAGATAGTATACCATCAACAGAGCAAGCGCCTTGAGCATGAATTGAGAAAATTCGATTTCAATGGTATAGGGGAATTGAGAAGCAAGGCTGATGAGTATGAGAATAGGCTCCATCAAAATATTGCCCGAACAGCAAAACAGGAGTTCAGGTCATACACGAATCAGCTTGAACGATTGGAAGCGATGATACAGGATGGAAAGTACAATGCAGCCCGGAAAGAGTACTATCGCGTAAAAGGGATGATCGAGAAGGGAAAACGCTCAGGTCTGTTTTCGGATGAATATTTGGGGGATTAGGATGAAACTGGAAAAGATTGTTGCAACAGCCCTGCTCGGGGCAACACTCATGGGGTGTTCCACAACATACCATGGCGGGACTCGCATGCATTCAAGGGATTATACCACGACCAGTGCGGATTTCAGTCCGACCATAGAGAAACCAGAGGTGAAGAATATGTCAGACATGGAGTCTTACATGGAACGGATGGAGCAGTTCCTTGACAGGACGTATTGCCTGGAGGAGTATCGTGGGAGACTCACTAAGATACAGGATGATCTTGAGCACAATCGATTCGATGCAGTCCAGGCTGATATCCGTTCTCTTGTTTCCCGATTGGATGGCAAGGAGGATATCTGTTCACGGCATCTACGAAACGAACTTAAGGATTTCACTTATGTACAGTATGAGTTCAAGAGTGCCAAATTCAAGGAAACCAAACGGTTGGATTATCTGAAGGCTCCGATGGCGCCTTTCATGATTGCGGGCAGCCTGCTTGATCTGGGCTTGAGTATCATAACGCTCAGCGAACCATCCGGCCTGGATGAAAACTTGCTTTTCTCATCTGAACACACGAAAGTACAGGATGAGGCCTATCGGAAAGTTTTGGTCAATCCATATTCCGGCCACAGGACGTATATTGACTAGCGAAGATTTAAATACAATAACCTCATGAAACCATGTATGGCAATCGATAAGTATTGTATCGACTTTTCCGCTTACGATGAGGAGGATCTCATCACGTTTTTGGATCATTCCTCGCTTGTGGAGCGAATCTTCCACGGTGCTATCTGGGAAAACCCCTGGTTCAGGAGAGTTGCAGGGCAGACACCTTACTCGATAGAGCGAAGAACCATCGACCACCTTGATCAAGTGCTTGCTTATCATGAACCCCAAATCGTGTGGTACAACGAAACACAGTATTATGTTCCACCAGCAGTGTCTGAATATGAGCCATGGAAGAAAGATTACAGCCAAACCCTCTTCAAATTACGGCTAACTAATGCACGCTTGCAAATAATAAATGAAATGAATCAATAGGCGCGGGCGAAGTAGAACTTGCGGGTTGCCGTTCCTTTACACTTGATGCATTGAGCCTCAGTCGTGGCATCAAAGGGCGAATTCCGTGTGGTGACTCCCGGTGCTGCATCCTTGATTATGTCCTCACACTCGGGACGATTGCAGAACGGCGCAAGCACCATCTTCTTGTTCTCGACTGCTTCCTTGAGCTCTTCAAAGTCATCGGTCTCAATGATGCTCTCCTCAAAATTCGTCTTTGACTGCTTATACAGTGCTTTATGGATCTCAGCGAGAATTTCAGGTACTCGAGTTTTAAGGTCTTGTTGTTTTACTGTCTCCTTTGCTCCTGAGTCCCGCCGAACAATTACTACCTGATCCTCTGCGATATCCTTTGGGCCGATCTCGATTCGGAGGGGAATGCCCTTCATCTCATACTGGTTGAATTTCCAGCCGGGGGAATATTCATCACTCTCGTCGATATCTGCCCGGATGTCAAGCGATTCTGCAACCTTGCGCGCGCTTGAAAGAACCGTCTCCTTGTTCTCTTCCTTGTAGATGGGGATCACTATCGCCTGCAGTGGCGCGACATACGGTGGAATCACCAGACCCTTATCATCACCATGCATCATTATCATCACACCGATCATGCGGGTAGTAAATGCGAAGGTGTTCTGATGGACATATTGCCGTTCCTCGTTCTTATCAAGGTAGGTGATGTCAAATGCCTTGGCGAAGTTTTGTCCATCATGGTGAAAGTCAGGGCCCTGAATCGCTTTGCCGGAATCGAGGAAGGATTCGATGGAACAGGTGTACTCGGCCCCTGCAAACTTTTCCTTGACTGACTTGTATCCCTTTACACCATACAGTGCCATGTAGTCTCGCATGACCTCATAATAGATGCCAAGGATCTCTTCCCCTTCTGCCTCTGCCTCTTCTTTGGTCGCAAAGACGGTGTGTCCTTCATTCCAGAGGAACTCGCGGGAGCGCATGAGGGGGACTGGGTTCTTGAATTCCCATCGTACTACGTTATTCCACTGGTTGAGTCTGAGGGGAAGGTCCCGCCAGGAGCGGATCCATTTCGCATAGCTTGGATACATGATGGTCTCTGAGGTGGGACGGACAGCGAGCCGCTCGGCAAACTCAGAGCTTCCGGCTCCGGTGACCCATGCCACTTCAGGGGCAAAGCCTTCAACGTGATCTGCCTCCTTCACCAGGTGACGTTCCGGAATGAAAAGGGGGAAATAGCAATTCTTGATGCCTGCATTCTTGAATCGTCTGTCGATCTCGCGCTGCAGTATCTCCCACATCTCATAGCAATATGGCTTGAAGATCATGCATCCAGAAACGTCTGAATAGTCTACGATGTCAGCCTTCTGTATGACCTCTGTGTACCACTCAGAGATGTTTTCCTTCTTTGTTACAGTTAGTCCCTTTGTCATCATATAACCTCGTTTCTGAGGTGGAAATTGTCACCTTATAAATAGGTTTTGTCAGAAAAAGCTGTTAAGGCCTTGTTGGCCTCCAAATATTAGGGGAATGCCATAGACGCCGTCATAGCCAGGGTCCATCTGGATCTCACCCTTGCGATTGGCAAGGATTGCTTGTACCAGGGATTCTGCAACCAGCTTTCGCAGCGATTCTTCCGATGCCTTGAGCAATACGTCATTCTCGCTTCCGAGGGTGCGCAGTTTTGTGTAGATGTTCCATACAGTCTTGGTATTGATCGCTTTCTTTTCAACCCATGAAATCAGTTCAGACAAGGGCAGCATCTTCAGGAAGGGTTTTGCTCCCGGTGGCTTGTAGCCAGGGTCACGATCAGCAAGCTCCTCCACCCTGTTCAGGACACCGATGGTCAGGGGTCGTTTGCAGACCGGGCAGATCCCCTGGGCTTTATGGGTCTGTTCAGGGTCGAAACGGACATCGCAATTCCGGTGCCCGTCGAAGTGGTATTTCCCATAACCCGGGTCTACCTCGATGGTTTTGGAGAGGCCATCACCTGTCCGGATTGCCTTGAGGATTGCGTCGTATGTCAGTTGGGTATCGAAGATTGTCGCTTCCCGGCCGATGCGCCAGGGCCAGTAGGAATGGGCATCTGAAAAGGATACCTGTTGATATTGGTCAAGTTGACTTAGGCGCCAGTTCATGGCAGGATCGCTTGAAAGGCCGGTCTCGATTGCATGGATGTGCTCAGCCTGATCCCCGAATGCCTCCTTTATTGTGTTAAAGCCAGACTTTGATCCGAACAAGGAGAACCAGGGTGTCCATATGTGTGCGGGAATGACTTCAATGCGTTCGTTGATTGAGCGCAAATCCCGTACAAAGTCGGGACAGGGGATCTTAAAAATCGGTCGGCCATCGTAATCAACCCGTCCCTTGGAGAGGAGGTAGTCAGTTATTGACTTGACTGTCTTGAGATCAGGGGCCAGCACGATATTGTGGATGCGTCGGCCGCGTCCTCCTTGAGAATAGATGAGGGAGATCTCAGTCTGGAACATGAAGGGAAAGCCGTCATGGGTTTTTGGAAGGCCTGTCCCGTCTTCAACCAGTTGCTCACCCAGTTCCCTTTGCCACTCAGGGTGGGTAAAGTCTCCAGTCCCCAAAAGGTCGATTCCCTTGATTCTGGCCCATTTCACAAGGTTGGGGATGGTAAGATCCTTGCTTGTGCCCTGAGAGAATCTGCTATGGATGTGGAGGTCTGCGATGATCATCAGTGACAGGACAGGCATCACCCTATAAAAAAGTTCCTACAGCCACTCCTTCTTTCGAAAATACAGGTACAGCAGGATCACTGATATACCCATCAGCCCTAATGCAAAGAAATAGCCATACCGCCAATCCAGTTCAGGCATGAACTGAAAATTCATCCCATAGATCCCAGATATCAGGGTAGGGATCAGGATGAAAGAACCCATGGCAGTCATCTTCTTGATGATGATATTCAGATTGTTGGAAACAGATGTCAGGTACATATCCGTGGCACCAGTCAGTATGTCACGATAGGTGCTCTCCATGTCCAGGAGTTCCACCACGTCGTTATATGTATACCGGAAACAGTGTAGTTCCTTCTCGGGGAAATGCTTGAGATACCGTTTTTCTATGCTGCTGATCACTTCGCGATTGGCAGTCAGCGCTTTATGGAAGTAGATGAGGACCTTCTTGTAGTTGAAGAGGTCACGCAGTATCTGCTTATCGGGCGCCTCATGTATCTGCTCTTCTGCCTTATTGATCTTGTCCTCCAAGAGGTCCATGAAGGAGAAGAAACTGCTCAGGATATCATCGATGAGCCAGTAGCATAAGTATGAAGGCCCTCTGTTAAAGACCTGTCTCATCTTCTCAAGATCTCCATAGAGGTCGTTTTCGAATGCCTTGAGTTTATTATGCCGAAAGCAGATGACACAATGGTTGAAAAGAAATATGGATACGGGGGTGGTCAACACCTTCTTGCCCACACGGTAGGGTGCTCTGATTATCATGAGGGAATAGTTGTCACCCTGTGAGACTCGTGGGCGCTCTTCAGGGTCAATGGCTTCTTTGAATTCATTGATGGGAATATTTGAGAGCTCGCTGAGCTTTACCAGCTCTTTTTCAGTGGGTGATATGACATCCACCAGGGTGGTGTGTTTTGCAGGGATATC
>JBNJGT010000057.1:0-10320 GCA_051819765.1 Nanobdellota archaeon
TCGATACTGGGCATCAGTATTACGCAGGCCAATCAATATTCTCATATAAGGTGAAAGGGGGGAGGTCCCTTACGGGGATGTCACCTCTTTTAAAAAAGAAACGAGGCCGAAGTCGATGCTAAAGGAATTCTTCGAAAAACTCGATACTGGGCCACAAACCCTAAACAAAGGCAACTAGGATGGCCGATAATCCATGATGTGATCCGTATTCACCGCAATAAACGGAATCGCAGCTGATCTGTCATCAAACTGGGCGTTCGAGAGAGCAATGAATTGATTATTCTTGTAGGATGGGATGAAATTCATCACCGTTCCCCGCACGCGCCAGTCAGTGGTGAGGTAGAAGTCAAGTGCCTCAGTCATCCCGTCCAGGCGTTCCTGTGCAGCCCCCAGATGCTCATATCGATCCATGGCACAGACGATGTTTTTCTTTTGCACGCGGGCAACTTCCTGGTAACCCCGGGGCGTATGCACATCATAAAGCTCAAGGAAATGCTCTAGGATCGGTTCAGGCGTGTCAGGAATAACTTGTCGATGGTTCAGGATGTCAAGCGTCCGCCTATCTGGAGGTGCAGGCATGCTGCCCTCATACACTCCAGCTGGTGTCAATAGCTCAACCACCCGTCCCAACTCGGTCGAGTGGCGTACATGTCCTTTCGGTTCGTCTAAGAATGCCATAAGATCTCCTCTTTGTTATCACTGCGAAGAGGCACAACTATATAAATCTATCGGTCAGGTTCCCTGCCCAAATCAACAATTTTATAAGCAAATTAGACCAAACACCTGCTATGGGACCACCGGAACCAACAAAGGCTGTTGACCTGATATATGAATTCTACTATTTCCGTGCCACCGGTGAAAAGATAGAGGAACTCGAAGATCGTATCGGAAAGAATGAAGCTGAATGCAGGCAGGGACTCGCACATCTCTTCTGCCAGTATGTAAGCTCAAACGGGTACCGATCCATAGAGGAAGTCGAGGAATTGTTCGGCATGGATAAACCGATTCTCACCAGCATCGCAACTGACTGGAATCGACCTCTTGGCTTGCCTGAGGTAAAGACAATCATCAAGGGCTCACCCCAGGAAAAGCTTGCAACCGCATTCGAATACGGCCTCAGGACAGTCCAGTACCTTGCCCAGGCAACCAAGCTAAGCCCCTGCGAAGTACAGTTCTACGCCCGGCAGGCAGGGCTGGAACACAGACTGCAAGAACAGATTGACCACAACCGAAACTTTTGCGCCGCTATCCAAAAGGCAGCACTGTCACCGAACAAAGAACCTGATGATCTCCATCTAAAAGTGCTTGACGGATTGCATAAGATACACGCCCTGTACAAAGAGGCCGAAACACTTGCCGGACAAACCCAGGCCTACCCCATACTACGTGACTGGGTAGTAAGCCTGAATGCAGGGACATACCTTACCAACCAACAATTGGCAGCAAGGCACAACACATACCCGGCAAAGGTCAGCGGGATTCTCAGGGAAATCGGGCTTGTCCCCTTGATCATACTGGAGAATGCCTGACCCTGCACCACCATACAGCCCTCACCAAAGATAACGTGAGGATCACCCTGCCTGGTCCCCTAATTTTCCTCTGGACATACATTCCCCTTTAAAACCGGACACCACTTTTATAAAGCATCTCCAACTCCGCCCTGGTATGACGTGGAGAGACAAAAAGACCTCTGCCCTGCCCGTTGCAGCCCGCCGCAAGCGGTCAGACCGACAACCACTACCATGGATTGTGGCACTCACCGCAATAGGGTTCATTTTCCGCGTCTTTGCCCTCGGCACCCAATCCTACTGGATCGACGAGGCATTCTCCATCAACGCAGCGCTCGCCATCCTTGAGCACGGCATCCCATTGCTTGACTCAGGACTGCTGTACAGCCGCGCCCCCCTCTTCCACTACCCCCTGGCAGGATTGATCGGCCTCTTTGGCCTCACAGAGTGGAGTACCCGCATCATCTCGGTCCTCTTCGGAACAGCTTTTATCCCTCTTATCTACCACTTCACCCGGCGCATCGCCGACCACAAGGTAGGACTTACCGCAGCCATCCTCTGGACCGTCTTCACCCTGGGAATCGCCTGGAGCAGGCAGGCCCGCATGTACATGATGCTCACCTTCCTCGTGTACCTTGCCCTCTTCTTCTTCGTGCGCTTCCTCCAGGGCAAGAACAAGAAAGACATCCTCTACTGCGCCCTCGCATCCGCCGCAGCCATCCTCACCCACAAGCAGGGCTGGGCACTCCCGCTGATCTTTGCAGCCTACCTTCCCTTCCATTACCTGCCGCTCCTGAAGCACCCACGACGCATCCTCAAACTAGTGAAAACAAACGCCCCCTGGCTTGCCGCGCTAGTCGTGGTGGGCACCATGACAATCATCTGGAAGCGCGCCTTCATCCTCGGCGTGCTCTCAACAGAGGCGGACTACCTTGCCCAGTACCTGGGCTACCTGAAATCTGAGTATTTTTTGCTCTTCTACTTCGCCCTTGCCGCGATCCTCATCCTCAAGCGCTTCCGCTACGCGGTCCTAAGCCTCCTGATCTTTGGCATACCCTTCTATTTCGTGGTCTTTCACCAGGGAACAATCAACCTGCGCTATGTCTTCTTCATCCTCCCCATCATGATAGTCTTCGCCTCCCAGGCCATTGTCTTCCTTTTCGAGCAGGCCCGAAAGCTTCCCGCAGGAAACCTCCTCGGAGGTGCTGCGATTGCCCTCATCATCTTCTCCCTCTATTCCTCTGGAACCATCACAGTAATGCCCCAGGCAGAATACCACCTGGAGCCTGACACCCCAATGCCTGACTTCAAGGCAGCCTACGAAAACGTCAATCCCAACGACACCATCGTTGCGTCCTACGCCCCCATGACCCTCATCTATTTAGGGCAAAAGCCAGATTATGCCTTTGACATAAGCCTCTCCGGCCTTGCAAGGAGCAGGATGAGCAACAAGCTCAATCCCAAAACAGAGGTCTACAACAACGTGACCCTCATAGATTTAAAGACACTCCAGGAGATTAATGCATCCATTGTAATCGACGAGCTCTCCATGCGAAGGCTCCCGCCTGACATGAACGAATACCTTAACACCCTCAATGTCACCTTCAGAAAATATGACGCCAGGAATGCCCACATCGTCGTCCTGGAATCCTCATGAAACATTTCAACAGAGATTACAATTCTCTATAATCTTTTTTTCTAGCAAGGATGGTAATAACCTCAATAGTATCCTCCTTCAAATGATAAATAACTCGATATTTATTAATTCTTAAAGACCAATATGACCTGTTAGCTTTTTTCCAATTGGAGCCCTCACTTTTAATTGATATATTTTTTTCTTAATCTCTCCCTTTATTTTTTTATCATTTATTCTGTTAAACTGTTTAAAGAAAGCCTCCCTAAAGTATAACTTATTCATTCTTCAAAGAATTCAGGATATTTCTGCTGTGCTTCCTTTTCGGTGTATAGCTTGCTTTTCCTGCCTTCCTCAATTTTTCCGATTTCTTCGTCATCCACATCATCACTAAGATTGTTTTCAACCAATTTTTTGTACAATTGGAGTTCAGTATATTCATCTTTTGGAATAGATACAGTATCAGACATAGGTATCACCTAGAGCTAGTAATTTTTGCTAGTATAAAAATGTTTACAGCCTACAACCCTCATAGACCTAACTCCAACAGATTAATGCATCCATTGTAATCGACGAGCTCTCCATGCGCAGGCTCCCGCCTGATATGAACGAATACCTTAACACCCTCAATGTCACCTTCAGAAAATATGACGCCAGGAATTCCTACATCGTCATCCTAGAATCATGATTGCAGTTGTTCCCGAACTTTTGCAACAGACGTAAAGGTAACCATCTTCCATTTCAAGAACAAACTCATAGGCTGGTTTCTTCAATCTCTGCTGGGACATGCGTGTTGACGTAGTATTGCAGGTCTATGCGAAGCTTTTTTGCCCAACTTCTTGTATGTGTCATGAAGCCTAAACAGTTTTTGTACAATGTGTAATGTACAATCATGAATCTCACTCTGGATACCACATTTCATCATCAGTGCATAGACAGCAAAATAACGTGCATAATATGCGGTAGAAGCCATCCACTCGTATTCCTTTTTTTCGATGGCAGAAGTGAGCATGTTCAATGAACTGTACGCTTTTTTTAGATAGGCCTGGGCAAGATTCTCATTTGGTGGGATCAGTTTGATACCTTTTTTCCTGCACCACGCTAGTTTGTCCATAGAGCACCTGCGATACAAAGTCGCTGCAGCCATTGATCACCACATGATTCCGCAATATCTCCTGCATGAGATGATCCTGCCTGTTTTCCATATCCAGGATCTTGGTATTTATGGATTTGCCATAAAAAGTTGAAAATTTTTCATACTTCTCAACTACCAAATCAATGTCACTGTGTTTTGTTGCTGTACCGTTTGCATACGACCCAAAGACCAGGATGATTCCCTGTCTTGGGGATATCTCTTCACACAGCTTTCTGATGACCAGAGTCTGTTGCAACTGAATGGCTTTGTAATTTTCCGCCATCTCCAAAAAGTATCGGCATGCAGGTGTCTTCTGGATTGCAAGCTCCCTGTTGCGGCCTTTAGTACTTGAACGTAAGACCTGCAACTGCTCAAGCTTTTCAAGATGGGGAAGTAAACTTACATGGCTTTTCCCGACCAGCCGTGCAATCTCAGAGACAGTAAGGCTTTTACGTGTATAATCAGTGAATTGAGCTAATATTAGCAGGGTTAAGTTTGTAGGAATTTCTACCATATTGTAGAAAAATAGACTTAACTATTTAAAAGTATCGTACTCAATATCTGCCAAGCACCACTTATCATAAACCTTCCCTCATACATATATCACCTTCCAAAAGCATGACGAGGGGAACTACTAGATAGTTGTCCTGGAATCCACATACCACCCAACTTATCCATCAACCAGAAATCTCATACCCTTTGGAGTGATCCTGAGCATTCCATCGATATCAACACGTACAAACCCATTTTTAAGTTTGTCTAGCGCTGCCTCCATACGCTTCCCGTCAGTATCCTTAAACATACCAAAAAAAGGGAGCCTAAATTTCCATTTGGCATGATTCCTCTTCAAGGTCCCCCCGAGAACAGGGATGATATCCCGGGAATTCAAGGACCAATTGGCGATTATTTTCAATATGGTGGTTTCAAGAGAGTCATCCTTCATAAATTCAAGCAGATCACCTTTATCATGGGTATCAACATGCGCAGGGTCAATTGAAGGTGTTATATCTGCAGTTATCAGCCTACCGCAACATCCAGAACAGAACCTGCAATTCTCAAGAGATTCATCAAAATATTTGAGAATTTGCCCTCGTATACAAGCGCTTGCCTCAAGTGATTCAACAAGTTTGTCAACCTTTGCCATGTTCTCAGCAAGAATCCGGTCAAAATAATCTGCAACAGGCTCAATATCAAATGTTTTGATTGTTTGATGTGTCCTAAAAAGGGTTTTTCTTCGTTCATCCTCTATTGATGCATAACCCCCCTTTGTGAGATAGAGGATCAACTCTTTCACCCTGAAATAATTGAGCGATATATCGAGACTGAACCACTTCATCCGATTATTTGAAAAAAATGGATCCGAAAAGATAAGCTTCAGATCATCAATATAATCTTTGCGTGCATGTTGTAGAATTGTGGGTATATCAGCCTCCAAAGAAAGCTTCACTTCATGCAATACATTTGAATATACCTTGATAGCCCCATTCCTCTCAAGGGAATAAAGGATCAGATTGACCGGTATTTCTTCCATCACAAGATCAAAAGCGATCTTCTTCACACTCGAAAAGAACCATTCCTGTCCCTGAAGATACGAGATCAAAGCACGGATATCATCCCTGTCAGGCCAGGACATAGATAATAACCGTTTGATCTTTCTTTGGTCCTCAGGGGTTACAAGTGCAACACAATTAGAGACCTGCCCATCCCTTCCAGCCCGTCCGATCTCCTGATAATAATTCTCGATTGACTGAGGCAGATTGAAATGAATCACATTGCGGATATCAGGCTTATCGATACCCATCCCGAAAGCGATCGTTGCAACGATTATAAGGGTCTTTCCTGACAAGAAATCGTCCTGCACCTGCCGTTTTTTTTCCTTGTCCATACCCGCATGGAAAAAGGCAGCACTGAATCCCTTTTCGTTCAACAACCCCGCAATGTTTTCTGCAGTCTTCTGGTACGAGACAAAAATGATAGTCGGGCCTGAAAACTTATCCATGACCTTATGAAGATAATCAACCTTATCCACAGCATCCTCAAGTGAGACCACTTCCAGATAGAGGTTCCCTCTGTCAAAGGATGAGCGAAACACGCGAAATTCCCTCCCCAGCTTTGAACAGATGTCATTTTCAACTCTCTTTGTTGCTGTTGCAGTGATTGCAAGAACCATTGGATCTCCCAGACGTTTCAGGATATACCCCAGTCTAAGATAATCAGGACGAAAGTTCTGCCCCCAGGTTGAGATACAATGAGCCTCATCTACCACAACCATACCGACTCGCGGCAACTGATTGAGAACTGTATCAGTCTTGAGACTCTCAGGTGCTATATAGAGGAGATCAATACTTTCAATCATATCAAAAACCTTGTGGCGTTCCACTTCATCCAGGCTCGAATTGAAGTAACATGCATTCACTCCTTTTCTCTGGAGAGCATCCACCTGGTCTTTCATAAGAGAGATGAGGGGACTTACCACAATAGTGAGGGTATCCTGCATCACTGCAGGCAACTGGAAACACAGTGATTTACCGCTGCCCGTGGGCATGATAGCCAAAACATCCTCGCCCTTGAGCACATGCTCAATGATTTGTCGTTGTCCTGGCCTGAATGCATCAAACCCAAAGACCTTCAACACACGATCAATATCCGGCATCCTGGATATGAGGCAAGAATCATTTAAATATATTGAGGATGTCCAGTGCAAGAATAGAAAAATTCTTATGCTTGGAGTGTTAGCCTTTGCCCATGGTCTATTTTCCTCTTTATGATAAGATTCTCGCAAATCTTCCAGAAGACATAATCAAACAGTCTAAGAAAATAATAGAGGGCTCTTTTAAAAACAAACCACAAAATATGAAAGATGAACTTCTCATAGAACTCATCCTCTTCTACAGCCCATATCCAATAAAAGAGTATCTTGATGATGCACCCCTGGATTCTCTAGAGACAGAGATCCTTGAAAACCTACTTGTATCCAAGAGAAGAACATACAAGGTCTTAGGAAAAGATGGATCAGATTTTTATTTCCAGGATAGTGAGACTGGAGAAGAAAGAATAATAGAAAGCCAAGCACCCTTGCTTGAGTGGGACACCATGAACACACGGCTTGTTTTCATTAATGGTCGATATTACATAACAAGCCTCATATTGCACCCTGAAGATACAGGATTCTTCGATGAACTGGATGCTCTGTATTCTGTATTCACAAAATTCACAGAGGCAAAGGAGAATTTTGACGACTTGATGGAACAAAGTGAAAAGGTCGACGAAAGCAAAATACAGGAGTATGATCAGCCCGACCAACAGCTCATGCGCTTGAACAGGCGATTCAAGGAAACCCACGGCTATTCAATACCCGAGTTTCTTTCCGATGTTTTTGCAGTCTCTGAAACTAAGTTTGAAACAATGGCAAGAGATTATCTGGGATTTAGTGATGAATTTTTTGGCTTAATACAAGAAAAAGGGTATATAGCAAGCGAAATGCTCATATCCTATCCTGAAATACTCCAGGCACTTCTAGGATTCAAGGCCGGTGATAAACAGATGCTGGATGAGGGTATTGCAAAAATCATGGAAGAGGAAGAAGAGATGAAAACAATGCTTAAGGAGGAGTTCGAGATAGACGACCTTGAAGAGCATGCAACATTTGAGCCTCCAATACAGGACTTGGTCTGGATCCTCTATGCCAAAAAGTGGTTTGATGAGAAAGGACCACACAAAGCCTATGAGGCAATAGCAAACATTGAATCCATCCCTTCAGACTATCAGATACTTTTCTTTCTGGGCAAGGTATCACGCCTCTGCAATAAAGACTATAAGCGATATTTCCTTAAAGCAAAAAAACTTGACAAACAACGGTACAAGGAAGATCTCGCACACTTTCTCCAGGAGCTTGAGTGAAATGGAATAGGTAATGATTTCCTTGACCAGCCCACCACACGTCTTTCTTTGGATTTTTAAGGGACTGGAGGTCTCAATCGGTTTTGTGGAACATGTAAGATTTTAGTATTACGATACTACATGAGAGTATGTTTACCGGCAGATGGGCTTGCATTCCTTGGAAATATGGCGAGAATACATTTCAGCTAAATCCCTGTCTAGTAAAACTTGCCCCTGATTGTATGATTCCTTGATTTTATATCATCTATCTCTTGCAGTTGAAGGGTTTTGGATGAAGTGATTAGATCGCTTTTTTGGGTAAATCTGGAGGAATTTTTGATATACGCGCCAGTATTAGGTTCCCAAGAATTTTTAGTGTGTCCTTGTTGAATTTAGAGAACGCAAACCATTTCCCAGATCCTTTAATGATGCCCCGATATGGTAAAGTTTTCATCAATTATCAAGAACCTGTCATGGGCTTTGCCTTTGACAATGATTGGTCAAGCTTTCTTGGATAAGCAAGGCAACCTGTCTAATCTTTACGCTGATGCATGGATAGCCTGCTCTTTTGAGGTTTTGGCCATGAACACACCAATGATCTTCATATGAATAATCTTGCACTTAGAAGGCACAAAATTTATATAGTATTACGATACTACTTATCATGAAACTATGTTTATCGGCCGATCACGTGAGCTTGCATTCCTTGAAGAGAGATATGGTGAGAATACATTTCAGGCTATCGTTATATATGGGAGGCGGAGAGTTGGAAAGACAACTCTTGCCACTGAATTTATAAAGGGAAAAAAAGGAGTCTATTTCCTGGCTCAAAAGAGCGCAATGCAGCCCCAACGCCTTACTGACAAGTTCGCAAAGGAACAAAATATTTTTCCCAGAAGAACCGAAACCTTTGAAGAGACTTTTTCATTCATAAACGAAAACATCACTGGCCGCTTTATCATCATCCTTGACGAATTTCCCTACCTCGTAGAGGAAGATTCCTCAATACCTTCCCAATTTCAATACATCATAGATGAAATACTCAGCCCTAACATATTTCTCATCCTACAGGGCTCAAGCATTGCCATGATGGAAAATGAAGTGCTCGCCTATAAAAGCCCTTTATATGGAAGAAGGACCGGTCAGATAAAGCTTGCTCCATTCTCATTCCATGAATTGATTCAGTTCTTTCCAAAAAAGACAATGGAAGAATTGATTGAGATATACGGTGTATTCGACACAATCCCTGCCTACCTGAAACTGGTTAACCCCAACAAAAATATCTTTCAAAACATAGCAGAGAATCTTCTCGAAAAAGAAAGCTTCCTGTTTGAAGAAGCAGAATTCCTCCTTCGCCAAGAACTAAGGGAGCCAAAAAAATACCAGGAGATTCTCAGGGCAATCTCAAATGGTAAAAAACGCCTAAGTCATATCGGGGATGAAGCAGGGATACTACCCAACGTCCTCACCAAGTACCTAGAATCGCTTCTGACCTTGGGCATAATAAAAAAGGTCTATCCGCTCAGTGAAAAAGAACTGCGAAGAAACACAATATACGATTTCAATGACAACTATCTCAGATTCTATTTCCACTTTATCTATCCGAACAGGACACTGATTGAAGAACGACGAAAAAGAGAGTTACTACAAATGATTAAGAAAGGATTTCCATCATACATGGGCATTGTATTCGAAGAGGCCTGCAGAGCCTATCTGAGTAAGTTCTACAATCGAGTAGGGCCGTACTGGAACAAGGACATAGAGATTGACGCGATCGCCTTGAACAAAAGAACAACCATGGTTGAATGTAAATACAAAGTGGTTGATGCCGACAGGATAAAAGCCCGCATGAAAGAAAAGAAAACACCGTTCAAAACTGACCAGTACTTGGTCATGGCCAAAGGATTTTCCAAGGGAGAAGGCATTGATCTAGCCCAGATGTATAAGGCCTTTTCGGAATGATACTGATGTCACCTTCCAAAAGCAAGGGTAATTCCGGTCGTCCTGGAATCCCGCTAAAGCCCCATGCTCCTGAGAATCAGCTTTACATTGATAACTGTTTATAAACCGCGCACTAACCAGCAATTGCCGAATTTAAGGATATAGTTAGTGCAGGTTCAAGAAGAAGCTTTAGGGTGTCCTTGTTGAATTTAGAGAACGCAAAC
>JBNJGT010000058.1:0-10248 GCA_051819765.1 Nanobdellota archaeon
CACAGCCAGGACCTCAAATTTTTCTTTTCTGAGATTTACTCGCGATTCGAACCACACGTCAAGAGAAAGGATTACAACCTGCTCACCAAGACGCATCTTTTCAATCAATGCATATTACCAGAGTACAATATGCGGATAGTTGTTGATCACTTCACTGCTGGCAGGATCCAATTGGATGATGTCGACAAGGCTATCATCAGTATCATCTCAAACAAGGCACGAATCAAGTTAACCGACATTGGGGAACAAATCGGGGCCAGTCCAAAGGTAGTTTGTTACCACCTTAAAGAGATGAGGCGTAAAGGGGTCATACTCGGATCAACATTAGATCTCAATCTGGAAGCTTTGGGGTATTCGCGTGCCCAAATAGAGCTTTGCATAAAGAATCAAGCCCGAATCCCCCGGATCATCGAGTTTTTCCATAAAGAGCGGGTATGCATCGAAGCACATGAATTATTGGGCAGATATGATCTTTCAATCGACATATTCTGGAAGGAACAGCACACATATTGCGAACTGCTACGACGATTCAACAACGAATTCCAGGACCATTATCAAGAGTATAACACCATGCATGTGTACAAGCAGTATAGACCCGGATGGTCAATTGCATATGATCTCGATAAGTGCAGGTACCTTGATCATAAGCCAACTGAAGTAGAAGTCTAGCCTATCAATCTGCCAATGGTTTCACCTATTGGTCTTAATGCGATCCTATGCGCCTAACAATTTTTAGCCCCATGCACTGTTGCAAATCAGAAAAATTATTGTACCACTAATCCCTTTCAAGGGTGGTCCCAGCGCACTCAATGACCATGCATGGCAGGTCCGGGGCATATCTGGAAAGGTGGTCATATCATGCTATCAAAAGTATCAAAGATCAGGTTTCCTTGGGAAAGAATGAAAAAGATGTTGCTCAATAATATGAGTTGACGGTCTCGAGCAATTCTTTTGCTTTTGGATTCTCCTGGAAGTGACGGCGCACCGGCTCGATGTACTGGTCGATGTATCTTGCGGTCGCGGTCTTGAGATCCATGGGATGAAGCTCCTTTTTCACAAAGGCATCCTCAAGCTCCTGATACGTCTTGAATGTCAGGGAACCGCCGAATTTCTCGGGCCGCTCAACCACGAACTCCTGTGTCCGCTCGAAGACGATGTACTTGCAGTACTCAAGGACGGGATTGTCCTCTGCGACACCTTCAGGGCAGTAGGCTTTCTTGAATTTGCGCTTGATGTCTTCTGTGGTATCGGTCATGAAGATTGCGGTCTCAGGCTTTGACTTGCTCATTTTGAGCTCAACCTTCTTGTCAACCGCGTTCATGCCTTCTGTGTCCTTGAACTGCAGACCCAGCAGCATGTGATGGTGTAGTGCGATCGGTGGGCGTAGCCCCAGTTTCGGGAAGATATCGCGGGCGAGCATGTTGACCTTACGCTGGTCAAGGCCCAGCTGGGCGATGTCGGCTTCCAGATGATATATGTCTGCTGCCTGCATGAGGGGATAAAGGATCTGAGCTGACGGGTTGCTGGTGTTCTCCTCGCGACCCATGATCTGCCCGCAACGCATGACGCGAGAGATGGTGGAGTTCATGGAAAGCTTCAGGACAGTCTCCCAGTAGCCTGGTGTGTTCTTGATGAAGTCGGAAGCCCAGATGAACTCAACCTTTTCCATGTCAAGACCGGAGGCTTTCCACACTTCGATGAAGTATTCACCGACCTTCTGGATCTTTTCGAGGTCACCGCCCATCTTGTTGTTGAGCATGCCGAACCAGTCTGCTACGTAGAACTTGAAACGGATGCCTGCCTGGGTAAGCTTGTTTAAGGTTATTGCTCTCAACAGTCCCTGAGCAATGTGGATGCGACCGGATGGCTCAAAGCCGTCGTAAGCCACGGGATGTTCCTTTTCCTGCAGAAGGGCGCGCAGCTCCTCCTCGTTGATAAGTTCTTCTCCAACGCTCTTTATGAGTTCAATCTTTGTGTCAATATCCATGATAGAACAGGGGAGGGGATACTCTTATTAAATCTTTTTCTATAGGAATTTATGCAATAGGCGCTCGTAGTCCCTGATATTCCCAAGGGGACAGGTCTCGCCAACCTTATGGGCCATGTCAAGGATACCGGGGCCGAAAATGATGGTCTGCATGCCAAGTTGGTTATAGAAATACATCTCAGTGAACCCGGCGATGGTCTGGGGGGCTCCCAGAAGGTTTATTGCCTGTTTCAAAAAAGGGGTCTCGATTATCGGAACTGGCTCGATCCGGTGGGTGAACTGCGGCGCTGGTATGCGTTGCCGGATGAATCGTTCCACAGGTGCCAGTGAGTCCTGTGGCGATATGCGGACATCCACATGGGCGTGGGCCTCCCCGGGGATTATGTTTCCTTTGTTGCCGGCGTTGAAGCGATTGGTCGAGATGATGCTTTCTGGGAACTGCTGGTTGAATTCTGAAATCATAGGGTTGAGGAGTGCCATGATGTCATGGACCGGGTGGTTGCCCTGGCTGAAGGTTGCTGTGTGGCGCTGGTTCGCTGTAGCTTTGTAATCGAATGAGGCGATGCCGAACTGGGAGGCAAAGACCTTGAGGTCGGTTGGTTCTGAGAGGATGCAGCGGTCGAATGGAGCAAACTGCCCTGGTTTCTTGAGGCATGCCTTTGCGCCATTGAAGGTTGTCTCTTCCTCCACTGTGACAAGAAGGCCGAGGCTTGGTTCTCCCTTATACTCAATGAGGGTCTTGAGCATGATCGCCACACCTGCTTTCATGTCACTTGCGCCCAGACCGTGCAGATGGTGTTCACTGGTGTAGGCCTGGTAATGGGTTTCACTTGGGACTGTATCGATGTGGCCTGCCATGAGAAGTCCTTTGCCTGTGCCTTTTGTGGCAAGTATGCACCAGGTCTCTTTAGTTACGGGGATGCGCTGGAATTCGATCTCATGCTCTGTTAGCATTGACTCTATGTATTTGAGGCATTCTGTCTCGTTTCCACTGACTGAATCTATTGATAGGAGGGCTTTTGCTATATCAAGCGAGTCCATCGGTATCGGGTAGTGGGTCACCTTTATATTGTTATTGGAAGGTCGGAAATAATCCAACCCCCAGTAACAGGTCTCTTGCCTTTTCTTCAATAATGCATTTCCCTATTCCCCCAGTCCCTTGCTTTCGTCAGAAAGGAACACATTCTCCTCAAAAGATATCTCTCCTTTTTCCACTTCTCTGAAACTTTGTTCCAATATTTCAACCGCTTCATCAATTTGTTTCTTTGTTACAGTGAATGGAGGTTCAATACGTATTACCTCATTATTGCTGCCAAAATACCCTACATACAACCCTTTCCCCAGGCATTTGAGCCCTACCAAGCTTGCAATGTGATTCTCAGCAGGCGTCTCTATACCGATCATCATACCTGCCCCTCTCACCCTGGTAATCAAAGGAGTATTAATACCCCTGATTTTCTTCATAAAGTACTGCCCTTTACACCCATTCGCTTTAATTTGCTCTTGGTTTAAGATTATCTCAATATTCTTGAGAGCCACAGCGCAACTTGGTGGATGCCCACTAAATGTGAATACATGCTGAGCCTTATCCAATGAATCTATTATTGCTTTCCTTCCCACAAAAGCGCTGATTGGTGCATATCCTGCTCCCAGCCCTTTACCTGCAACGATGATATCAGGTACGATATCAAAATGCTCAATGCCCCACCATTTTCCTGTCCGGCCCATACCCGACTGAATTTCATCAACAATGAAGACCACACTTTGTTTAGCGCACATGGCAAAAAGCCTTTCTATGAAGTCCTTATGTATTACTCTTATACCTGCGTCTCCCTGAATGGGCTCTACAAGGATTCCTGCTATGTCAAACCGTGTCATGATCTCTTGGACATCCGCAAGTATCTTCGCCACGTATTCTTCACTGGCGTTTTCATCAGGAAAACGAACATAATGGTACTCATTGTTTGAAGAGAGGCCTCTTTTTAGACGATTCCAATGTGTGACTTGGAATGCGATCCCTGTGGAACCATGGTATGAGTTACGGAAGGATATTATACCCCTCTTCTTTGTATACTTCCTTGCGGCCTTAATTGCTCCATCAACACTATCGGAACCTGAGACTCCAAAAACTACCCTTTTCTCAAAATCACCCGGCGTTATATCAATCATCTTTCCTGCCAACTTTTTAGTGAAGGGATTCATTGTATAAGGCACACAGGTATGCTGGATTCTTTCACATGCTTGGAAGTAGGCCTGCGCAAGATCACCATTCCCATATCCTTGCACATTAACCGCTGCACCTGCCAAAAGATCCAAAAAAGTCTTACCATCACTACCGGTGATATAGCATCCATTTCCACTCTCGATCTCCTGATCGTATAAACTAATCTTCATTGAGTTCCCTATCATTTTATATCCTGAATCCTTCGAAATCAGGGTAGTAATCCCCGAAATTGATTTTCATACTATTGCCTTTGATCACTCTTTCGTCGACATCACCACCAATCCCTGTGTAGTCCCTGAATATGGAAAGATCCCGCTTCCCTTCATGCATAACCTCAATGTCCTCGATATTCTTTATGACTGGATTGTTCATATCAACGTAATCCCTACTCGGGTGAATGCCATCACTTGCCATGACCTTCCCAAGCGCGATCGAATAGTGGCAATTTGCAAGCTTTGCATAACTTGATGGAAACATGCCGCCAACCATGATTTCAACGCCCTCTTCCTGAGCCATTTTCCCCAGACGCATTGCATTCCGAAGCCCTCCAACTTTCTGAACCTTAATATTAAACATCATCCTATCAATCACGCCAGCATCCTTTGCCATATCAATAAGCTGGACGCCATCTTCCAACGTGTAGAGGGTCTCGTCAGCCATTATGTTTATACTATTCTCCCTAATAACATCAATAAAGCAGTCCATACCGTATTTCCTTGTATCTATTGGTTCTTCGACATAGAATCTCACGTCTTCAAGTGTTTTGGAATCTACCATGGATTCAATCATCCTACAATAGGTCCCAAATCCTTCAGGACTATAGGCCGCATTAGCATCAGCCCGAACCTGCACCAGGGGATTTATTGATCGTGCTGAATCAATTATGCGCGCAGTCGTTTCTGTATCCTGTTCCAGGTTGCCATCGAGTTTTACTTTCACAGCATATCCTTTACGGACAAACTCTTCTGCGCTCTGCAATGCTTTCTCAACATCTCCTGATGAGGTACTCCAACATGCATTCACCCCTTCAAAAGACGGATTATCGCCTAGAAGCTCATAGGTTGGTACTTCTCCAATCTTTCCGCCCAGATCGTACAGTGCATAATCTATAGCTGTCTGAGTAAAATTCAAGCGCTCTCTTGAAAGATATGTCTCAGTCTTATCCAGTATACTTTCGATGCTTTTTGAGATGGTCTCATTGGAGTGGGAGGCGATTTGCTGGCCCTTGAGCACGTTTGCGTAATTGAAATTCAACAGCTCAAAGACACTCAGTGGTGTCTCGTTACTGTATGGGTAGAGCGGACTTGCTTCTCCCCAGCCTATTTTACGGTCTCCGGTCTCATCTTCAGCAGTCAATTTAAGAAATACCCGCTTTAGTCCTTTCAGACTGCCGTATGATACTGAAAAAGGAAAAATATCCTGATTGAGGGGAATATCAACCAGATATGCAGAAGCATCCTTTATCTCATAACTCATCGGTACCACCTCTCCACGACCATCTCAAAGTTGGGAAATATCCTGTTTGCATGCTTCGCTGTGATCATACCAATATCATTTATGTCTTCTATCGGCTTTCCGGAAAGCCTTTCTACTGTATCCTTGCGCTCTTCGAGTACATATTGTGCAGTTCGCCAGTCCATCTCCGGGTGGAATTGAACACCATAAACCGGTTTATCCGCCATCTGGAATGCCTGTTCCACAGAGTTCTCAGCAATTATCCTGGAATTGCCAGGGTACTTTGTCACCTCATCCCCATGTACCTGGAATGATTTGAACGGGTTCATCATTCCATAAAAGAGGGGGTTTTGGTCAACGCTGATGTGATACCACCCAATCTCTGGTTGCTGCATCTTTCTTACTTCACCCCCAAGTGCTTTTGCCATTACCTGATGGCCAAAACATACTCCAAGCATGGGAATCTCCTGCTCATACCACCCCGCAATATGGTCTTCCAGATTTTTTATCCAATCATCGGGATCGTTTGCTGATGCAGAGGAACCGCTGATGATGATTGCATCATACTCCATACCATCGGGAAAGCAGTTTTTCCGCGCACGATATATCACAGGCATTGAGTTTTCAAGATTATCTGCGATCCATTCTGCATCCTTTCCATTGAACCCAACATCACAGTCAAGTATAGCATATTCTCTCATTTTCATACCTCCTCAAATCACAGGCCTATTCTCTCTTAGATAAGATTGGCTGGTGGAGACAATCTCGTTAAGGCCTTCCATATGCGATTTTCCTGTGTCCCGTGCTTTATTGTAGATGTCAATCTTCCAGTCTGCAGGAGATTTTCTCGCAGAGATCCTGTTCCTGATGGGCTCAAGATAGGTTTTTATCTCACTATCACCTACACCCATCATTTTCAAACCCCGCTCACTATAGTCACAGACTTCATCAAGAACATCTGCAGCTTTCACACGCTGCCCATCTTTCCACCAAAATGTTGTCTGCATTCCATATTTTGCTGCATTGTAAAAGTTATTCTTTACATGTCTGAACGGTACGGTACGACGCATTTCCTCATCAGTCCCTTCAGCGAGCATCCCTGTCAATGCTCCATAGTACAAGGCTGAATTTGAAACCATGTCTCTGACAGTTGGTCCTGCAGGCATAGGCCGAAACTCAAGCGTCATGTACTTATCTTCTCCTTCTTTGCCGTGCCAGACTGGCCTGATCCACCGCCAGTCAGTCCCAACCTGAAGCCGGAACAAGGGATAATCAATTGCACCTTTACCAAATTCCAGGTCAGGGAGCAAGGCGGGCCTCCGGAGTGACTCTGTGTAAAAATCATCCAGGTTGGTGTAGTACTTTTCAAGGAAGGACCCTCTGCCCGGATCACATCCGATCTGCCTTTCAGTCTTATTGCGGCTATCGATTGATTGCTCAAATACAGGGATGCGACTCTCCTTCCATAAAGGCCCAATTCCATTCAGGAAAGGACTGTTTGAGCTTACCGCAAGTAACGGTGCCGCAAGTACTGAGGCAGCGTTAATGTAGCGATGGGCATTCTCATCTGGATCTATGATCTGGATATGCTGCTGAAAAGAGGTACACAATGCCTCAGCCATTATTGAATCAAATTCCTTCGAATACTTCTTAGTGCCGTTATTGACTGTGATTCCTATGTCGTCACCACGAAACATTCTTACTCCGTGGTTGATTCCCATATACCTTGTTTCTTTTGTCGGGTGCTTGACCATATGTTCAAGACTGCAAAGATCATCACTCCCATTCTCTGGCAGACCAGTCAAATAGGTCTTCATCCCTTTCATCGAAAGGATCTCCTCGACATACTCAAGCTTATTTAGCATCTCAGTCTCTTCTTGTAAGAATACATCCCCGTTCAGCACTTTTGAATCAGTATTAATCTCGTAATTTGCGGTACCCAGTTCTCCTGCCGGGACGCATTTACGCCCATTCTGGTGAATATCCTCAAACAGAATGCCAAATGGACCTAGCTGTTTTTTCTTTCCGAAGTATTCCGGAACATATTCTGTCTCAATCTTTCTCTCTTCCCTTCTTTTGGCAGGCCTGTAATCGTCTCCAACTATGAAAGATTCTATTTCGTGGCCGATTCGTGTATTTCCATCTCCGTCAAATCCTCCTGCCCTGATATCTTCCCTCAACCGATTGAATTCTTCAACGAGCATATTGTTAAAGTGCTCGTATGTTTTTGGATTAAATATTCTCTTTATGTGTTCCATTTTTTAACCTCCATAGCTCCCGCTAAGTGCAGTCTTTGCCCCCATTTAGGCTAACCTTTGTTATGTTTCGATCCTTAAATAAATCTCCTAAGAAAAGAATGGAGATTTTGCCATTTCGTTGAAAATCTTTCTGCTTTATTGGAATTCACTCGATATTCTCCAGCATATCAAGCAACGCCTCATCTGCCATGAATTCCTCGCGTTTGATGTCATCAATTATGAAGTGCATGTCGATCTTGTGCAGGTTGAACCGTTCCTCAAGCTCCTCCCTGAACTCCTCGAGCTCAAACAGGTTCTTGAAGACAACCTCTGCCATGTAGTCAAAGCCGTTTGTGATCTTGTAGAGGCTGTTCACGTTCATGTGACTCTGGAGGTATTGGGCAGCCTTTTGCCGGTCTTCCTTATCGAACTTCAGTGTTATGTTTGCACGGGTCACATACCCAAGCTTGTTGAAATCGATCAGAGAGGTGTGCTTCCTGATGATAGTCTGCTCGAAATCCTTCAACCGGTCAAAGATGGTGGATACCGGAATGCCTGTCCGTCGGCTGATCTTCGTCAGGGTTTCCCGGGCATTTCGCCTAAAATGCGACAAGAGCCGCAATGTGTTGTCCTTCATGTTTCCCCTCCGTTTGTTTTTCGGGCATAGTGTATATATTTCATTAAAGATATAAATACTTTTGCCAATTATAATTATTATAGGTAATTACGTATTTATTTCCGGAAAAGATAGAACGTATGGGAATTTAGAAACCATACCGCCAGAATCTTACTCTCAGAAAGGTTATTTTAGAGATTTGCCGGAAACATCCTTTGGGAGGTCAACTCTACTTGTTCCAGAGGATGCGAAGAATCTTGCTTTTGGCAAAAATAATAAAAAAACAGCCACCATATTTTAGAAGACCATCATACCCGGAATTATTACCGTGTTTTTGTCTTGACTCTCGCCCTTTAACCAGGCACGATCAACTGGCGAGAACCTTGTAGACTGGATTTGTCTTGGCCCCCCCTGATATGGTCGCCATAAAGGATCATGTAACCTGCCGAATGGCAGTACCCAGGTATTGGGGGTGCCATTCCATCTAGTTTTGTTCATAAGCCCTTAGATTGATCCGGTGGAAGCAAGTATAGTCTACTTTGTCTGTTTTGTTTCCTTTGTTCATCTATGTGCCGCTCAATAGGAGTTCTAAAATCAGGAACCCCATCATGCCCAAGCCTCTCCTGGAGGCTATCTTCATACCTTCGCATCTCCCCATAGAAGTCCATCGGTTTCGGCCCGTAAATAGGGCAGGCCGCAGGCGGATTCAGTTTATACATTTTATCACCCTTTTTGATTATTTACTTGAAAATATATAATATTTTTCCCATTACATAATTACCAGTATATATTTATAGCACCAGCAAAAAAAAACCTATAAATCTCCTGTGGCACGTTTGTAAAATTAGGGGTAGAAAATATGGCAAAGAAGAAAGAGCAGTGTAAAGAAGTGATGGAAAGATTGTTTGGTGGGGCGACAGCCGCCCACGTGGACGGCATGGATGAAGAGACTTGTGTGGAAGAGTGTAAGAAAATCGCTGCCAGCTATCTGGGCAATGCCGTTGCTGATTACGAGTTCTCTAAGGTGAAGTAAATACATATACGAAAAATATATATATATCTTGCAAAGAATTCTAGATGTATGAAGCGTAAACTGAATAGGGTGGGCCAAAATACACTGACGGTAAGTGTTCCCAGCAGATGGGTAAAACGACACGGGCTTACGGCGGGTGATGAGCTCACTCTTGCTGAGCAGGATACGGATCTTACTATCTCCGTGGGCAAACCAAACAAACGCATCAAAAAGACAGTCATTAACCTTGATCGGTTCAATAAGATGATGGTGAACCGCTTCTTCCACGAGTTCTATCGCCAGGGTGTGGAGGAGATTGTTGTCAAGTACACTAACCCCACCCTGCTTGATTACAAGAAAAAGGGAGAGAATCTAGTTCCGGTTGACCAGCACATCAAGCGGCTTATCGAGCGGTTCATCGGGATGGAGATCACTTCCCATACAAAGGGCAAGATCGTCATCCAGAGCCTCATGAGCCAGGATGAAGCAGCTAAAATCGATGTGATCAAACGGCGGATCTATTACCTGGTCAAGGAATATCTTGAGGAGTTCATCAGTGCCATGGATGGAGACTTTGCGGCGTTTCACGCAAAGAATTATGACTATCATGACAATATCGTCAAGTTCATCTGCTATTATCTGAGGCTCCTGCATTTCTCAGAGATACCATCTGAACTGAAAAGCCGCCTCTTCGGCTTGTATACAATCATCGACAAG
>JBNJGT010000059.1:0-10013 GCA_051819765.1 Nanobdellota archaeon
GCTTTCTTAGTTCTTTCTTGTTCATTCGCAAATGTTATGAAAGAACTTCAATGTAGATTTTTCTATACTACAGTGCATAAAAACAGACTAATTACATACCTCGGATAGAAACCTTTAAATAGATAATTTTGGGTAAATACTATATGGAATCGAAAACAGATCGCATTCTGCTCATCCTGCTGTTCTTCATCACCGTAACCCAGTTCTCGAGTTGGGGATACCAGTCGGTCAGATACATACTTGGCAAGATATTTGATGTGGGAGTCATTTCTTCCCCCCTTGACAGCATCATTGGATTTGCTGCCATGGCCGCATCAGCACTTGTATTTACTGGAGCAGTCCTGTGGTGGAGACGGAACCCATCGGCCTGGATGTATTTTATCTCAGGGACTACCCTGTTTGCCGCAAAAAATTTTCTTGATATCATCAACAGGATAATCTTGTTTGGCATGCAGAACACAGGTGAAAAGACGGTGGAACAGATTAACACCCTTGCGACGGGGATAGGGAACGAATTGTTCCAGCTTGCCTTCTGGATCTTCATACTATTCTACTTCAGAAACCGAATCCGACGGTCTGGATGAAAACATTTATATATGAAATGCCCTAAGACAGTCGTATAATAAAAAAGAGGGTGTGTATGGGGTTATCAGCTGTCAAGACGTATTCTAAAGAACTGAAATCCAAAACCTATGACGTCATAAAGGAACATGGGGATGGCGAGGTCCAGGATATCGTATTATCAGTCACTTTGTATACCCTCTCTCACAATCTGGACATCAAATCCTACCTTTTCGATGAGCAATACAATTATCTTGGAAGCCCCTCGGAAAAGGTCAAGCGAGTCATTAACTCGAGCTTTGACTTCCTCTCTCAATTGCTGCATCATCGGGATTTTTCAGGAGTAATGGTCTCAGAGCTTGAGGAAAGCCTGAAAAGTGCAGTGTATGAATTTTTGGCAGGAAAACTGGAACAAGGGGAACTGACCAAGGAGAATTTTCAATCCTTCGTGGAGTATCTGCAACAATCCTATGACCCTAACATCCTGCTTGATGTACTTCGCCTTCGTATTGTTGATGACGAAGAAAAACGCAGCGAGTTCAAAGCTTTGCTTGAATACATGATATTTTCGGGACGTAACTATTTCGAAGAGGATGAGTTTGAGCGTATACAACGCGCCATCGATTTTCGTCTGAACTGCCTGAAGAATTACTCATCCGAATATTTCACACGAAACTTCTTTTTGCTCCAGAACCAGATCAGGCTGTTTCCGGAAGAATACCACTCAATCAAGTACTTTTTCCCTTATAAGATATTCAAGGATGTCAAAAACCTGATCCTGAGTATAGAAAGGGGAGAATCACACTCACTGAGTCTTCAAAGTGACGCACGAGATATCATCCAGCGGCAACTGCGTCTGATCAAACAGAATGAAAAGAAATTGAATGAATTAAAAGGAGATTAATCATCTCCTCTTTTTGGTCTTCTTCGTCTTCTTTTTAGTAGCCTTTTTGGTGGCTTTCTTGACTGCTTTCTTTTTCTTCTTGCGGCCACCACGAACCATCTTTGCGGATGCTACGTTGCCGTTCTTATCAATGTAATAGAGATGCCCTTCTTCCTTCTCAACGCCAACCTTTGCAACCACTTCTTTCTTTCGGCTTGTTTTCTTGCCTGCACGAGCCATCTCAACCCTTGAAACGTTCCCGCTCTTATCCAGAAAGTAAAGGTAGCCTGGTTCCTTTTTTACGCCAGCCTTTGCTACAACTTTTCCCATACACGAATCACCTATATAGTTTTTAAGGATTTTGGTGATTCTACTATTTAATTCTTTCGGAGAAAACCGACTACTAAGATGGGGACGCGGGAATTTGAATCCCGGACACCTAGATCTCTGCTAGTCATTGGCGAGAGCCTCATCAGATCTTCAGTCTAGTGCTCTCCCAGGCTGAGCTACGTCCCCTTTACGTAAAAGAAGCAGGGTGCCTTTTATAAAGTTTTTTGTTGGAAACTGATTCGGTCCAATTCCTCATCGTGGAGGTCCATGATCTCATCAGCCATCTCCTCGGTGAGAAACAGCTCATCAGAAATCAGTATCTTATGGCGGAAATCACCCAGGTCAGTGTTGATTGCGCGCTGGGAAGAGGTTATGACCTGGAAATCCAGATCGTAGTTATACATGAGTGAGTCATCCAGGCAGTAATGACGGACATCCCGGTCAATGAGATCAACCAGACCCAGGGAGTGATATCGGGCAAGGTGCTCTGCTACCACCTGAAGGTCCAGGCTTGAGTCCTCCAGTACTGGATAGAAGTCCCGGAGGAAGTACATGATGCCATTGTCCTCCAGGATAGTGAGTGGAGGGGCAATCCTTGTATCGAAGGAATGAAGATGGCGTATGAGCGCTGGCTCTGATACAGGATAGAGCACGTCCTCAGGAGGTCTCTGATAGGTATTGTAGGAGGAGAAGTCAAATGAGAACTCAGAGAGGGCAGGGTAGGATTCCACCCTTTCTGCAAACCGTCGCTGGAGGTAGTCGGTATCATAGGTGCGGGCCTCACGGAGGATGTAGCGTGTGCCGTGCTCATCCTTGAGGTGAAGGATGTTTGGCCGTTTTGGGGCAGAGGGGGCGAAATTGGTCCGAGGTTTCACCCGAAGCTCTTCACCTTCGAATCTGGCTATGGCATCTATGTGCTTTACCTGACTGAACCATTCATTCTTGAGATTAGCCTGTTCCCGACTGTCGGGTGTGCGGGCCTGACCCCAGCCGAGGCTCAGGTGTGAGAGGTTATTATAGTCAATAAGCCTGTTCAGCGGTTGATAGAATGCCTCAAACAACTCACCATAGGTTGCGGGTTTACCTTCAAGGTAGAGTTCCATTATCAGGAAGAGTGGAACTGGGGTTATAAAGTTTGCCTCTCAGGCGCTCTGCGCGTTCCATGGGGGCAGGATGGCTTGAGAGAAAGGTATAGTCACTGCCTCCAATCTTCTCCAGGGCTGTCACTGCGGAACTGGCGTTATACCCATGCTCCTGCATATACCAAAGACCGTAATCATCAGCTTCACGCTCCTCCTGTTGGGAGAACTGGGCGTTGACAAGCCTTACTGCAAAATCCCCTACGATTGAGCGGGCAACCTGGCCGACATCGTTGTTAAGGGAGGCCAAGCCTTTTCGAGCGGCGCTTGTGGCATATGCTACCCGCATCTTCTCCAGGACATGGCCTTTCTCCACGTGGCCAATCTCATGACCCACCACAAAGCGGATCTCATCGTCGGTCATGAGGTCCATAAGCCCCCTGTATATCCGGATGGACCCATCACCCATGGCAAAGGCATTGACTGTGTCGCTGTCATAGACCTTGATATTATCACGATCAACCAGCATCCTGATCAGTTGGGTGTGTTGTGCTGATATGTTGTATTGCTGATCATAATGCTGGATCGCCTGCCTGGAAAGCTCATCCACATCCTCCTCAGACAAGTAGATCACGCGGATCGCGTCTGTGCCTGCGTCTGCTGCGATGAAAAGATTCACCTCCTCACAGCCGGCAAGGAGCAGCAACAGAGGGAGAAGGTACTTGTACATAGGGTGTAGCAATCTGTGATAATTGATAAATATTTCCTTGCAGTTTTCCAAAGGCTTACACAGGACCAAATGACTATCTTGGTGCCTGAGAGTCAAGGTACTGGCGAATCCTTTGTATCTTGGGTTGATCCTTCGGGCGGCCCATCCTCTCGTAGGCATCGAGTTCATTCTCCAAAGGGAGGACCGGCACCCGAAATCCCCTGTAATCAACCATCTTCGGGAGTACCCCCTCTGCAAAGGACATCCATTCGTCACCCACGCGTATTTTGAGGCCTTGCATTATCTCAACCTTCAAGCCATTTATGCAATATTCGCCAAAGCTTGACTCAAAGATGCCAGCCCTGCTGTAGGTTACTGGTCTGACCTCATATTCTCTAAGATTCGCTCCGATATCATGGGCATGGTCACTAAGGATGTCGATGTCCAGCGGCTTTACTTCAACCCCCTGCAGGTAGAGGCTGCTGCTGCCAATGATGACCCAATCGGTGTTGATCCGGTCATACAAAATGTTTAGCGCATCGGAAAATGCACCCATCGATTGTGAGAATGAAAGGATGTAAATTAATTTTGAGCATATCCTGTGGGCCCGGGAAAAGCCTTAAAAATTGGGAAGGACTCTTTGAAGATACGCTTGTAAGATCATCTACGCCATGAAGATAATCAATATCGACAATACCTTACATCTGGGAATCTATTGTAAGCATAAAGGGAGATACTACTTTCTTCAAGAAATCAGCATAAAGCCTTCTGGGGACTACAGCATATTTTCACACTTTTATCTAAATACCCAGACATTTTATCAATTCCATGGCACACATCATGAAGCTAATGAAACGCAACCATCAATTTTTCACTTAGCCAAGATTAGAGATAAGACATTGAAGGATGAGGAAGTGCTAGTAGAAAAGTTATATCCAGGTTACAAGCAAGAAACAATCCGGCTGGGGGAAATGGATGAGCACCCCCTTACACGGAGGCATTTCCAAGGGTATGATAGCGCATCTATTCGTGAAGGAAAGAAAAATCTATTTGCCTGTGCGCCCCAAGAGGACTATGAGGTCCAAGGTGACCAGTTGAAGAAAAGGGAGATAATTATCGATTTGGATCCAACCTATTCTAAGAAAGATGTGCAGGTATATGGAGCATTATTGAAAAGAGATAATGTGGCGGATTATTTGAGAGCGTATCCAAATAAGAAACTGATCAATCATGTTGAATATCCTTTGGATGAGATTTTTCTGGTATGTGTGAAGATCATTACTGACTTATAAAAAGAGAACTCAGTATCTGGCAAAGCCTTAAAAATGGGAAGGGACTCTTGGGGAACATGGATTTTGAGTTTGAGAATATCACTTTTATCGATGAAGGAGACGAGATCGAAGCAGTTTTTATGCGACGGTTCTCTTTTCGTTTTGAAAAGCCAGAGGGGGCAACTGTATCGGACGGCGTGCTGTCCGCTTCAGGAAAAGCAGAGCGCCAGATAGAGAACGCCATCTCCAGGGGATTGAACACCTTGCGTGTGCGGGGGACGAACAGACCAGCGCTGTTCGTGCATGACCTCCCCCTGTTCGGCTCCAATGCCTTCGGGCTGATTGACCGTGGAACGAATCTTATCGAATTACGGCCGATAACCGGGTGCAACCTTGATTGCATCTATTGCTCTGTGAATGAGGATCGCCGACTCATGGATTTTGTGGTTGATGCAGACTATATGATTGATGAGTTCAAAAAACTTGTACACTTCAAGAACACTGACTGCGAGGCGCATATCGGGCCGCAGGGAGAGCCTCTTCTCTATTCAGATCTTGTGAAGCTTGTCTCAGGTGTGAGTGAGGTAGCGCGGGTGTCCATGGATACCAATGCGACTCTTCTCACAAAGAGAAAAGTTGATGAGCTGGTGGAAGCAGGGCTTACTCAGTTTAACGTCTCCATTGATGCGGTCACGCAAGATAAGGCAACCCAGCTTGCAGGATGCCCGTACAAGCTCTCCCATGTCATGGAGATGATCCAGTATATTGCAGGAAAGGCTGAGCTTGTCATCGCCCCTATCCTGGTACCCGGATATAACGAAGAGGATATAGAAGAGCTGGTGAAACTTGCAAAAAAATTGGATGAGCGGATTGGTATCCAGAATTTCCTGTCTTACAAGTATGGTAAGCGGCCTACCAAGGCATGGGAGTTTAAGAAATTCTACACTCATCTTGAAAGACTTGAAAAGACATATGACATGAAACTGATCCTGGGGCCCGCGGATTTTGGTATCCATCCAGCACCGACGTATAAGACTCCTTTCAAGAAAGGGGATATCATTGATGTATCACTCGTCTGCGAGGGACGATTACCAAACGAGAAGATTGGGAGCCATAAGGATTGGCTGATCACTGTGGTCCCGTGCCATGGCTCTGGACGGGTAAAGGCACGGGTCACCCGCACGAAGCATAATATCTTCTATGCCGAACCGCGAAATTCCAAGTGAACTGCAATTCTTTCAAAAGCTCTCAGCTAAGAGTTATTAAGCGGCATTAGCTCTCAAACCTGAGGTGATAGCTATGAAATATCTTTTGGCAGTACTTTTGGTCCCCATTGCGATGGGACAGATATTGATCTCAGGAGTCAATTACAATCCCACGGGTGCTGATGATGGGCATGAATGGGTGGAGATCCATAATGATGGTGACGCGGTATCCCTTGCGAATGTCACGCTGGAGACCGGAAATGGTGTCTCTGAAGATTCATGGACGTGGGAATGGACAGGTGGGACTGAGGTCCTGGGTAAGGATGAATATCTTCTGATCGGTGAAGAAGCAGTGGTTCCTACACCGGATATCGTCACCAATCTGGACCTGCAGAACGGGCCTGATGGTGTCAGGGTCCGAGGACCGGCTTTTGAAGACGTGGTTGGCTGGGGGGAGCACCAATTCAGTGAATACTATGAGGGTTCACCTGCGCCGGAAGATGAGGGTCCGCTCGTGCGCACAGGCGCGGATTCAGACGACAATTCTGTCGACTTTGCTTACGATGCATACTTGCCCCATTCACAGCTAAGCAAACGCATGCAGGTGACGGTCACGAGTGATGCCATAGAAATCACCAATGTGAGTTTTCCGGATGACCTCCCAAGCGAGGGAGTCCAACTGTCGCCGTCTCCTGGAAAGACCCGTCATGCAGCTGTTTCATTCACAGTCCGAAACTGCAATGGAACAAACATAACAACCGTTCCTTCGTCGGATATCCAGACTATCGCCCCTTGCAGATATAGGGCGGAATTGGATATACCATACAGTATGTCGCCGGGCATGTATTCATTTGATATCTGGGCCAATCAACGGGTCAACATGACCATCAACTATGAGGTCCTGAGCCTGCGGGCCTTTGATCTTGACACCCCTGCTGTGGAATTCACGCACGAGCTTCGAGGAGATACTGATATGGCAACGGATATGCGGCCAACTATCAGCAACATCGGGAATGTTCCCCTCTCAATCAGGATCTTATCCACTGGATTGTTATCGGAAGAGATGGAATATAAGGTGACTGGGTATGCCTGGTTCTCCCTTACAGAACAACATGAGCTTTCCCTGGATGTGGAAGAGTCCCTTGGACTGAGCCTTCGTGCAGATGGTTCTCAAAACGGTGAGATCCTGGTGGTTGCCCAATGAGGGCCTTTCTTTTTCTCTTATGCGTGTCTCTGGCGCACGGCGCAGGCCTGGGAATCGCACCAAGCCATATCCATTTCAATGATTCAGAGGAGTCACACTTCGTGATATTACATAACCCTAATCCCTGGGGTCTGACAATCAATTCAAGCATTGTAGAGACACGGATAGCCCCCCATGAACGGGCCATAGTGGAGATCAGCGGGATCTCATCTGATGCAACAGTCAGATTTGAGGGACGGCATAACACCACCTCACTGGAGACCCACCTGCGCCTCACAGCCCCTGATACACCTGCCAGGCCATTCCCATGGAAAAAACTGGGGAGCTTCGGCGTTCTTGTGCTTGGAGGACTGGCCGTGGCAGCGAGATTACTATTCTTTAATAGTTAAAAATATATAAAAAGGGTAAAGCGTGTGAAACACCTGGGGTCGTGTATGGAGTTCAATGTACGTAAAAAAGAGTCTCATTTCCATAAGAATTATGCTAATCATGAGATTGAGGTCGCAAGAGAGTTTACCCGTAAGATTTACGATGAGTTCGGTGAATTCATAAAGGCAGTGGTACTTTTTGGCAGCCATGCTAAGCATTATCACAACAAGCAAAGCCCGTCAAAAAAAAGCGATATCGACATCCTCATCATTGTCAATGATCTGACACTTGAGATCTCAAATGAAAGCTCAGAGGCCTATCGGCTCATTGCAGAGAAGCATGCGAGCCAGACCTCAGAGAAACTCCATATCACAACATTAGCATTCACCAATTTCTGGGATCTTGTGCGAAATGGAGACCCTATCGTGATCAACATCCTGCGGGACGGATTCCCTATCATTGATACTGGCGTATTCGAACCATTGCAGACATTATTATATCAGGGAAGGATCAGACCAACCTGGGAATCGATCTGGTCTTATTACTCCCGGGCACCACAGACCCTGCATAATGCGCAGTGGCATGTCATGCAAGGAGTGCTTGATCTGTACTGGGCTGTTCTTGACTCAGCACATGCAGCACTCATGAAGCATGGAGAGATACCTCCCAGCCCATCCCATGTAGCAGATTTGCTTGATCATAAACTGTACAGGGCAGGAAAGATCCAGCAAAAATACGTGGCAATCTTTCGTAATCTCTATCATCTAGCTAAGCATATCAAGCGCCGGGAGGTGCAAAGCATCTCAGGAAAAGATTATGATCGCCATTACAGTGATGCAAAAGATTTTGTCGATACCATGAGAAAACTCATAAAATGATACCAGAGATACTTGCGGGTGGGGCAATTGTTGCATTGGGAGGCGTGGCACTCAATGAATTCTCATTCAGGAAAAAACACGCATACATGAACACTGTCCTCTCACAAATGAGCCAAGAGATTGTCCTATTGGAGGAGATTGACAGTTTTTCAGCCAAGATAAAGACTATCATCATCAAATACATGGAAGCTGTGAATGCCTCAATAATCCTTTACAGTGATGAGAAATCTGATTACCAATTCATGAACCCGGAAGATACCCAAAAGGGAATCACCAATTTCCAACAATACAAAAAATTTTACCTCTATCTGGAAACCCATGGATTTACGGTTGACCGAAGCATGCTAAAAGACAAGAGACTGGATGAGGCAACAATTGCAGTAGCCCAAAAGTACTTTCAAGATATCAATGCCCAGGTCTGTGTGCCCCTCATCTTTGAGCGACGACTTATAGGTATTATAAACCTTGAGAAAAAGAAGAATCACAGGCATTATACCCATTTTGATATTGAGCTATTGGAACGAATCAAGAACTCAATCACAGTGGGCTTTACTAATTCGCTTCTCTTTGCCAAGATGTCAAAACTCTTTGAAGAAGAGGAAGAGCAGAACAGGGAACTCAAAGAGTTGGCAAAAGCAAAATCAGCCTTCATCGCAAACATCAGCCATGAACTACGCACACCATTGGTCTCTGCTAAAGGCTATGTGGAATATATCCTTTCTGAAAGATTCGGAAAACTCACTCAAAAACAAAAAAAGGGGCTTGAGATATCCTATAATAACCTGACACGACTCCAGCACCTGATCAATTCATTGCTTCTCTATACGCAGATCCAGGCAGGAAAGGCCCATATCAATTATGAGAAAGTCAACCTTGTGTATCTTATAAACGAATGTATTGAAGAGCAGGAAATCATCGCCCACAAGAGGGGGCTCAAACTCTCTTATTCGGGTCCAAAGATAGTGAATGTTGAGATTGATTTCGACAAGATCAAGCAGGTATTTCTCAATCTGATCGCTAACGCAATCAAATTCACTGAAGAAGGATCCATAAACATCAGCATAGAAGAGAAAGACAATAAAGCAATCGTGCATGTGGCTGATACGGGTATCGGTATCCCCGCGGAGCGCATCGACTACATCTTCAATCGCTTCACCCAGGTTGATGAGTCTGTGGAACGCAAGTATGGCGGCACTGGCCTTGGCCTTTCCATCGTCAAGTCTATCCTTGAGATGCACCAGTCTGAGATACGCGTGGACAGTAAACTCAACGAGGGGACAACATTCACGTTCTCATTTGACCAAAAGTGATATAAATCCCCGAGGATTTGTCAGCCTTATGATTGCATGTTTTAACCTCGCTTTCATTTTCACCTTGCAAAAAGGTGAAAATTGGAGGTTAAGAGAATGGAAAGCATGCAATATGTAGGACTTGACGTCCATAAAAAGACAATTTATGGAGTCATTATGTGTAATGAGGGAAATGTTGTTTTTGAGCAACAGTTCCAAAATGAACCAAGATATC
>JBNJGT010000060.1:0-9764 GCA_051819765.1 Nanobdellota archaeon
TGAGAGAATGTTTATATATTCTATTTGTTTTATTACTTATATGCGCAGAAAGATCGTTCTAAGGGGAAAATCATCTCTTACCATTTCCCTGCCACGCGATTGGGCAACGAACTACAACCTGGACAAGGGTGATGAGGTTGAGGTGAATCCTGATGGCAATCGTCTTATCATATCCACAACCAAGGACATGGAGACAAAGCGGCGTTCTGTTGATATCAACGCGCTCATCAAGCTCACCCATCGGGCGCTGGCTGCACTCTACATCAGCGGGTTTGATGAGGTTGAGGTCTATACCGAGGACCCTGGCCAGCTTGAAAGGGTCCAAAAGCTTATCAATGATGAGTTCCTGGGCTTTGAGATCATCGAAGTTGGGCGAAGCTTCCTGCGGGCAAAATCCATATCTCCTCTGAACCATGATGAATTTTCCACCATTCTCAAGCGTATGTTTCACATGGTGACGAATCTGTGCTCTGATTGTCTTATCGGCATACAAAAGAATGATGCTGATCTGCTCAATTCTCTCGGCAATCAGGATCAAAATATCAATCGCCACGCGGACTTTTGCAGGCGAGCGCTCAACAAACGCGACCAGATTGAGTTTGGCAAATCAAAGGCACTCTATTACATAGTTGAACAGTTGGAGGAGATTGCCGATGGGTTCAAGCGACTGGGTCTTTATGCCCGTGAGAATCCCTGTCCTGTTGAACAGCATCCTGTGGTCGAGCGTTTGGTCATCTGCGTCCGGGAATTCTACGAGTTATTCTATCGGTTCAAACCTGGCATGATGGAGCAATTCCTCAATGAACGTGATGAGCTCGATCAGGAATTTCAGAACCTTCCCATGACCTTTCATATCGCGCTCATGTATTCTGTGTACACCGATATCTTTGATTTGGTTGTGCCATTGCTTGTCATACGAATGTGATGCTCAGTAGCAGAAACTGGGTCAGGTTGGCAAGCCCATGGGCGATTATGGGATACAACACTCCATTCTTTCGAAGATAACCCATGGCAAGGCCAAATACGAAATAGGCGATAAGCATCAATGGTGCGAATCGCAGGTGCATGAGTGAGAACAATGCTGCCTGGATAAGGTTTCCATACCGTGAGAAATAACTCATCAGCATCCCTCTGAAATAGTATTCTTCCACAACTGCTGCTGCCACAAACAAGACGAGCAGTGCCAGGCTTGGGGTTGCCTGTACCTCACCATAGAAAAGGATGCCAAAACAGATCCCGATAAGCGAGACAAAGAATATGAGCTTATGCCTGTGTTTTTTCATCACTGGAATCTTCAGTTTAAGCTTTTTTGCCAGTATCAGGGATCCTGCCAGGAATAGCCATAAGATGAGGATATACGCATAAATCGTGCCAAGGGCCGGGTCATAACCCATACGACGTAAGGTTGGCAGGTACGGTACTGTAAGGGAGAGATTGACAAGGGGAAATAGGAGCGAGATGATCAGCAGCAATGTTGTCTTTTTTACAGTCCGAGCCATGTATCAAGTTCCTCTGCGACACTACGGATATCTTTGAGTGATTCCATCAGGTCCCGTTCTAGTTCATCAATGAGTTCAGTGAGTTTATCCACCCTGAGCATGTATGTATTCTTCATGGGTATTGCTATCCCTGCGTCTATCAGCTTATTGAGATGGTGGACAACCGTGCCTCGTGATAGGTTCAACTGCTCAGCCAGGCCATCTGAGGTCATGCGCTTCTTGTGCTTGGCCCCTTTTATCAGTTCGATGAAGATCCGATAGTACGACTTGTCCTTGTCCCGTAGGGTGAACAGCCCCAGCGAGGTGCCAAACCACTGCAGTTTGCTGTTGATATTGTTTGTCTCCGGCTTTTGGCTGCAGACAATGGTGATCTTTTGGAACTCTCTCATGGGGTGTGCAGGTGTATTGCTTGTTAATAAACTTTTCCACAACCTTTAAATATAAGGTCCTGTTCTAAGATTTTGTTGAATTTAGTTCGACAAAAAAAGGAAGGTTTAAATACAACCTCACATATCTTTGCTCATCCGTCGACCTTAAGCCAACAGTGTGCGGACAGGTCCGACCACCGTGAATATCAAAGGAGGGATAGAATGAATGTAAAACCATTGGGTAACCGTGTATTACTCGAACGGGAAGAACTTGAAGAAAAGACAAAGGGCGGAATCTACATCCCTGATACTGCAAAGGAGAAGACCTATCGAGGCAAGGTTGTTGCGGTAGGAGATGGGAAAGATATCCCGGTAAAAGCAGGAGACACTGTGATCTTTGAATCCTATGCTGGTACCGAGATAACTGTAGAAGACAAGAAATATCTCATCATGGATATCAAGGATGTCCTAGCTGTATGGGGGTGAATGAGAAATGGCAAAACAGATTAGATATGATGATAAAGCACGACAGACCCTGTTGAGGGGGATTAGCACTGTTGCAGACACCGTGAAGGTGACACTTGGGCCAAAAGGTCGTAATGTCGTACTTGATAAGGGGTTTGGCAGTCCCACCATCACCAATGATGGAGTCAGCATCGCAAAGGAGATTGAACTGGAAGACCCGTACGAGAACATGGGCTGTGAGCTGGTAAAAGAAGTAGCAACAAAGACCCAGGACATTGCAGGCGACGGAACCACCACAGCGGTCATCCTGGCTCAGGCGATCGTGAAAGAAGGACTCAGGAATATTGCCGCTGGCGCTAGTGCCATCGAGATCAAGCGTGGCATTGACCAGGCAACCGAAAAGGTTGTTGAGTACCTCAAGAAAAAGAGCATTGAAGTCAAGGATCAGGAAAAGATTGCCCAGGTTGCTGCCATCTCGGCAAACAACGACCCTGAGATTGGAAAGCTCATCGCAGACGCGATGAAGAAGGTCGGCCACAAAGGAGTAATCACTGTTGAAGAGGCAAAATCTCTCGAGACAAGCCTTGACATTGTTGAGGGAATGCAGTTTGATAAGGGGTTCGTGTCTCCATACATGGCGACTGACTCTGAAAAGATGGAAGCTGTGTTGGAGGACCCATATATCCTCATCTATGACAAGAAAATCAGCACCATGAAGGAGCTTGTCCCGATTCTTGAGCAAGTCTCCGGACAGGGCCGACCACTTGTCATCATCGCTGAGGATGTGGAAGGCGAGGCACTTGCGACCCTGGTCATCAACCAGCTCAGGGGCGCACTCAAGACATGCGCAGTCAAAGCGCCAGGCTTTGGTAACGACCAAAAGGACATGCTCGAGGACATCGCCACCCTTACCGGTGGAAAACTGATCACCGAGGATAAGGGGCTAAAGCTTGAATCCATATCCCTCGAGGATCTTGGTCGTGCTAAGAAGGTTCGGTCAACAAAGGACCACACTATCATTGTTGATGGACTGGGAAAAGAACAGGATATCGCCCGGCGTGTGGAGATGATCGAGTCCCAGATCAAGCTTGCGGACTCTGATTTTGACAAGGAAGACCTGCAAAAGAGGCTTGCCAAGCTCTCTGGTGGCGTTGCTGTCATCAACGTGGGCGCTGCGACCGAGACTGAGATGAAAGAGAAGAAAGCCCGTATCGACGATGCCCTCCACGCGACCCGTGCGGCAGTTGAGGAAGGCATCATTGCTGGTGGCGGTGTGACTCTCTTGCGTTCAGCAGATGCGCTTGTGGATGTTGAGTTGGAAGGGGATCGCATGATCGGCCTTAAGATCGTGAAAGAATCCCTCTCTTTCCCACTACGCCAGTTGGCCCAAAACGCTGGGGAAGAACCGGCTCTGATTGTCGATACGCTCCGCAAGGAAAAGGACGACAATGTCGGATACAACGCAAAGAAAGGTGTTGTTGAAGACCTCATCAAGGCAGGTGTCATCGATCCGACAAAGGTTACACGCTCTGCGCTTCAGAACGCAGCAAGCATCGCATCCATGGTTCTGACCACAGAAGCGCTTGTCACCGACATACCCAAGGAAAACGACGATAACTCAGGTGGTGCACCTGGCGGTATGGGTGGCATGGGCGGAATGGGCGGCATGCCTATGATGTAAATTTTTTTTAATTTTTTTTGGTGATATATATGGAAGAGAAAAACCAGGCAAAGGACGAGATGGAAAACCGGGCAAAGGACGAGATGGAAAACCGGGATGCACAGGACGAAAGCCCAGAAACCGAGCAGCCTCAAGAGGATCCAAAAGATCAGCAGATCAGGGACCTGACCCACTCGCTCCAACGGCTCCAGGCAGAGTTTGACAACTACCGCAAGCGAACCCACAAAGAATACGAAGATATTATCAAGACCTCCACCAAAGCATTTGTTATGAAACTCCTCCCCATCATCGACAACATCGACCTCGCACTCAAGAATGACCAGGATAAGGATGAATTCATCAAAGGAGTCCAGATGATATTCAATCAGTTCAGGAAGCTTCTCCAGGATGAAGGCATCAAAGAGATAGACTGCTTGGGGCAGGAATTTGACCCTACCTGTCATGAAGCGCTCCTCACCGAAGAGAGTGACCAGGACAACATCGTCCTGCAGGAATTCCAGAAAGGATACACGCTGCATGGCAAGGTGATCCGTCCTGCTAAGGTGAAAGTTGGTAAACGTAACAAGACAGACACCCAGGGAAACGATTCTTGAGCTGGGCTCAGTGTGCAATAACTGTGGTGGTTGCTGCCAATATGCCGCAGGCTACGTGCTGCCCGAAGACATCCCACGCATCGCAGGATACCTGGGTATCAGTGAGGAAGAATTGAAGGACAGATACCTTGTTGAAGTGGACGTATTTGCGACCACCCTTCACAAGCCAAAGATTACTAAGGAACCATTCGGCCCCTGTATCTTTTATGAGCAGGGCTGTAGCATCCATGAAATGAAACCATTCCATTGCAGGATTGGTACTTGCAGCAGACACGGCAAAGCCATAACCGAGTGGTTTTACCTGAATTACTGCGTACGCGACACAATATCCTCCCTGCGGCAATGGGCTGCGCGAACGAGAGTTGTTCCCACCATTGAAGGGGGATGGATACATCAGCTGGTCAAGGATAAGAACCTGCGAGATAAGATACAGGGTGATTAATGATGAAACAAAAGCAATCAATGTACTTGACGGCAGAAGCCATCTACAAATACTTGATGAGTCTGGATGAGAGCATCGAGACACTCATCATGTGCAAATCAGGGACAATCAAGCTCCTGACTACAGACCAGAGTCTCTATGAGGCAATGGGAGCAATTGAGGATCGCCAAGCGATAGATTACAATAAGGTTGTAAAGCTCCTTGAGGTCACAGAGATTCGGCCTTTCAGGGTTGCCATGAAAAAGGAACGGCCCATCCTGACTGAGGACCGGGTCAATGAGATCAAAAAAGCAGGTGAACGTGAATGAAGGTTGTTCTCATAAAGGAAGGTGTCCACACCAATCAGGAACCAAAGCAGGGCTACATTGCCACCATCAATCCGATATGTTCCTCAGTTACGCTGATTAAGGCAGAGAATGATGAAGAGAAGCATATTGTAGTGGATACTGGCTATCATGGCCATGAGCAAGAGATCCTGGATGGTCTCAAGGCAGAAGGCCTGACACCTGAGGATATCCACCTGGTGATCAACACACACGAGCATTTTGATCACTGCATGAATAACCACCTGTTCAGCAACGCGGCAATCATAGTCGGGCAGATGCGGTGGAACCCTGACATGAGTATTGATGTGTATGGGAACATTGAGGATATCCACATCCAACAGGGAGTGAGACTCTTGTCGACACCAGGACACAAGCACCCTCATGTCTCAGTGTTCGTTCAGGCTGACAAGAGATACGTGATCGCTGGAGACACCATCGCAAAGGAATTTTTCATCACCGGCTATGAGACGAACGAGAAGATAGCGAGTGCAAAAAAGGTATTGGACCTGGCTGAGGTTATCATTCCTGGCCACGGCCCTCTTATATATAGAGAGGACTTCGACCATATACGGGAGAAGATCGCTCACTATGAACAAAATCAAAGCATCTAGGAGGTAATGAAAATGGGAAAAACAATCGGAATAGATCTTGGTACTACATTTTCAGCAGTTGCTGTAATGGAGGGAGGAAAGTCGACAATCATAACCAACGCGGAAGGATCGCGGACGACACCCTCTGTTGTGACCATCAAGGATGACGAGCGTATCGTCGGGCAGATCGCAAAGAACCAGGCAGTTACAGACCCTGACCACACAGTAAGAAGCATCAAGCGTCATATGGGCACTGACTACAAAGCAAAGGTAGAGGGCAAAGAGTACACCCCTCAGGAAATCTCAGCGATGATCCTTCAGAAACTGAAAAAAGACGCTGAAGCATATCTGGGAACCGATGTGACTGATGCGATAATCACTGTTCCTGCTTATTTCAACGATTCACAACGGCAGGCGACAAAGGATGCAGGGGAGATTGCAGGGCTCAAGGTCCAGCGGATAATCAACGAACCGACTGCTGCATCCCTTGCCTACGGTCTTGACAAAGCACAAGATCAGACTGTGCTTGTCTTTGACTTCGGTGGTGGGACATTTGACGTATCAATCCTTGAACTCAGCGAAGGTGTCTTTGAGGTTAAGGCAACCAAGGGAGACAATCACCTTGGTGGCGATGATGTTGATGATCTCATCACAAACTGGCTTGCCGAAGAGTTCAAGAAGGAGACTGGTATTGATCTGCTTCAGGATGCGACCGCTCTTCAGCGCTTGAAGGACGCATCAGAGAAGGCAAAGATTGAGTTGTCAAGCTCGCAGAAGACAACCATCAACCTGCCGTTCATCACAGCTGACCAGTCCGGTCCAAAGCATCTTAACAAAGAACTTCCTCGTGCAAAGTTTGAGCAGATGATCGAGAACATCCTTGACCGGCTCAAGCAGCCGACCCTCAAGGCAATGGAGGATGCAAAGGTCTCAAAGGATGAGATTAATAAGGTGATTCTTATTGGAGGGTCCACCCGGATTCCCTCAGTCCAGCGTCTTGTGACTGAGATTACCGGCAAGGAAGGTGACAAGTCAGTCAATCCTGACGAGGCTGTTGCAGTCGGTGCAGCGATCCAGGCAGGTATCCTGGGCGGAGATGTCAAGGATGTATTACTCTTGGATGTCACACCCCTGAGCCTGGGTATCGAGACCCTCGGTGGTGTCTTCACGAAACTTATCGAGAAGAACAGTACCATCCCGACAAAGCAGTCCCAGGTCTTCAGCACCGCCGCCGACAACCAGACCGCAGTGACTATCAGTGTGTACCAGGGAGAGCGGCCCATGGCAAAGGACAACAAGTTCCTGGGCCACTTTGACCTTACCGGCATCCCACCTGCGCCCCGTGGTGTCCCTCAGATTGAGGTCGCATTTGACATTGACGCAAACGGTATCGTGAATGTCTCAGCCCATGACAAGGCAAGCGGTAAGAAGCAGCAGATCCAGGTCAGCGGTTCGAGCAACCTCTCAAAGGAAGAGATTGAGCGGATGAAGAAAGAGGCTGAATCCCACCAGCAAGAGGACAAGAAGAAGCAGGAAGAGATTGAGCTCATCAACCAGGCTGATACCACTGTCTATACCACTGAAAAGCTCCTGAAGGACTTTGAGGGAAAGATCGATAAGACAAAGGCTGATGAAGTCAAAGATGAGGCTGAGAAACTCAAGAAGATGCTTCAGGAAGAGAAGAAGGACATGACTGGTATCCAGAAACAGATGGAAGACCTCAACAAGAAGGTCCAGGAGATCTCAACCGAGATGTACCAGCAGTCATCCCAGGAGGGTGAAGCTGGTGATCAGTCAGGTACTCAGTCCGGTGATCAGTCCGGTAAGTCCGACGATGAGAAAGTGGTTGACGCCGAGGTCGTGGATGACGAAGAGAAGAAATGAGGCTTTTTTTGTTTGATGTTGACGGGACCCTTATCAAGGGTTCTTCAACCCATTATCACAGTTTCGCCCATGCCATTTCACGGGTCTTCGGTAAGCGGGTCTCCCGTGGGGAAGCACCTGGCAAGGTTGACTGGCAGATAATACAGGAGCTGCTTGACAAGGCCCGCATCGAATACACGGAATCTCAAATAAAGCAAGTGATTGACGAGATGGTCGAGTATGTTCGTCAGCGGATTGGTGATGAAGAGATTGTCCTGTTGCCCGGGGTCCAAAACATCCTCGGACAATTGGAGGATCCCGTTGGCTTGCTCACAGGCAACATACAGCAAATTGCGCACATGAAACTTGCCAGGGTCAATCTCTCCTTTGACTGCGGTGCTTTCGGGGATGATGCTGACAGACGGGAAGATCTGGTCCCGATCGCAAAGAAGAGGGCAGAAGAACACTATGGGCGGGCATTCGATGAGGTGTACGTCATTGGAGACACGCCGGCAGATATACAGACTGCAAAGGCAAACAATGCCTACTCGATAGCTGTTGCAACCGGCGGGTTCGATTATCAAACACTTTTAAAAAAGAATCCGGATTACATATTCAGGACGTTTAATGAATATAGAGGTATATCATGAGCAAGGACTACTACGAGATCCTGGGAGTCGACAAGAACGCCTCAAAGGACGACATCAAGAAAGCCTATAAGCGGCTCGCAAAGAAATATCATCCTGACATCAATAAGGAGGAAGGCTCTGCTGATAAATTCAAGGAGATCAACGAGGCCTTCGGGGTGTTAAGTGACGATCAGAAGAGGCAGCAGTATGACACCTTCGGTTCAGAAGGTCCGCAGGGCCAGGGCTTTGGAGGCTTTGACTATTCGGATTTCATGGGCGGCGGCTTTGGTTTCGAGGATATATTCGAAAGTTTTTTTGGAGGCAATCCCTTTGGTGGTCGTGGGCCAAGGGGTCCCCAGCGAGGAGCCAACCTTCGCTTTGACCTTGACATAACCCTTGAGGAGGCAGCTTTTGGCGTAACCAAGACTATCCTGGTCCCCAAGCAGGAGACTTGCGAAAAATGCGGTGGCACCGGTGCGAAGAATCCAAGCGATGTGAAGCGCTGTGAGACCTGTCACGGGCAGGGATATGTCAAGAAGACAAAACGCACCCCTTTTGGTATGTTCCAGACAACTTCCACCTGCCCTGAGTGTGGTGGGGTTGGTGACAAGATCAAGGAGTTCTGCCCCATGTGCGATGGTGATGGCAGAGTCCAGAAAAACAAGAACATTGAGATCCAGATCCCGAAAGGCGTGGAGCATGGTATGCGCCTCCGGGTTCAAAACGAAGGTGAAGCAGGAGAGAAAGGCGCACCTCATGGTGACCTCTATGTCGTGTTGCATGTGAAACCGCATGATACCTTCCAGCGCCAGGGTGATGACCTGCTCTTGGAGCAGAAGATACGCTTCAGCCAGGCAGCCCTCGGTGACGAGATTGAGGTGCCGACCCTCACAGAGCCGGTGAAGATGAAGATTCCTGCAGGCACCCAACCTGGTACCGTCTTCCGCCTCAAAGGGAAGGGTGTGCCTCATCTCAACCGCTACGGATCAGGAGATATCCATGTCACCGTCACTGTTGAGGTGCCTACCAAGCTTACCCGCAAGCAGAAACAGCTCATCAAGGAGTTTGACGAACAGAAGAAGGGCTGGTTCTGATTTTTTCTCTACTCGGCCCGTTCAGGTATAATAGTCCAATAGGAACCAGGTGTAGTCTTGATTGGATCGCCCAGACTCTTGGCTTTTAGCTCGAGCGTTAATATTTCAGTAGCATTCTTCAAAAAGGACATTGAGCACACTGTTGTATAAGTTCCATGCCATCTGCATCAGCATGCCCTGTGCAATGGAGTGTATCCAACCATTCCCAGAACAA
>JBNJGT010000061.1:0-8939 GCA_051819765.1 Nanobdellota archaeon
TCCCACATTACAAGCCAAAAATATTAAAAAGACAATCCACAATGGATACATTGAAGACGAAATAACTGTCGATCCGGAATGTGACGGTACTTTCGAGACACTCACATATCGCATCGAAAACTTCGATGATTACTTCCAGCCTCAGCTACAATGAAACAACAAGCACTCTTACTGATTGTACTCATCATCTCAATACCCTTTTGCATTAGCAATGCCTATGCTGAAGTCAATACTGAAGAACCCCAGGATGTAGAAAATTACGACCTTTGCATGCGAAAGGCTGACAAGGTCGCACAAGACATTGAGGAAGAGAACAGCCAGATCAAGACATTTGAGACAGTCGCGTTCACAGCCCGGTCCATCTGTTCTGTGATGACGCTCATCACCAAGACCCTGGCGATCCTTGGTACCATCATCGGAATGGGTGCCGAAAGCGGTGGATGCTGTTACTCAACAAACATCGCAGCCTGCCAATCCCTAGGCCCCATATATAACATCTTTGACGCGCAATGGTACACCTACGCCCAGTTCGTCTGCGCCTATGTCTCAAACGGATGGTGCGCCTTTGGTCCACAACTCATGGATGACCTGGGGCTTCCCATGGGCCAGACCATCTTCAACGGCATCAACAGCTATGATAGCATTTACATCGCCATGGGATGCATCAACCTGGTTGCAATCATCTATCATCAACGTCAATTGCTGAATCTGAAGATCGCAAAGGAATGTTGCATCAGGGATGCCTGCGCGAAAGGATATTCCACTGAAGAATGCGACCAGATGTATGAATACCAGGAATGCATCTACACAAAAGGAGGGATTGCAAAAGCAGTTTCCAGCATGATAATCGCCGCAATATCTGCGGCAGTAAGTTATGTGATAATGGAGACCATCGGTGTCATAGCGATCCCTGGATGTGTCAGGGTAATCCTTGAAATCATCGCATTTCCCTCTGCCCTGAGCTCACTCCAGGAAAGCGTTGATATGCTTTCCCAGGCAGGTTCCGGACCTGATTGTGGTGACTTTGATTTCTCAGATGTCGAACCCCAGGATTACACATCTGAATACTCCACCTACGAAGAACCTCCTGCAGCAACAGGCATCCAGGAAGGAACCATCTATACAGATGGAGATACATATTACCTGATCAAAACCACATATGGTGATCAGATAGAGGTTGCAAGCCTTGATACTACCGGTACTCACGCATCGCATGGATATGGGTATATGGCAGAAAATATCCAGGATGCACAAACAACAACCATGAATCCTAGTGAATTGGGTTCAAAAGTTGGATTGGATAATCCCATCGGAAAACTTGAAGGAGATGAAATAGCAATTGAAGACGAAGGAACAATATATTATAATACAGATGGAGAAACACTTGAAGAATCAGACGTTTCAGTTCCAAAAAGCCCAAACACCGTAGTCACCGGCTCTGACCTGGATGCGCAAATCAGCGAAGGCGGAACTACCTACACCAGTGCTGACGGAAACACAGTAACAAATCCAGAGGGAACAACGAAAGTGACAATAGACGAAAAGACAGTATCATTCAATGCAGATGGAGAGGTCACAACAGACCAGGTACCAGCAGATATTCTGGATGAAGCACAAGACGCCTATGAAGATCAACAAGATGCCATTCAGGATACAACCATAACCCACACAACAGACCAAGGGACAACAATAGTACACAACAAAGAAAAGACCTATTCATTCAACGAAGACACTTGCACTGTAAAGACAGAAGATGGCACTGTCTCAGTGAAGACTATTGACGAAAATACTAAAGAACTGAAAAACAAAGATGACACATACACTATCTCAAAGGAAAAAAATGGAGAAACCATTGTCACAGATACAAGCAAACAAGAGGTATCAGCTGATAAAGCAGAGGAGATAAAAGACTTGGCTGATGAGACTGAAAAGGAAGTCAACAATGCTAAAAAAGGAGACCCCAGTGGACGATCACGGGTCGAATCAGCAACATTCACCGCCTTAAAGGCTGTCTTTGAAACATTTCTGATGGATGAGGTCATGGATGAGGTAGAAGACAGCTGCAAAGAGAAGATTCAAAGCTCAAAAGAGGAGAGAAACACCCAGACATCAACCAGCAGCACAAAAAGACGAAGTCTATCCTGTTCCTGCCAAAAAGAAGGAAATCAGATGACAGGCGGTTTCACCATAAAGAACAATGAGACCTGCGATCTTCGCGTGACCCTTGACAATGAGGTAATAGATGAGAAGACTGTAAACACTGGAGCAACCCTCTCAGAATCATTCACATATAACTTCAATAACCAACAATCCTGCAAGATATTCATAGACAACCAACTGGTACAGACTTTTCCGTGTTCCTAGAACCAGCTTCCAAGACCGGACTGTTTCTCCTTTTCCCGTCCAAAGACACCCTCAACCCGCCGCTGCAATATATCTAAGGTCTGCTGCAGATACACAGGAAGATTATACTTTTTTGCAAGACTCAAGGATGGCTCAAGGTACTTGATGATTGATCCATGGGATATGGTAAAGATTATCTTGTGACTGCCGCAGCTGCATTTTCCGGAAAGAGGGGGACGGCGGTACTTGAGGTTGCAATCGACACACCGGAACTGCTGCATCGAGAACTTTCGAAGATTTCCTTTGATATCTTTCAGGAAATGTTTTTCGATCACAAGGCGTGCCACATCCCCTTCATCCACCGCCCGAATCTTCTCAGAGATTGCCATCTGCTCAGTGAGCTTATCCTGCATCGTCGGCAAAGTCTTGTATGCAGAGGTCAATACACCTTTATTCATATTAGTGATTGGGTGCGTGAACCCGAATTGCTCGTACTGGCGCTCTTCCCCAAGAAACTTCTCGAGCACTTCAATATCCACATCCCCTGGTTTCTTGAACTCCTGGCAAGCCTCGTAGAACTCCAACGGATATTTCCAGACTGTGTCCATGTTAAAGACCATATCATCAACCTCTGCCGGTGTCAGCTTCCAGGTCAAAACAAGTGGCGCATCCTGCGTCGATCCCCGATGCGCAGGCAGATAATGCCTGGAGAAGTTGAGGAGCACATCAAACAAAAGCACAACGCATGCCTCATCACCGTCACAATCACGCCGGGTTGCCGCATGCATCATCGGATGGGCAAATAAACCTTGCGTATCAGAAAACCCAACGATCCGTCCAGCAATACCCCCAGAGGTATGCGGCGCAAGCATCATTATGAAATGCCCTACAAGATCCTCTGTTGATTTGATATTGTAAAAGGGCTCAACACCATAGAAATTGATGAGAAGATCATCCAAAAAGTTAGCGACACGGCGGAGCACGATATGACTTCCCTCTTCAACCGACCCAACGTTCTTTGGTAGTATCACATCCTGAGGTTTCAGTTCCAGTACCTGATCAGGTTCTTCCAGTGCTTTTCCATTGATATCAACACCATACCCTAAGGACTGCAATTTCTCGATGGAGGTACCAACCTCGTTTGGTTTGAAATGAGTGATTGGAAGCTGTGTCATGTCAAACCGGGTGGTGCCATCCTTATTGACATAAATGTCATGTTTTGCCCGCAGGATACCTTTCGCGAGTGGTTCAGGATCATGGCTTTTGTTGGATGTCCCCCGCACACCCTTGATCAGATCAGGATATTCACGCATATTCGCATGCGTCAAAGCTGACTTGAAATAATGGTTTATATCGATCGTCTTATTCTGATAAGGTAATTTATTCCCATGTTCACATTCTTTCGTTTCATTTATGCCGCATGTCTGACAATAATAGGTTTTTATGGTTTTCTCATGACACGTCTCACATACCCGATAGATTGTTTCCTTCTTGCAATGCCCACAATAGAACAATGGCCAGTCTGCCGTCACTTTCCCAACTTCCATGGCAGATTGGAATGAACGCATCCGTCCCCCTTCATCCCCCACTGGAAAAAGGACATGGGGGCTTCCCTGAAGTTTCCTCAGTTTCCCTTTCTCAGGACGACCCATACGTGCACCGATGAAAACCCCTGACTTATCCTGTACCTTGAAGGGAGAAAATGCCTGAATCACCTCAAGCGACTTTAACTCCTCAAACCGTGCATCATACACATACTCCTGAAACATACGATGGAGCACCAGCCCATCAGAGATCACAAGATACTCATTATTGGCAACCACATGCAGGATACCCACATGCTCAAGCGTAGTCTTCAATTCCTCATCGTACGGAAGAATAAGTTTTTCATTATATGATCCTGATTCCTTATAGACCTCAAGCAGACTCAACAGGCGCTGGGTTGTGATGCAATTCCAATGATAGGTATACCGGGGATGCATAGGAATCCCTAGTTGAGTTGACAATTGCACTGCTTCCCATTGAGTTGGAATGGAAAAGAATGGATCAGAAAGAAGCTTCTGCACGAGCTCAAAAGAGACCTCACAGTGTTCAGCGATTTTTTCTGCATTAAGCGAACCGAATGATGAAACAGCAGCCTGCTCAAGCTCTTGGATCCACCACTCCTCACAATACCCTGCCGGCACCAGAGGATGGTTTCGGTCATTGAAATCACCATAATTGATGAGGATATCACCCATGAAAAGGATCTTTTCCACATGCTTACTCACCCGTTTTGCCTCTTGAGGATCATCAAGATATATGACACTGCCATCCTTCAACCGCACAATTGGCCCTTCAATAGAATCACAAACCGTCACGGTACAACCCTTGCCGGGTCGCTCATTCTTGAGTTGTGTCCCTACAGCCAAAAAATCATGCAATACAAACATCGTTGATGGATGGATATTATACGAGGAATACCCAGATGTACGGGATCGCCCGTACCGTAATCGAAAACCCCCCTCACGCATTGGATGGGTAAACACTGGACGACCACCAACCAAATCCTTGACAAATGTATAATTGGGCAGGATCTTTGGCTGTTCATCACTTTTCTTCGCACTTCCTTTGGCATGGATTTTATGTTTCAATTCAACAAATTCCTTAAGCCAGTTCCAGTGATCCAATCCAAAATCACTCCCCCATTTGGATAATTGCTTCCAGAGCTTTTCTGCTTTCTGAGCAACCCCCTCACCCATAGTAAGACAGACACCATTACGGATCTTATTGGTCTCAACCCGATCCAGATCCTTATAATTTGAAACATCTATCTGCTCTGACCCGTCGCCATCAATCTGTACAGGAAGATGCTTCCCGAGAAAATAGATCTCTTCCTCGCTGGGAAGATACTGCAGGTTTGTGATCCGATCATGATAATCATACAGTTCAGTCACAAACCGTTTTGCTTCTTCTTCCGTGGGATCATATTCAGCATATCCCAGGTTTTTCCTGATATAATCCGCAAGAATCACGGATACCGAAGCCCCGGTCCCTCCCGCGCTTCGGATGGGTCCTGCATAGCATAATGCAAAATAATCCTTACCATCCTTTCTCTTCTTAAGCTTCAGTTCTACAAAACCTTCAAGAGGAGAGGCCACAATTCCCATAGTAAGATACGCGAATCCGGTTCGGATACCGATCTCAATCGCTGTCTTCTCATCATCGAATTTGCAGTATGTCTGTCGTGCAACCTCTAATCCAATAGTAAGTGCAACTCGCCAATTCAATGAACCATATTCATCCTCAAGCCCTTTGATCCGTTCAGACACCCCTGAGTTTCGGATCTGGGGGGCAACCACTGAAATGAGACCCTCAACCCGTTCAGCCATATTCTCAACCATAGGTATTTCAACCTGAGGTTCTGGGTCAAACCCTTTCTTTCGGGCAGCCTCTGCATATTCGTAAGCGGTACAGATATCGTTACGAAACCCGTCAAAATATTCTTTTATAGTATCTGAATACTCAGCCATCCTACTCACCAAATTTCATTACTTTCACTTCACGGGTCTGCAGATTCACAAGCGGTACCCGGCATGGTTCAGGATGATGCCCTACCTTTTCCTGAAAAGCTGTCTTTGCTTGCCAACAACTACCACAGATTGTAGTGATATTCTTATAACTGCTCACTGAACATTTATGGATATGTCCTGTCAGGAATATATCCGGAATCTTACTGATGACCAATGGATCCTCTTCCGGATCAGCAATATACAATGTGGATTTGTAAGCTGGTGCCAAGTGACGGCGTTTCAAAAGGAAATTCATGATCAGGTCCGCCCGGTCATAGCCACCTCCATTCCTGATTGACTCCACTTCCTGACAATAGTAATCAAAACTGTATCCATGATAGATGAGGACATCAAACCCTGGAAAATCCTCTGAAGCATGGACATTGACAACAGCAGGGTTACTGACCATGATCACATTTTCCATCTCCCACAATGCCTGTGCATAGTCTTTATAGAGTTCTGGTTGTGGCTCTGAGAGTCTCATTGAATCGTGATTTCCCGGTGAAATGATGATAGTTACATCTTTTGGGACCATTTTCAGATATTCTGCACACTTCATGTATTGTTGGTATACATCCTTGATTAAAAGGTCATCCTCTTGCCCTGGGTAGATACCGATCCCATCGATAAGATCACCGGCAATGAAAAGGTACTTTACTTTCCCTGCGATTGATTTTTGTGTATCATTTCCAACATTACCATTCAGCCAGGCAATGAATCGCAGGAATTCATCCTCAAGGAACTCATTGGACCCGACATGGATATCCGAAAGGAATACTGCATACGCTTCATCAGGTGACTTCTTCAATTCCTTAGTATTGGGAACATCAGGCCAGATAACTGAATTCACAAAAATGATGTTCTTATCACAGACCCCATTGATTCCAAGTATCTCGTCAGTCACAATATCTTTGCATTCCTCAAACATATCAGGCTTGTTTTTATTGACAAGAACCTTAATGACCCCTGTTGAATCCTCAACTGTCAGCATAAGATTCCCATTCTTTGTATACTGCTTTTCCAGGACAATACCAATGATCGATACAGTTTCCCGCTCGGTTTTCCCCACTATCCGTTTGATCGGAAGCACCCCTGACAGTTCCTGACGTTGGGACAGCATACGTTCCATGGTCTCGAACCGCCGATTGAAATAATTCACAAAATTTGAGACTGCAGCACTCCGTTGTGGCTTATTGTAATTAGTAAGCACTGTAACTGCACAAGGTTGTGACTCATATTCCTCTGGTTGGACATCACTCACCACAGAAAGGAACTGCTTATAAAGCGAAACTGTCCGGTTCTTGTCATAGAGCACCCGGGCCTTATCAAATTCTTCCCAATTTATTTCATTCAGCGAATCATGCTGCAACGTCTCAGCCAACTCTTTTGTCACACATAAGACATTATTATACATATCATGGGATAATGTTGTGAGAAGATTGGACGCAGAGCTATCATCAAGCGACTCGACTGCATCAGGTGCCAGCAGTAACCCCCTCACCAAAAATTGGTTAATTATTTCCTGCTTCATCTAAATCAAGATCTTCCATGAGCATCGTATTGATCTTATCCTTTGCTTTATCAGGTATCGCAAGAATGATCTCACGCGTCCGTCCATATCGTCCTTTGGATATAACCTTTACATTGATAAGCCCAAGCATATCAAATTCACCGATGATATCCGAAACCCGTCGTTGAGTCAATGGCCGAAACCCAAGCCGACTGCAGTATACCTTATACAAATCATAGACTTCACCCGTACAGATATGCTCTGCCCGTTTTGCAACGAGTTGGATTATTGAGAACATCACTAATTGATGTTGTTTCGGTTGAGTTGATACGATATCAATGATCCGGTCCTTTTCAATCTTTTCTTCTGCAAGATCAAGATGTTTGATAAGGATTTTTTCACTTCCTTCCCGTTCCGCAATCTCTCCGGCAACACGTAGCATCTCGATTGCCCGCCTGGCATCCCCATGATCCCGGGCAGCATACGCAGAACATTTCTCAATCAATCCTTCCTGGACCGATCCCTCATGGAATGCCTGCTCAACTCGGGGTTTCAGTATGCTTTGTATCTGGATCGCATTATAGGGGGGGAAAACGAGCTCTTCCTCAGATAAGGAACTTTTGACCCGTGGATCCAGATTATCAGTGAATAATAGATTATTGGAAATTCCGATCAATGAGATTTGCCCCTTTTTCAGGTCCTGGTTGATTCGAGTAAGATTGTACAAAACTTCATCTCCAATCTTATGGACCAATTGGTCAATCTCATCAAGAACGATTATCACGAACTGTTCAGTCTGATCCAGTGCCTGGTAAAATATCTTATAAATCTCATCTGTCGGAAGCCCGGTAGCTGGAATCTCTTTACCAAACTCCCGGGACAACTGCGCAATGATCCGATACTCAGTATCAACCACTTTTTTCAGTTTGCAGTTCAGATAGATGATCTTTACTGGCAGATTCCTATCCTTTGCCAGGGAATCAATCTCCTGTGTTGTATAGCGTATTGACAATGTTTTTCCAGTACCCGTTTTCCCATATATAAACAGATTACTGGGTTTTTCCATACGAAGCACAGGTGCCAGGATTCCAGCAACAGTCTCAATCTGATCATCCCGATGAAAGATTGAATCAGGGATATAATTTGATTGCAGAACTTTCTTATCTCTAAACAATGGTTTCCTCTCGAGATACTTCTCAAAGAAATTCTTAAGACCTTTCTGCGCCACGGTGATTTCCAGGAGAAATAAAGGGTATATAAATATTGTTGTTTCACAAAAGACACCCACACCATTGTTTCCACTGGAAATCTACAAGGAATCATCCTGCAACGACAAAAATCTAGTAATCCCTCTCCTGATATCATCAAAACTAAGTCTAATAGAACTCAACAAGCCAACACAAGAACAACAAGACTAACAAGACTAACACAAGAACAACAAGACTAACACAAGAACAACAAGACTAACACAAGAACAACAAGACTAACACAAGAACAACAAGACTAACACAAGAACAACAAGACTAACACAAGAA
>JBNJGT010000061.1:9039-9364 GCA_051819765.1 Nanobdellota archaeon
CAACAAGACTAACACAAGATCCAAAAGAACACTAGAACAAAATCAGGATAAAGCCAAACTAAAGCAACACTCAAGACACATTCCTTGTATCAATCAAATGACAAAAAAAACATGTTCACTAAAACCTATATCATAAAATAAACATAACAAACACATTAGCTAGAAAAAATCTTCCCATATTACTTCTCAACCTTTCACCAATATCCATTCCCTTATCTTATCTTATCTTATCTTATCTTATCTTATCTTATCTTATCTTATCTTATCTTATCTTATCTTATCTTATCTTATCTTATCTTATCTTATCTTATCTTATCTTATCTTA
>JBNJGT010000062.1:0-8000 GCA_051819765.1 Nanobdellota archaeon
CAACAAGTACTCTCAAATGGAAAGTCCACAAGCACGATTTGCGAATACCCAGCCGACTGAAAATAGTATTCGGGTGGAGGAAGCTCCTGAACTGGAAAATGAGGTCACACCACAAATACCTCGGGTGACACAGGAGAAGCCAGACTTGAATAGGCAAATCATCGGAAACTTACCTGATGATACGCAGCCAAAAACCATTGAAGATCAACCAACGTGTATGGAGGGGAAACCAGATGCTCAAGAACCTCGAATCTTAACGCAACCTGAGAAGACACAAGCAGAATCTGAATTGGATGAGGCAATTCCGGGACAGGAGGAGCATCCTGGCGATGTAACAGAAGCGGCACTTGGTGAAGCGCATACACAAGAGGTTGCATGGGAGTCACCTGATAACCAGCAAGCAAAAAACCAGCTGAATGAAATGGGCGCTATTACTGAAGAGCAGCACGATACTTCAGAGATAGGACGGCTTGAGGAATCTGCTATCAATACATATCCCTTTACCGGCGGGGGTACTGAAGCGTTTCATACTACAAAAACTGATTCGAGCCCATCAAATACGGTAAACCCTGAGCACCACGGTCTAGACGTGGCCCCCATTGACCCAGCTAACATGGAGCATGCGGCGAGTGATTCATTGCAGGGAGGATTGCCTCAGGGTGGCTCAGAAACGCAAAAGAACCCCCGAATCAACCTGATTGACGGACGGTTCACTCTCAATGATGATGCAAAAAGCCTTATCAGGGATTGGTTCGATAACCCTGATGAACTGATTGGATTTCTAAACCAGAATATTGGGCTTATCCCCTTCAAAAAGCTTGAAGAATCACTCTCAGAATCATGGGACCCTGGGCAGAGTGCAGAACTGGTGAACAAGATACGCGAATGGATGCGTTAGACTCGCTTGTATAGGGTCGCAACTGATATAATCGCACTGAGTATGATGATGAGAGTCACCGCAAGGGTTATGATCCGATAATTCCTGTTGCCCATAATCCTATCCCAGATACTCTGAATGCTTTGAGAGGCTGGTTTTTCTGTTTCACTGCTCTTGTGTATAAGTGCCTTGCAATCATTGGTGAATTGTTCCAAAAGCTCATTCCCTTTTGCATTGTTCCCTTCAGCAAACTCATCCCTGGCGCGATCGATATATTCTGACAACTCGCTGCATTCCTTGTTCTTGGTGAGGAGATCTGATACAAACGCAAGCTTCATGCGGGTGGACTCATCTCCCTCAGTCCCTTTCTTAAGAGAACTGATGAGCATCTTGGTGCTATCGGTGAATTCAGGATCCCTGACAGACACATTGATGTAAATATCATACGTGCCGTAGATCTTTGAAAGGTTTACAGAGAGTAGGATGTTTTGGAATTCATCATGATCAAGGGTGCCTATCTTCTGCTTATCCAAAGAGAGGCCAATGCCTTCACGGGTTGTGGAGACGTTGACTGTGATGTCAGTGAGGGTGAATTCATCATTATTCTGGATCCTGATGGGAATGCGTGCGGTGTCGTTGGCATAGATAGTTATGTTCTCAGGATGGATTATGTCCAGGGCAATGGGCTTTCTGGTCGTTCGTGTTTCCTTTTCGTATTCGACTGACGAACCGCTGCCACCGGTATTGCGGGAGACTTGATCCTTAGGGCTTACATCGATGCGGACCTCATTGCTTACAGCAGTGCTGTTGCCATCGGTTGCCACAAACTGCAGGCGGACAAGCCCGGAATTAATAAAGCGAGCCTGGACAAAATGCTTGTCAATAATCTGGATGTCGGCAACACCTTCACCTTCAAGGAAAGTAACGTTGTATGTCAGGTTATCATCCGGGTCTGCATCGTGGAAAAAGTTACGAAGGTCAAGCCACCCGGGAAATTCTGTCCCCTGGTTGACTTCGAGATCATGAATCTCGTAGCGGAAGACTCCGTCCCGGATGCGGGGTGTCTGGGTCCTGTTGGTGGTGATATTGATCATGAAACTGATGAAGCGTCTATTCGGTGAATCCACTGAACCGTTGTCGCCTACAGGGCTGTATTCAACGATACCATCGGCAACCTGGACACTACCAAAGGAGATGTTGAGCGAATAAGCAGGACTTTTGTTATACTCAAATGTGAGGGACTGGTGATCCACACGAGGGGTATTGGCATTGTAGGTGTTCAGGTCAATCTTTTCTGATACGAAAGATGCGTTGGTGGCATATGTTCCATTGCCAGATACCACCAGGCCATCATCAACCTCGGTATTATAGAATGAACCGCGTGTCCCAAAAGTATATTTATAGGTTCCAAATGTCACGTTTCGGTTTACGTTTATAGTATCCATACTGAAGGTCACCTGTGAGGAGGATTGATTATCACTGACTTGATACACAACAGTGAATGAAGGGGCAGCATAATAGGGGATCATAAATGAGAAGTCTGTGGTGTTTGAAACCTTATACACTGAGCCGTTAGGATAATATGCAGTCCAGTTGTAGGTTACGGGATCGTAGTCAGGATCAAAGACCACTGAAGAGAAATTGATCGGCTCGGCCTCGCGCACATGCAAGGTTGCCGATGTCGCATTTGACTCAATCAGAGAGCCGTTGTAGCGAACACTCCAGTTGATTCTTGGTCTGTTGTTGATGTTTGCGACATCGAATGAGAATACCTTACTATTCACCGTATTTCCGTCGGAGGCTGAAATGTTGATCCAGTAGGTGCCTACATCCAAGGGGCCTGGTGTCACGTTCACATATCCTGTGGTGACGTTCTTAAGGCTTGTGATGTTTTGAAAACTGAATAGGGCATGATTTGAGGTTCCAGCCCAGTTGGTGAAGTTGATGAAGGTTACATTAAGTGTGACATTGTCTCCCTCCTCGTCGATTGCGGTGATGTTGAATGCAGTCTGATTGCCTTCCATAAAGCTAGCCCAAACGGGAAGAGAGTGGATTGCAGGATCAAAAAACGGGGGATCGTCTCGTTCGCTGATATTGACATCGATCACCTGAGAGACATTGTCGACCCCATCGAAGACCCATATCTGCACGGAATGATTGCCCTTGTCAGCAGGGGTGAAATTGATCAGGCCATCGGTTATGTTGAACAGGGAGGTATTATCACCGAAAACAAGATCATGGTCCTGCCAATCCGGATCAGATGCGCTCACTTGTTGTGAATAGGGGACACTCTCTTGTGCAATGATATCAGATAAGCTTGAAAAATAAGGAAGCCGGTTTGCGGTGATGTTAAGGAGTAGTATTGTTGAATCTGTCCTGTCACCTGAGTCATTTCCGGCGATCTCTATTGAATGATACCCTGTGGAATTGGGGGTGAAGCTGATCAACCCAGTGGCGTTGGATACTATTGAGCCTGTGCCTGTGGTGGTTATATTGAACAGGGAGGTGTTATCACTGAATACTGTGAAGTCACCGTCCTCATCAAACGCAAGCACTTCATGCTCAAAGAGCTTGCCGGTGCGGATCTGATCATTGGGCACTGATACCGGATAAAGGATTGGGGCAACAGGCGTGTCATTCACCTGGATTATTGCGGTGTAGGCGTTTTGTGCCCCTTTCTCGTCAGCCACAGTGAACCGGACAGAATGATTGCGCACCAGTGACTGTGATTGGGGTAGCCAGGTGAAATTCCAGGCAGTCATGTTGATGCGAGAACCTGGATTGAGGTAAGATAGGTTGGATGTGAATGTGAGCTGGTCTCCGTCCGCATCATCTCCTTGCAACATGACAGAAAGATTGTGATGCTGTTTCACTGAATAGTTGCGCAGATTTGTTATGAGGGGCCTGTTATTCGGCAAAACCTGCAAAGTGAAATTTAGGCTTGTGGCGTTGATGCCATCGCTCACATTGATATGAACCGTGTGATTGCCTTGTTCCCCTAAAACAGGTAAAATGCTCAAAAGCCCACTTGGTGAGATTGAAATGTTTGTGAGGGTTGATGAGACAGCATACGAAAGGAATTGTCCCTCTGGATCGGTGGCCTCAACCTGATATTCGAAATCGACATAGGTATAATTTGTCTGGTCGGGGACTGGTGTTATGATAGGAGGATCGTTTATGTTTGTCACTTCAAGCAGGACATGATTGCTGATATTGGTTGTCATGCTGTCATTTGCCATGAAGATGACCGTCATATTGCCTACAAAATCCCTGTCAGGGTAGAAACTGACGTTGGATCCGTTCATCTTGATGGTGATGCCGCTGCCGTTCACGACTTGCCACTCAAATGAGATGCATTCGCCGGTATTGGGGTCGCAGTTGCTGGCGTTGAGGTCTGGGTCATAAAAGTAATCATGCAGGTCAAAATAATCAGTCAGATTGGTGTCCTCCTCCCAACTTACGTTCGGGATTGTCTGGTTAAGAATAGGAGGACGATTTACGTTGATGACAGTTATGTTCCATGTGAAATTGGAGGATTTGCCAGCCAGATCCTCAACCTTTACAGTGATTGTGTGGTTGCCTGCATCAGTCATTGAAGGAGTGAAGGATATCTCCTCGTAGGTTTCATTCGCAAAGACAGGCTGCAGTTTTGCTGACTCATGCTGGTCAAGGGTCCAGGAGATATTAAGGGATTCTGTGCCATGAAGCAGATCGTCATCCTGTACTGATACATAAAGGGTGAGTATGTCATTCTCATCGAGTACAGTGTTATTGCTGGTATCGATTATCACCGGGGGATCATTGGTGTTTGTCACATTGAAGGAAATCGCGAGGGCATCAACTTCGTTTTCAGAGTCCCTGGCGCTGATCTCAAATGAATAAAAACCCACGTACTCATTTGTGGGGGTAAAATTAATGTAGGTTGCTGTTGCGTTTATGGGGTACTTCTTGAAACAGCCAAAACTTACATTCTCGTCATCAGAGGTATCCTTGAAGGAGATGGAATCGTTTTCGGTGTCGTGGGCAGTGACGGTCAGATTGAAGAGCGTGTCCTCTGCAACAGTGTAGACCTGATCGTTAGGAGGGTTTGTGATTGTCACATCAGCCAGGACAGTCACTGCTAGGAAGATGATACACAATCCCATAATATGCATGAGTCTCATTTGATCACCCTGGACAGTGCTGAGTTGACCCATATGGGGGTGCTCTCGTATCCGTCAATGGTCCTGTCCTTGGTGAGAGCCATGAGCTTTTGGCCTCCAACTGATTTGATATTGAGATTCTGCTTCTCAAAGTCTCTTACCTTTTCAGTTCCAGTGACCCGGATATCAGGGATATCCCATCCATCCTGACTCTCTTTACCCTTTCCGTAACTTTCAAGTATTTTAATTATTGTGTTTGTCTCCTCTTCATCCTTGGGTTTGAAGGTGAGGATATATTCGACTGTCCGCGCCATCAGGCGGCCATCGACATGGTCGTAGTGTGCATGTTCATCCCGTTTCCAGCGCTCATCCCACTCCACTGTCGAGGATCGTTTGCAGATGGAGTAATTTGGCTTGATGCCTGCCTTTAAAAGTTCTTTGAGGATCCGTTTCCCGTGCTGGATGTCAGAGGCGTAAAAGGCGTAATTGATGGTCCTGACGCTGTTATCTGTGAGGATGTCAGCATAGTCATTGTCAAATGAGACCGAGTATCGATCTATATTGTAGCCTGAGGTGCTGCCCTGCAGAAGTAACCTGTCCCCCTCTTCTTTTGCGCCGGCATCGGTGACTGTATCGAAATCATTGGACATCTGCTCGAGCTGGTTTTCATAGAATTGCAGGTACTGCTGGGCAGAAAGCTGTTGACTCTGCATGATGCTGCGCTGGATATACTTGATGTAATTTGCGACAATGAACTGGTACAGTGGTTCACGAATCCGGTACACAAGGGAGGTAAACCCAAGAAAGATCAAAAGGAGCAATAGCAAGTTCAGAAGGTCAGTCCGTGTAACCAGAGAAGTTTTCTGCACTTCCAGACACGCTGGACAGGGACCGCCACAATCAATGCCATCCTCGCAACTGATTGAGCCATTCTCAAGCCTGTGACAGTTCTTGATCATATCATCACAGGATGCACACGGTTCGCATGGACCGCCACAGTCAATGCCATCTTCACACCGAAAGGTCCCGTTGGGCAGCTTTAGACAATTCTTCATGCCATCCGAACATGTCGCGCAGGGACCACAGAGCCCGCCACAATCAATGCCTTCTTCACACACCTGCGTCCCATCATCAAGGGTCACGCAGTTCTGGATCCAGTCACTACAGTTGGCGCACGGATCACAGGGACCGCCACAATCGATGCCTTCTTCACACCATTGTGAAGGCTCGTGGCAGTTTTTCATGGAATCATTGCAGGTTGGCACATAATCACATTGCTTTTTCTGCTTGGGTGCCAGCTGCCCAGGGCAGTTTGTCTTCCAGGTGCAGTGCCTGGTGATGATGCCGTCATTGGTCAGGTTCCAGTCAACAAAATGGCCAGGCTTAATGGGCAGAGAATCGGGGTCCTGGTAGGTACAGTCACTCCACTCGGTACAGTTCATGTCAAGGAAGACACAGTCATTGGCAGAAGATTCTCCTGGCATGCCGCCACCGGATTCACCTCCGCCTCCAGTTTCACCTCCTTCATCCCCTTCATTGATCTCTTGGTTGTCTGAGAATTCAATGTCCAGAGTGACTGTATTAGATACATTCTTGTCACCATAGGGATTGCGGCCATGGAATCGTATCTGACAGGGAACCCCTTCGTTGGAACCGTCTGGCACTGAATATATCACCTGGTGGGTTGTTGCGTTGATATCAATCCCTATGCTGTAGCAGGAAAGGGTCAATCGTTCGACTGTGTAATTCAGGGCATACCCATCAATATCCCTGAAATGATCGTCCAGGATGTTGTGATAGCTGGTGAAACCTTCGGTGAGGGTAAGACTGCTTTGCTCTGTGCTTGGATAGTTCTTTGTGAAGAGGACCTGACCAGTCTCTTGGATACTGAGGTTGATCTCCAGCTCTGTGCGATTATTGAGACATTCGGACTGATCAGACAAGCTTATTGGGATGCTAAGGAGGGTACCATTCCACGCGATATTGTCCTCAACTGTCAGATGACCGGTAATCGGATCGACTGATACATAGCTGGAATTGGTGACGTATGTGATCTGGGTACCTTCAGGGTCGGTCGCATTCAGGGAACATGAATAAGAGTCTCGAAGCTCGCCTGTGTGCGTGACAGGTACAGGACGGGTGCAATTATGTGATACGAGGACCGGTTGGCGATTGATGCAGATCTGCACCCCTGCATTGACCGAGTTTCCGGTTGCCATGAGATTATCCAATCGTTCCAGTTGGATTGAGGTCAATGTCACCGAGAAGATGATGATTGCGATGGAGAGGAAGAAAGGAATCCGGTTATCCATGGGACTCACCTCGCTCAAGGAGTGCCTGGATGAGTTTTGGTTCGATGATGTAGCGGGCCTGCTTATGCTGGACCTGCTCAGCGATGAGACGGCGGCCCAAGCAGCGCTCAAGGTATTTCTTTGCAGTGACCCAACTCATGCCAGATCGCATGGATATCTCTGAGATCGAGAGAGGCCGACCTTCCCTGAAGATGGTTCGGATAATCTCCTTCTCATTCCTATGGAGAAGAGGCATGCTCATGTTTTATCAGATGACCCCGGAGGGAGCCCTTTTTGCCACCAGGATCCATCACGCTTTGGGCCTGCATCTGGAAGCAATCATTCCGGGTTATCCCCGCCTGCTCAGCAAGCTCTTTTGGGATCTTTATTGTATACTGGCGTCCGTCGTAGAGTATGGGGATGATGCGACTGTGGGAGATCTCTTTTTTGATGTCAATGATCTCTTCAATCTCATCAAGCAATTCCTTTGAGTAGCTCATTTTATTATTTTTTTAGCCTATACATATTTAAATCTTATCATTTTGAAGAATATTTTTGTTAATTAATTTTATTTTTTAGACTAAATAGCATAAATAATTTAACAATTCTTTAGTCAGGTCAGAATCAATGCTAAACAACACAGGACCCGATGGACTACTGTATAGCAATGAAACCGACCTTCAAAAAATC
>JBNJGT010000063.1:0-7587 GCA_051819765.1 Nanobdellota archaeon
AGTGGAATTAAAAATCAAATATTGTCGACGGGGTTGCAATGGAACTAAAGATTAGCACCATCAGAAATATACCTACAAAAAGAAATGTCCATCATGAAAAAAGTTTCATGACCCTATCGCAGGGGCACATTGTAGGTCTTTCGCAGATAGTTCCGAAGACCGACAACAAACCGTTCATATTCTTTGCTGAACTGTTCCGCCTTCTCAAAATGATATTTTGGGCTGTTAGGCCCTAGTCCACGCACTTCCCGGGCGACACTAGCCGATCCGAGCTGGCTGATCTGCTGCTGCAAAACCGGGAAGAAATCAGTCAAGTTGCGCCGTGCCGCAAAAAAGTTGATGGCATCATACACGAAATTGATCTGTCGCACCACCTGGGTGGTCTTGCGGGAGACCGTGGTGTAGATGGCAGTAAGCTCAGGGTCACTCGCATCCATGAGCCCCACCTCCGTCAGCCGCTCAAGAGAATTGAAGACCCGGTTATTCTCCTTGTTCTGGAACTCCTTCACATACTGATTGAAATAAAGATCAAGATGATCAGATGCGTTTTCCAGGACACCCTTGGTGATGGTCCTGCCTACAGTATCAGGGTCATGCCCTGAAAGGTTACGTACCAGTTCGTAATAGTTTTTCATCTTATCCCAACCGCATCTTTGTCAACTCTGCCGCCATCTTCGGGATGATACCCCGATAGATCTCATCTGCAGAAACAGAGATATGAGCATACTCATTGAACGCTGGAAGCTTCTCTGCCATGTGCGAGACCCCAGCTGTACGCTCATTCAACAGCCTGCCGACCTTTGTGGATGAACGCAACTGCTCCATTGCACTCAGGGCAACAACCTTACTGCCATGACCGAACCGGCCAAGAATCAGGCCCGCCTCATCCAACGTGTACAGATGTGCCTCATCAACGATACCGAATGTGTTCAGATAGGTTGAACCCTTGATATCCACAATGACATCATACTCGACCACACCAAAGTTCTCCAGTCCCGAAGCGAAATCCTCGACCTTGTTTCGATGTTCAGGATGCTGTTTTGAGAAGTCCGTGAATATCTCACGAAGCGCCCGCTTTGCCGGCTGTATCTTATCATGGATCTTTGCCGCCTTATCACCCCGACGATACCCGATATCCCCTTCAGCTGTCGCAAGGCTCCCCAGATACAATATTTTCTCATATGTTCCCTGATAGACCTGGAAGAGTCCTGCGGCAAGCGCCCACAATGTCTTACCGAACCCACCCTTCGCATCCACGCTCAGGACACGGATATCAGGATTCAGGAGATGATCAAGGTACGGTCTCTGCTGACCCTGGGGATACAGATAATTATTGAAAGGCAACTCAAGCATATCCTCATATTTTTGGGAATCGGGCCTACCACCGCCTGAAGGGACAATCAACTCACGCCGCTCAAACTCTGCGAAAGCCTGTTTTACCTTCTTGCCCTGGTTCGACTTCTTCTTGCTGCTATTCTTGTTGCTCTCAATCATGTTCATGCGGTTGTGATACTCAGCTTCCTGGATAAGCTCCTGCTCATACAAGGCTTCCACAGTATTCGAAAGATGCTCGATATTACCTATCAGATTTGGATTGTATTCAATCTTTCCCACCGCCTCTTCTTTCTTCTCTGTCGCAATATACATGCGAGACGCAAAGAAATTCATGAATTCCTGATAGAAAGATAGCTGCCTGAGCCGTTTTGATTTCGGATCAAAGACGCGGTATTCAGTGATGGGGCTCTCTGCCTCCCGCTTTCTTCCGTCTGAGATTGAGATCTCAAGCACATTGTTCGGTGAAAAGAAAGACTCATCAAAATTCAGACCACAACACGGTGCATTCACTGCCACATCTTCTTCGGAGAGAAGCTTCCTGCCATGGGTCAGGTTAACTTCTACCTCATAGATTCCCGGATTGCTCTGCAAGGGATTCCGGACCTCACCAAACCTGAATGGATCGGACTTGAGCCCGTAAAGCGCAGAATCATTACGCGCACCCATGTCATCAGTGATGAACCTGACGTTATCATAGCATTCATGCTGGTCAAGGAACTTGAGTATAGTAGAGAGAATGACCTGATCGTCGTTTGGTGCATCCCAACTGTCGTCAAGTATCTTTTCGACATCCGACTTAGTCACATCCATGAAATAGACATTGGCCCCGTTATCAAGCACAAGGGGTTTTTTGCCCTGCCTGATTTGGGTTGCGACCTCACGGGAGCCCGCCCCCTGCTGGTAGAGATCACTGCATGCCAAGAACCGGTTGATAGTCTCTTGAGCACGCAATGCCCTCGCTTGCTCTTCAGGCTGCTTTCGGGGGTTCCCCTTGATATGATCAAGCTCCCGCAACACCTTATGAGGAAGCAACAAGTCATGAGGCTTCTTGAAACGAGAGAACAAGTCACCGCTCAATTGGTTTTGTTGGACTGCATCCTGGTATTCTGGCACCTTATGTAGGTTACCTGTCAAAAGGTAAATGAAACTGGAGTTCTGCATTGCCACATTGGAATCTGGAACTCGCAGCCCGATCTCTCCTCTCTGCCTAAGTGCCTCTACTTCTAAGACTGTCTCTTCTAGGTCGATTTTGCTCCCCCCGAGTTTACCTTAATTTATCTCAAATACTGGTGGACGATTCACATCCTTTACAGTGACCGTCACCTGCTTCTCTACGGTTTCCGTGCCGTCAGAGACGCTCACCGTCACCAGATGCACTCCTGCATCATCATACCCTGTCTGATAGGTACTTGAATTCATCCAACCGCTGTAACTGACAGTGAGTTCATCCCCATCCTCATCACTCACAACCGGTTCAATCTCAACGACTTCACCCTCATCCACTGTCTGGTTATCCACCGCAACTGTCGGAGGGATATTTGCCTGGGTGACCAGGACAACAAATGATTCCGTGGTCTGCAATGAACCGTCACTTGCCGTCAGATCAATCTCATATTTGCCTGCATCACCGACTGAAGTATTCCATTCTCCACCCTCCAAAGGTTCAGTGAAGGTGACGGTAACCTCATCCCCATCAGGATCAGAGACATCAAAGTCTGGACGTACCACTTCACCCTCTTCGACAGCAAGATCAGACAGTCGCTCTATCACTGGCGGCCGGTTTCCTGCTTCAACAACAATCAATACTGTTTTTGTTACGGTATTCTCACCATCGGACACACTGACTGTCGCGACGTATTCACCAGCATCACCCTCTTCAGTCTGCCAGGCACCCTCATCGTCAAGAGGTTCCGAAAAAGTATATGTCAACACATCCCCCTCCGGGTCAGTGGCTGAAAGATTGAGCGCAACCCGCTCGCCCTCAGTTACCACCTTGGTAACATCAGCTTCCAGCTCTTCATCCACAGAGTCTTCTGTCTCATTTGTATCAGCAACATCTGTCTCATTCGTATCAGCAGCCTCTGTTGCATTCGTATCACTCACATTCTCAGTGACATTGGTGCCGGTCTCATCCTGATCAGCCTCTTCTGATCCCGTGTCATTCACGGACTGATTAGACGTGGCATTAGCTGGTTGGATTATTGGCGTCTGATTTACGACACTTGCGATCACACAGACTGTATTTCCGTTCACATCGGTCATGGGCCGTGCAGGCGGTTCACACTGGGTTTCAGGAGCCAATCCCTGGCACCCCACTAAAAAAAGTAGCATTACAATAGGAACGATTTTAAGATTCATGGATATAACCTCCCTGTTACCATTTTTTGAGACTAAATAAGTATTTAAACTTTCCGGTAGTTAAAAATACACATATACCTAATAGAAAGATTTATGTAGATTTTAAAAAAACTTCGTTTCATGAAATACCTACTACTGCTCACAGCCATCCTTATTCTAGGATGTCAGGATCCAGCCATGCAAAAGGATTTGCTCTCAATAGCCCAAGATGCAGTACAAGACTCAGATACCTATCAGGAATACAGGGGGCAAAACCTGCACCCAGTCTCAAGTCCCCTGAAAGCCAATTGCACAGGATGCTACAGGACAGGCCTCATATTCGAGACACCAGACCTGCCCGAGTTTGTAAGTAATGTCGGGGCCACAGTCGACATTGTCAATGGGACAGTTGAATCCATCACCTTCCAGGAGATCAAGACCTCAGACGCCCCAACCATAAAAGATTACTATTCCTGCGTTGATGCAGGCTACAAGCATGACGAGAACACCTGTGAGACCCTTGAGCATACATTCAAAAAAAAGTTCTGTAAGGACCAGTGCGGAGACGGATACTGCGAAGAGATAGTATGCATGGGTGAGGGCTGCCCCTGCCCTGAATCGGAAGAAACATGCCCAAAGGACTGCCTCAAATGAGATACCCGCGCATCCGGGACATACCCAATAAAGTTGATGAGACCGGTAACCTTCTCTGCCGCAACTGTTCAAAGCCTGTTCCAAAAGGCAGACGGAATTATTGCTCAAAGAGGTGCCTCCTGCAATTCAACCGCAACAACACCTGGCGCTTTGTGAGGCGTGATGTATTACGGCGGGACAATTACCGCTGCAGTATCTGCAAGAGACGATTCCCGAAACGACAGCTCGACATAGACCACATAATTCCGGTACGCATGAGTGGCGCTCTTTTTGACAAGGCAAATCTACGCACCCTCTGCAAAGAATGCCATCGTCTCAAAAGCAATCTAGACTCCTGGGCGCTTAAGGAAGATCCCACCGATGATAATGTTGATGAGGAGTATGATAAGGAATGTCTCCTTGAAGAAACCATACGGATAAAGAGTGACAAGCAGACTGCCTGCCGGGAAAGCCCACACCCCTTCAAAAAGCAGATGATGGAAGACATCGAAGAAAAAGGAGAAGAACACCGCGACAATACCTAACAACAACTGCAAAACCACGATATTCATTCCCGCAAAAAAGAAGAATGACGACAGAAAGGCCGTGCCATGCAACCGGAACAAAAACACAAACAGCACTAGAGACATAAGAAACAAGAGAAAGAACATGAAGTGAAGACCTGTTATTACACGCCTCACCTCATACATATGCGATTTCTCTTCAAAGGTCATCTCAGGGAGCGAATCTGCCCCCGAAAGGAAATCCATCACCTCCTGATTGACCTGTGACCGATTCTCAATCTCCACTGAATGGCGCTCAAACATGAACTCATGATACAATGGATTGAAACCAAGCAAGAGCGTAGTCAGCAACAGGATGACGAATGGCACAGCCAATACCAAAACAAGGAAAAGCGCTGCAGTGAACCTATCTGACCTTGGAGCCATCCGGCATATCCACCCGTGGAGCCTGCTTATGTGAATCCTCAACCCGCATCCCATTGCACAGCAGCTGCCCGGATTCGATCCGTAAGTCCATTGAAGCGAAATCCTTGATATCCACTTCGTCCTGCTGAGGCTCATACCCCTCCGGAACAAATAGTTCTCCATCCTCAACAGAGTGCTCCACCAGTTTTACCACTCCCTCTGACTCTGCAGCAAGGAGCATACCCTGGCTTGTCTCCCCACGAAGCTTTGCAGGTTTCAGATTCGCGACCACAACCACGGTTTGACCGGTTAGCTCCTCTTTGGTATAATACGGCCGCAAGCCTGCAACCACTTGCCGCTGCTCTTCTCCCAGGTCCACGTCGATGAGATAGAGCTTATCCGCCTCAGGATGGTCCCTGACCCGCAACACCGTGCCGGCCCGAAGCTGGAGTGGGAATGATCGCTTACCACTGAAGCGTTTCTGCATGGTGCTGACGAATTCATCTTCAATCTTTGAGAACAAGAGATGAGGGTCAGAAAGCGTGGTTTGAGAGATGGACGAACCAAGCGCTGCCCACCCCTGCACTCCCTGTCCAAGCATCCGGAATATCTCCTGTGACGTCAAAGGCATATAGGGATGGATCAGGATTGCAAGGTCACGGCAGACTAGTATCAGATGGTGCAAGGCGTTTCCAGCGACAACAGGGTCCTGCTTGATGGTCTTCCAGGGAGCATGCTCCTGGAAGTATTGGTTTCCAAGCCGTGCGACATGCATGATCTGCTTAAGCCCCTCTTTGAGCTCTCGATTCTCCAGAAGGTCAGCCACCTTCTGCTCCTCAATAGAGAGTTTCGCAAGGAAATCATCATCACGCGCTGTACACTCAGGCACAGCACCATCAAAATGCTTCATGATGAAAGTCATGGTCCGGTTGACCAGGTTACCAAGATTTGCGACAAGCTCATTGTTGACTTTCTCCTGGAAATCACTCCAGGAGAATTGCGTATCTGCACGCTCTGGCCGCACCCGCAACAGATAATACCGGAACACATCCGAGGATATCTCGAGTTCAAAAAGATCTGTGCCAAACACCCCGACTCCACGGGATTTGGAGAACTTGGCATTCTCATAATTCAGATACTCCGTCGCGCTGATAGAATCAAGCAATGTATAATGGTCCTTGGTCCCTAGTAAGGATCCAGGGAATATGATGGTATGGAACGGCACATTGTCCTTTCCCATAAACTGATAAAGCGTGACATCATCAGCCATCCACCAGTCCTTCCAGGCTTCACCAAGATGATTCTTTGTGATTGACAAGTAACCGATAGGCGCATCAAACCACACATAGAATACCTTGTCCTTATATTTCTCAAGCGGCACAGGAACACCCCACTTCAGGTCACGGGAGATGGCCCGACTCTTTAAGCCCTCAGTAAGCCACGCCTGAGTGATCGTCTTTGCGTTCTGTGACCAGTTGGAGCTGCGCTCATCGATCCACGCACGCAGTTCAGGCTCCAGCTTTGGAAGATTCAGGAACAGGTGCTCGCTTTCCTTGAGCTCTGGCGTTCCCCCACAGACCTTGCAATGTGGATTTTGCAGTTCCGGCGCATTCAATACCCGACCACAACTATCGCATTGGTCACCACGGGCATCCTCATAGCCGCAATAGGGACATGACCCTTCCACAAATCGATCCGCAAGAAACTTGTCACACGTTGGACAATACAACTGCTCCACGACTTTCTCCTCGATATAACCATTCTCATAGAGCTTGAGAAAGATAGCCTGGGTTATCTCAACCTGATTCTTGGTTGCAGTACGTCCGAAACTATCAAATGAGATATTGAACCATTCATAGATATCCCGGTGGATCGCATAATACTTATCGCAAATCTCCTGGGGTGTCACTCCCTCTTCCAAAGCCTTTGTCTCAGTCGCGGTCCCATGCTCATCTGTGCCGCAGATATAAAGGGTCTCATACTTCCTGCTCCGGCAGAACCGGGCAAACACATCCGCTGAAAGGACTGCACCGATGATATTACCCAGATGAGGGATATTATTCGCATAGGGCAGTGCGCTTGTAATCAATACTTTGTTCGTCATTACCCTAGCTAAAAAGAAGTAATATAAAAAGTTAGCTCTCTCTAAGAGTTTTCAGTTCCGCAAGAATCTCCTTTTGCTTCACACTGCTGACAGGATTAAGGTTCTCATCTACTACTTTGATTGCCATACCTGGAAGAAGTCGAGAGGATTTATAAATGTTTCGAGTGTGTCGCTACTAAAGAGTTAGAACAGCACCCAAATATTCAAGATTTGCTCCAAAAATACTGCATTCTCCAATATTCAAAACTT
>JBNJGT010000064.1:0-7492 GCA_051819765.1 Nanobdellota archaeon
GTAAGCCGGATTTTTTCGAAGAATTCCGTTAGCATCGGCTTCGGCCTCGTTTCTTTTTAAAAAGAGGTGACATCCCCGTAAGGGACCTCCCCCTTTCACCTTATATGAGCTGATTGGACTGCGTTGATGCACGTCACTTCTTCGAAAAACTCGGTAGCCCGGTTTCCGCACACATGGCTCTTTAAAATAAAAGACTGCCGGTAACTTTATAATCCTCTGCCGATTTGATACCCTATGCAACTCACTGGACAGGCAAAAATAAGAGATTTAGGACTTATCCTCGGCGACACCCTGATAATTGCCGATCTTCACCTTGGCTACGAAGAAGCGCTCGCACGGAATGGATATATGATCCCCCGGTACCAGTTCAGGGAGACAGTCAAACGGCTGTTGAATATCCTTGAGGAGACACAAGTCTCCCGCATCATCATCAACGGTGATCTTACCCATGAATTCTCACGGGTCTCGCGCCAGGAGCGAAAGGACACCCAGAAACTGCTATCCATGCTCAAGCGCAGGTATGAAGTAAACCTGGTCAAAGGTAATCATGATACCATGGTCGACCACCTAGATGTCCCGGTCTATGATCGTCTCGAAGTGGATAATCACCTATTGATACATGGTCATGAGATTCCTGAAATTCCAGACAATATAGAGACAATCGTCATCGGTCACGAGCATCCTGCCATCTCCATAGGTGACAATGTCAGAAAAGAGACCTACAAATGCTTCCTGATGGGGCAGTGGCAACACAAGCGCCTGATCGTGGTTCCGTCATTCAACCAGGTTACCGAGGGTACTGATGTCTCCCGGGAAAAACTGCTAAGTCCTTTCCTTACTAGGGGTGTCCTTGATTTCGACGTCTTTATTGTCGGCTTTGATGAGACCTATCACTTCGGTACCCTGTTCCAGGCCACGCAAACTATCTGAGCACTACCTCTCCATCAAATAGATCTCTTGCCAGCTTGACAAACTCCGTGCTGGTCCTATAAGCACTGAACGCGCTGTCATTCACCTGTTCATTCCTGAACCGTTGCAGGCAGATCTTTCGGGCACCGTGAAGCTCTTCAGCAATCTTTCTGAGCCGTTCCTCTGTAAATAGGTTCTCCACAAGCGTCACTCTGAATTCATGGGGGATGGATGAATTCATGAGCACTTCCTTTGATGCGTTGATCTGGGTCCCCGCTACACCTGCAATGATCTGATATTCATCCACAGGAAACTTGTAATCCATGGCGACATAATCCACCATATTGTCCTGTATCAGTCGTCCAAGAAGGGGTGCATTGGACCCGTTAGTGTCAAGTTTCACAAGTAACCCATACTTCTTGAGTTTACCGATGAAGTCATAGAGGCCTGGTTGTATGGTTGGTTCTCCACCAGTGATGACAATCCCATCCAGGAGGTTGCGCCGTTGTATGATATGGTCAAATATTTCCTGTTCATCGATAAGCCTGTCAGAATTACGGGGGATCAGTTCAGGATTGTGGCAGTAGCCACACGAGAAGTTGCATCCCTGGGTAAAGATGATTGACGCGATCTTTCCAGGAAAGTCCTGCAGAGACGTTTTTTGATAACCTGCGATCTTCATAATAAAAAAAATTATGCTTTGAATGTCTTGCGGTTCTCGTACTCAGCCTGCTTCCCGTTGTTCCATTGGTCAACCGGGCGCAGATACCCCACCACTCGACTATATACTTCGCATTTGGTTCGTTCCATTCAATTCACCTCAACTTCTTTTTGCACACCTTTCTCCTCATCACACTTCGGGCAGTAGTGATGCTCTCCGGGTATATATCCGTGTACCGGACAGATACTGAATGTCGGAGACAAGGTGTAATATGGCAGCTTATAATTCTCAGAGATCCGCTTGATGAGATTCTTGGTCGCCTCAATGCTGGGCATCTTCTCACCAAGGAATATGTGGAACACCGTCCCACCCGTGTACTTGCACTGCATGTCATCCTGCAGGTCCAGGGCCTCGAACAGGTCTTCTGTATACTGTACAGGCAGCTGGCTCGAGTTTGTATAATAGGGGGCCCCGCCCTCCTTGTATTGCTCCTCGTTTGAGACCTGGATGTCCGGGTACCGTGACTTGTCCAGGCGGGCCAGGCGATAGCTTGTCCCTTCTGCCGGTGTCGCCTCCAGGTTGTAAAGGTTCCCGGTTTCCTCCTGATACTCCATGATACGGTCCCGCATGAATTCGAGGATCGAGAGACTCGCTTTCCGCCCCTTTTCAGTCGTGATATCCACCTCAAGCAGGTTCATGAGCGCTTCATTCATGCCAACCAACCCAATGGTGGAGAAATGATTGACCCAGAATTTCTTGTGGTGATTATAGATGTTGTCCAGGTACACCCTGCTGTACGGATAGAGTCCTTTTGAGGTGAACTTCTCAAGCACTTCCCTTTTGAGTTCAAGGGAGTCACGGGCGACATCCATGAGCTCTCCAAGCCGCTCCTTCAATTCCTTCACATCCTTCGCCAGATACCCTATCCTCGGCAGATTAATGGTCACAACCCCGATGGAACCGGTCAGAGGATTCGCTCCAAAGAGCCCGCCTCCCCGTTTCCGCAGTGTTCTGTTATCCAGGCGAAGCCGGCAGCACATGCTCCGTGCATCATCCGGGCTCATATCTGAATTGACGAAGTTCGCAAAGCTTGGAATCCCGAATTTTGCAGTCATCTGCCAGATGGGGTCATACTCAGGATTGTCCCAGTCGAAGTTCTTGGTTATATTGTAAGTCGGGATAGGAAATGAGAACACGCGGCCGGATGCATCCCCCTCTATCATGAGCTGGGCAAAGGCTTTGTTGAACAGGTCCATCTCTTTTTGGAATTCCTTGTAGGTTTCCTTCTGGGGTTTGCCGCCTATGATCACCGGTTCATCCGCAAACATCTTTGGCACCTTAAGGTCCATGGTCACATTCGTGAATGGGGTTTGGAAACCGACCCGGGTAGGTACATTCATGTTATACAGGAACTCCTGTATGCCCTGTTTCACCTCATTGTATGAAAGGTTATCATACCTGATGAATGGTGCAAGGAGTGTATCGAAATTGGCGAATGCCTGAGCTCCCGCTGATTCTCCTTGCAGGGTGTAGAAGAAATTCACTATCTGGCCCAAAGCTGGCCTGAAATGCTTGGGCGGGCAGGAATAGATCTTCCCCGGAACACCGCCAAAACCCCTCATCAACAGATCCTTAAGGTCCCAACCGACGCAATAGGGTCCGAGGATGGACAGGTCGTGGATATGGATGTCACCGTCAAAATGTGCCTGTTCGATGTCTTGGTTGTAGACTTTGTTGAGCCAGAAATCAGTAGTCACCTTTGAGGCGATAAAATTATTGAGTCCCTGGAGAGAATATGCCATGTTTGAATTTTCCTTCACACGCCAGTCAAGTTTCGCGATATAACTATCAACAGTCTCGACATGGTTTAGGATATTCCCGAAGCGCCGCAAATCCTGATGCTTGTTCCGGTATAGGATATAGGCCTTTGATGTCTTGGCATGCCCGTTTTCTATCAGCACTTTCTCAACAGCGTCCTGCACATCTTCCACGGTCGGTGGATTTTCAGGCTCAAAATTATCCTCAAGGTACTCCCTGACCTTGACTGAAAGGTTTTCTGCTCGTCTGCGGTTTTTCCCCCCAACAGCTTTCGCTGCCCGAAAGATAGCATTGGAAATCCGCCGCTGGTCAAATGGGACCAGTTCGCCGGACCGTTTTCGTATCTTTTCAATATTCCCCATATTCTATCACTTCTGCAATTTGTTGAGCTCGCTTTCAAAATGCCCAATGTCCTTGAAGCCTCGGTACACCGAGGCAAAGCGCATGTAGGCCACCTTGTCGAGCTTTTTCAGTCGGTTTAGGATGTATAATCCGATCTTCCTGCTGGAAATCTGCCTTTCTTCCTTTGAATGGACCTTCCGGATCACATCACTTCCAAGCTCCTGCACTTCTGCCTCAGGTATGTCTCGCTTTTCACAGGCGATGTGTATCCCCTTCCGGACCTTCTCCTCAGAGAATGGCTGAAGCCGTCCGTCACTTTTGATGACCATGACCGGTTTGAGGTCGATGGCCTCATAGGTATTGAACCGTTTTTTGCATGCCAAGCACTCCTTGCGTCGCTTGATGGTATTCCGTTGACAGTCCCGAGTCTCTAGTGTCTTTATGGTGTCTTTATTGCAATAGGGACAGTTCATTTTTAGCGTCGCAGCCCACTACATGTAGTGGTAGCATCACTCTCTGATTACTACATATAGGGGTTTTGCTCTATGCCTTACTTGATTCCACTCCTTTAAATATATTTGCCCACAAAAAGAATTGTGTGAGAACATATACAACAAAACCATAATGTTTGATACTTATAGAAAATATTTATCGTATGATTCAGGCCTTCTGAAGCCAGGCCACCTCATCCGTGGTAAGCTCAAGCTCTTCGATCACTGATTCGTCCTCAGCCAGTGTCTTGTGCAAGTAGGGCAGAACATCCTTGACAGCCCGCCGCTTTGAGCAGTGAGTGGCTTCAGCAAGCTTCTCAGCGATTGCCACCCGTTTCTGGTACTTCATCTTAGCCTGCCACAACATGAGGATCCGCTTGGTCTGCTCATAGGTCACCTGCTGTTTGGAGCGGGTATCCTTGGAGACCGCAACCCCAACAGACAAGAGATAGTAGACATAGGCCAGGAACCGCCAGTGTTGCTTGCGCATGATCCGCCCCTTGAACACATCTGCCCTGCTCAGCATATCATAGGCACGATCAAGGTCAGCAGGGCTTTTGTATTCTTTGGGAAGATTCTGATCGACCCACAAGAATATCTCATCCACATCCTCTGTGCAGGCATCAAAGGCCCCCCGTGCAACAGCAGGATCAGTGGTCTTGAACACCCGCATCAGTGCCTGCTGGATCGTCTCACTTCGGTTCCGGTCAGAGAGAAGGCCTACCGCCTCCTTTGTGAGACCTCCCGCGCCCGCAAGGATGATTTGAAGGTCATTCACCGCTGCCCGCGCGTCTCCTCCTGCATGGCGAGCCAGCGCCTTGAGCGCGCTCTCCTCGTATGAGATGCCCTCATCATCCAGTACCCGCCTGAGGATCTCGGTCACCGATTGATAGGAAAGCGCATTGAACTCGCACATCTCGCTCTCCTTGCGGAGGCTCTTGAACTTCTTATCGTATGGATCGTTTGTGGTTATGATGATGGGAAACGTGCTCTTCTTGACGATTGCAGCAACAGCGGGGATCCCACCACGATCCTTGGTGCCTGACAGACCTTCGACCTCATCGATGAGGATGATCTTGCCCCTTGCAAAGAGACTCATCTGCCCGACCGCTTTTCCCACTCGCTCGTTGATCATGTCCTTGGTCCGGAAATCCGAGGCGTTCACCTCGATGACCTCAAGATCGAGCTCCGCTGCCACCGCATAGACTGAGGAGGTCTTGCCTGTCCCCGCAGGGCCATATAGGATCATAGCATTCTTCTTCTCCTGCTTGAAGCCCGTCACAAACTTCTTTAGACGCTCGATTTGCTTATCCTGACCGATAACCTGGCTTGCGTTCTTTGGACAGTGGGAATGGATCCAGATTGCCATATCATACAGTATCCCAACTGTCTTTTTATAACTTTCTGCGCGCAAAATTTAAAAATGAATTGTAACCTACCGGTAGCAAAACAAGTCAGGTGAAACAATGGATGAACACATCAAATACCAGGGCCAAGGGATTAACCCCGAAAAAGCCACAAAAGACGCGCTTGCCACCGCACGACAGGAAGGCTATAAAGGAGACCCACTACAGCTCAACTATCAGGTGGGAATCTACCATGACGGGGCGACCTATAAGGGAGATTTCCATGAACGCTTCGAGGTTGCCTATGCTGCCGCTGTTGAGAATACGGGAGTATCAGTAAAGGATGTCCAGAACAACAGCATAACAGTCACTGCTGAGGCAGTATTCCAAAGGAAGCTCAAGCCCGGCGGAAGCCGACCCTGCGGCTCAAATACCTCGGACATCACAGACCTGTTCTGACCATGGACTTCCCCCAGGAGACCAAAGATTTCATCAATAGGGCTATTGAGCAGAATCTGGCGATCGGTGCCCAGAATAACCCGCTGGAGGTCATTGCCGGCTACGGCCGCGGTCTCAGGAAACAGTATGACTTCAAGCAGATGCTCTATCTCGGAGAATATGCTCCCTTTGAGCACGAGCGCGAGCGTCTCAATATCCGAGGGTACAACTGCACCACCATGGTACCGACCATGTACCTCCTGTGCGATTATTTCGGTAAGGACCCGCAGATAGCAGAATTCTGCAATTTCCAGGATCACAGAGACAAATCCCAGCCGACTGATAACACACCCCATTTCTCAATATTCTTTACGCTTGATGAGAAACGGTATATGTTTGATCCATTCTATGATGTGTTCGGGCAGGTCACAGACACCACCGAAAACTCCATCACCATACGCGGGATAAAAGGCTTTGAAAACTGTACCAGGCACTATGAGTATTGCAACCCCGTATCGGTCGACGACTTCTGCCAGATGATGTATCGTCTGAGGGAACCTGGTGAATCCCTGGATATGCTTGCCTGTGGCCAGGTGATACATAACAAGGCGCCCCTCCGAGGCATCAAATCCAAAATCGACATCCAGTTCGAACCCCGTGAAAATCGCATATCAACCCGCTTGTACATCCCCCACGAGGTGATTTCAGACAAGGCAGTCCTCATGCATCAGTATTATAACAAGGCCGGAACCCGAAAAAAAAAGGTTGAGCTTGAGTTCTATATGGCAAAGGACTTCACCTGGAGCACCCTTGTGGAGCCACGAAAGATTGCCACGCTGACCTGCAAGGACTACTTCGCATTCAAGCGCATGCTCAAAGACCTTTCCCTGCCTCCCGCAAAACATCCTCGCTTCCACCAGCGCCTCTCAGAGAACAAGGAGGCCCGTGACAGCCTCTATGCCCTCATCCAGGATTCGGCACCAGAGGAGACACAAGAAGCCATCGTCGCCCGTTCCGCTTACGAGGAGGCTGCTCCGGAAAAGGATCATCTGTTCACACCTGAGCACCATCTGCAGTATATGCACGAACTCCATCATGAGGCAAACGAGCTCATCAAAGAACGGCATTTGTTGGAAGCCCAGGAGATGAGGATCAACTGGGGATGGGAGCTTACCGGTCCCGAGAACAGGAACGCCCGCCGCAGGATCCACCGGGGTGTGGAACGCCTTGAAGAAAGGCTGAATGAGGACGGCAACGTGCAAAAGTTGAACTACTTCAATCCGATATTCAAATGCAACAAGCACTACTTTCACAGGTATATCGACCTTATCCAGGCCGCAGATTCAATCTCCAACAGGAACGGCGACCCACGCATCGGGCACATTGCCATGGTCTCTGATCTCATTCCGTTCGTGGAGCAGGGCTGGCGTCATCTCACGCTCAAGGCCTATCGCCATTCCATCGAGGAAAAGCTCCGCGCCCGGGCG
>JBNJGT010000065.1:0-7325 GCA_051819765.1 Nanobdellota archaeon
TCCTCGTCATCAACAAGACCAACACATCCCGCATGGTGCTCTTCGGGATCAACCCCCGTTTTGCCGTCGGAAACGGCACCCAGTGGATCCTAAACAGCATGGAATGGACTGCTCCGAACACCACAGACAGCACCTCTCCAGTGATTCATTATTCGAGCTTCACAGGGCAAAACTTTAGTGCCACCGATAAGATCAGTTTCACCGCAAATGTCTCAGATGATGTGGCAATATACGACGTGATCGTCAACTACTCATTCAATCCACCAGCCTGGCACACCCTGGAGCTGACACGGGGATTGGATGGCATATGGTCAGCGACCATCGGCCCTGTAGAGACGTTGGCGGCATATGAGATAAACCAATCCATGAAATTCGAAATTATCGCCCAGGACACCTGGAGTAATCCGGACAGGACCTCCTTTGAGGTGATTCATAATAAGCACGACGATCCTCCGGAACTCACCGCAAATCCGCCGAGCACCGCAAACCTGAATGAGACCAAAACAATCACCATCGACACCGACGAGGACGCACGCTGCCGCTGGTCCCATAACAATGATGATTATGCTGAGATGGAGGATGACAGTGAGCATCAACTGACAGGTAGTTGGACCACAGAGCATGAGTTCGACTACACCTTCGAAGATGATGATACCAAATATGACTTCTACATCCGCTGCCTGGACGAGTTTGGCCATGAGAGCGAATCACTGCGAATCGACATCACAGTGGGTGATCCCTATCAGCCAGTCGAAGAGGAGGAAGACAGCCCCTCATCTCCAGGTGGTCCTCCGCCTCCCACTGAGGACAATCCCTTCGAGTTCACCATTGCCGAGATCACAACCGACAGTAGTTTCACAAAGGAATTTGATGGTGATGTGCCGATAACAAAGCTTACTATCGCTGTAAGCGAGAATAGTTCAGATATCTCCTTTGGGATAACAAAAGAAGAGTCCCTTCCGGTGTCTATACCCGCAGAACCTGTCATCCAGTATCTGAATATGGATCACGAGAACCTCGGGCCCATCCAGGAAGCATTCATTGAGTTCCGCGTGAACCAGAGCCTGGTCACAGAGGACATGGATGTATTCCTTCTCCGCTATGATGGAGCATGGCAGCGCTTGGACACAGTGTATCTGAAACAGGTCGGTGATTATCTCTATTACCAGGCAAGCACGCCGGGATTCTCCTACTTTGCGATCGCCTACACTATACTCAACGCCACACAACCTAATGGGTCTGATGGCGGAAATGGCGCAGATGGCACAGATAACGAAAACGGCACAGTTAGCACAGACGAGACTACTCCAGGTGACAACGCGTCCATAAATTCAACTTCAGGCAACCTTACATCGGGTGGTGCAGGTCCCACCGGAAATGGTGGCGGTTTCAATTGGGCAAACCTGATCTACTTCCTGATATCACTGCTGGTCCTTGTTGGCGGAGGGGTTGCAGCCTTCATCATCTACCAGAAACGCAAGAATCCGTTTTGATTATTATTGCTGGTTCCTTTGAACCCAATACTTTTGATTGCTTTTGTATTTCCCTTTTGACAGTTTCGTGACTATCTGGACAAAGGGTTTCTAAAGTAATGATTTAGCACCAAATCGATTTATCTCCTCAAACGTGGGATTTCTAAACTGTCAAATCATCATGTTTGAAGTATAACTGGAAAAGTGCCCATCGGTCTGAGTAAGAAATCTATGTAACATGGGTCCTGGATTGTTCAAAATGTGGGCGATGAAATCTGACTAAGAAATGACAGACTATAAAACTGGATACCTCAAAATGATGGAACTACCATCTCAGAACATACCACTAAACATTGCGGAAAGCATCATATCTGCAATCTTGAATACCCCAAACGCGATCAGCAGATACACTGGAATCTTCTTGAGTTCAGAACGCACCGTTCCAGTCTTTATGATTGAGACGATCAATCCCGCGAATATGACTGTTGCTGATATGCTCAGGTTCGCAAAGAAGGTAAAATCATCGACACTCAAGCCCCCGCCTCCGCCGATAGAAAGCCCCATGCCGCTTCCACCGCTCGGTGCGTCTCCCATGCGTCCCATGATATCTGTTACGATAGCAATCAATTGCTTTGACAGCCCATACATGCCTGGTGCTGCAACCAGCGTTGCAAACAGGATGAACATGACATAACTGGTGACATTTGCAGCCATCTCCTTTTGCATTGCTGCGGTCTCTTCAAGGTTAAGGGCAATCCTGTCAAGGATCTCGGCTATGTGGCCTCCTGCGTTGATACCCTCAATCATAAGCTGGATCGACCGCTGCACTGTCGCAGAATCGTATTTTTGTGAAAAGTCAAGCAGTGCCCTTTGCAGGTCGACACCGCTCATGGTCTCCTTGGCGACAAGTTCGATCTCCTTTGCAAGGACTCCGAATTGTGGTCTGATGGCTGCCCACAATGCACGGTCGATTGTCATTCCGCTTCGGGTATTGGCTGCTGCCAGTTGAAGGAAATCAGGGAACACTGTCTCTATCTGGGTCTTACGCCGGTAGATGATTGTCTCGATGTATATGACAAACAGGATCATTATCGTAATCACTGCGATGATAAAAAGAAGCGGAATCCCCACAAACGTGATGAATAAGAGGTACAAAGGGCTGAACAATCCATTAAGGAATGCGTAGGTTGTTGCCCCCAGATAGAGGAAGAATGCAAGCAGCACACTGAACAAGAGAATCTTTTGCTTGTAATGCTCAATGTTGCCCTCAAGGCCTGCCCGTGGAAGGTAATGCTCAAAGAACTGCCGGAAATTACGTTTCGGCCGCATCTTTTTCTTGAGCTGCTTTTCCTTTCGTGCTTGCTCTCGTTTCTGGGCACGCTCTCGCTTTTTTTGGGCCCGCTTCTCCTTGAAGGAGATCCCTTTAGATACCTCCTTCTTGATATCCTTGGCTTTCATATCGGGCTTTTCAGCTGTTTCGCTCATGTTATACGACCGCCGGTCGTTGAGACCTGATAATCTGGAGGAACATCACTTGGATGAAGAGGATACCTGCGGCAATGACTGTGAGCGCTCCTTTACCGATGTCCACCGCAAGGAAATTGGTTGCAATTGCAAGCATTGCTGTCCCAAGGGTCGGGGCAATGACCGCAATCATCATGTAAAACATTGCCAGGGGATTGAGTTTCTTTGCGTACTCTTTCATCTGGATCTGCTGTTCCCGTACGATCTGCTCAACAACGGAGTTGAGGGATTTGTGGATGTCCCCTCCTGTATTGATTGCGTTGAGCACCTGCCAAAGCATTTTCTTGAGTTCTTCTGATGGGCTGTAGAGGATGGTCTCGTTTATCGCATCCTCCATTGCAGTCCCGAAATCTACTTTTGTGATAAGGTCCCTGAAATATTTTCCGATGCCCGGATAAGCAGTGATAAGGTTCTTCATGGCATCGTACAACGGGACCCCTGATTCGATCTCGATGACTATGAACCGGCCTGCATAGACTATCTCCCGGTTTATCTCTTTCGCGCGCTTTTGGATTTTTACAGTCGGCGCCTGCATGAAGAACAAAAAAAGCCCTGCAAAGACAGGGATGATAGCAGGAACCCCCAGCCAGAGTGCAGGTGTCTTCGTTGCAAAAAGCACAATGATAAAGAGGATTCCCGCAGATAAGTACCCGGAGCTGATCAATGATTTCTTGACAAACTCTTCAGGGGTATTAGACATGCCTGCAATTATCAACTGTGAAGGTAATTCAGGGAAATGGTGGGTGATTTTGGGTAGTAGTGTACTGCTCATTTTATGACAACATTATCCTTTACGCATTTCAGCAGGTAGTCGTGGTTCGTATAGTATTCAGCCATGACTTTTCCCACGCCATCTACGCTGTTGATCTTATTTTTGACAAGATACTTGAGTACATTGGTCTTGTTTATGATCGTCTGCTTTATCTCTGTTTGGGTCATGCCTGTGAACTGGTGGATATTGTTCATGATGGCATTGGATCTGTTCATCTGGATCTGCATATCCTTTTTTGGATCATACTGCAACAGGACATTTGGTTTTCCGCTGTCTTCAATCTCAGCAAACTGGAACGTCCTTCGAAGACCGCTTCGCCGGTTCCGGTATTGGACAATCAGCATGGAGATGCCTGGAAGCGTGTTCCTTGGAATCTCAATCGGCGGGCTTGTAAGACGGGTCACCGCATCCTCTGCGCTGTTCGCGTGGAAGGTCCCATATACGCTGTGCCCTGTATGGATTGCTTCGAAAGCAACCTCTGCTTCCTTCTTCCGACGGATCTCACCCACAAGGATACGGTCAGGCCGCTGCCTGAGCGCGTTGATCATCAGATCAAGCATCGTGACCCCGCCTTTCCCCTCAGCGTTCGGAAGCCTCGTGTTCATTGGGACCCAGTGCAGGAACGACGGAAGTTGGATCTCCCGTGTATCCTCGATAGTGATGATCCTTTGGTTTGGCGGGAACAGGTTCGCGACAGCGTTCAGCATGGATGTCTTACCAGATGCAGTCCCTCCGATGATGAGTGCTGACAGTTCATATTGCATGCCAAGCCAGATCATTGCCGCTGCCTGTGGTGAGATGGTTCTGGTCCTGACAAGGTCGGTCACAGTGAATGGCTTTGCGGCGAACTTTCGTAAGGTGATTGTATTTCCCTTTGTGGAGATGGGTGTCAGTGTTGCGTTGACCCGGTCTCCCGCATTCAGGCTCGCGTCCATCAATGGCTCAAGCACTGTGAGCTGTCGTCCAACTTTCCGGCCGATCATCTCAGCATAGTGACGGGTCTGTTCCTCATTCTCAAGCTGGATGGTTGTCTTGACCCAGTTGTATTTCTTGTGATAGATCCACACAGGCTCGTTTGCCGAGTTGATAGCAATCTCCTCTATCTGTGGGTCATGCATGAGGATATCGATCTTTCCCATGCCAAGGCTTTTCTGGATAAGATAGGTGGTCAAGAAACCGATGGTTTCTTCATCAACATCTGGGAAGTACTTGTTGATCAGCGTGACAATCGCCTCAGAGAATTTCTGGTGGATCACGTCCCCCTTCTTTGCATCCGTGATATCAACAATACCAAGATTTACCTTTTTGATAAGCTCTCGCCTGATCTTTTCCAGAAAATACTCTGTGTACCGGCTGATGCTCGCAATGATCAGTTCATAGATCGGCACATACTCACCGCTCTTTTTGATGATGTTGACCGTGATTGGCATGTTCTTTGCCTGGTAAGTGTAGGTCTCAAGCACCTTGTGCTTTTCCTTTTTTATGTTTTCATTGAGTGCTGAGAATATTTTCAACAGATAATTTGCCTGTTCGAAGACAATCTTTTTTAGCTGCACCACATCCTGTTTCTGGACGTGGGTTTGCTCTTCCTTGATGAGAAAATAATACATCTTGAGGTAGATCAGTAGGTTCTCCACCATCTTTTCCTCTTCATCTGAAAGGCTTCGATCCTCTTCCAGCTTCAAGAGCTTCCTGAGGATGGTCTGCTTGAGCTCATCCTCACTCTCTTTCGTGTAGATGATTTGGTCCCAATCAATCTCCAGGAGTCCAAGATCTTTTTCAAGAATTTCAAGTTGCTGCTGGGAATATTTTGCGACCACCGAGAATGCACCAGCCTCCTTCTTTTCCCGGTCCAGTCGCTCAACGATAGCCTTTTTCTTTCGCTCATGCAGGACATAAAGCTTTTTGAGATAATAGCTACCTTTCTCTAATCGATTGACATTCTCCTCTTGAGAACTATCAGCAGGGGCCTCTTTTCCTTCCATACGTATGAGCTTCATAGGTGCTTTTTTTTAAATAAGTTTGGATTCACTAGCCAGTCATAAATGTCCCTCTCCTGCATGGATACTTTCAGGCTAACGAAAGATTTATAAAAATAAAACCCATAGGCACTCTAAAAAGGGGATTTGTTGATGGCTGGTCGAGATGATGAATACGAATTGATGCCGCATAGTGAAATCGCGAAACTGAGGAGTGAGATTAGCCAACTCCGGAGCGGTGGTGTGGATAAGCAACCAGCTGACAAATCGATCAAGGAACTCAACAAGACAATTAATTCTCTCATGGAGATCTTCAAGGAAGCCAATATGGAGCTGAAGATGGGTGACTCCGAGATATCGTCGCGCCTGAGCAAACTCACCAAACTCAACGAGAAACTTGATACCATTATCGACCAGAACGAAAAGATTGCCGAAGCGATTTTGGCAGTCGCGGATTCGCTTGAAGGGGTCAACAGAGAACCAGAAAGACCAAAGGAAGAACCAAAAGAGGAGAACTCTTCCTTTGAATTTCCACAGATGTCCGGCATGCAGAATTCATTCTCGGATTTTCAAGGATTCGGTGGCTCGCAAGGCCCACCGCAGGGTCCCCCGCCACAAGGCCCTCCACAAGGTCCACAGGGTCCCCCTCAGGGTCAGCAAGGCTTTTCACAGCAGTCCTACCCTAATCAGCAATTCCCTCCCTTTAATCCCGGCATGCCTCCTCCTCCCGGTCAGCAAGGTCCCCCTCAGGGCCAGCAGGGTCCCCCGCCACCACCTTCTCCGCAAAAGAAGAAGGGCCTGTTTAAATGATATCAGACGAACCCTTATTTCGTGGAACAAACCACCATCGGCTCCATGATTATTTGATGCTCCTTGCCAAAAGTTATGACCGGCATGTCAATGCTCTCGAACAAAAACGGTTTCTCCAGCATAAGCTCAAAAAGATTAAGGCATGTTCCCGGAACATGGGCAACAAGCAGGACCTCCTTGAGCATCTGGAGGACCTTGAAGTGCATCTCAAAGAGATGGGCCACATTGAAGGGGATGAGGAGGAATCACTCCTGAAATCTCTTATCGAACAGATTCAGTCAATAAGCAAGAATCTGAATTCTCCTGAGAAACCTCGCAAAAACTCCCACAAAAAACATGGTGAAGCTGACTCAGCAAATGACTCTCATGATGATGACACGACTGATGAGGCGACTTATGATACCGATGAGAGCATCATCCATGAACAACGTGAAAGGATTAAAAAACTCGAGGATAATGGCCTCACCGATGAAGAAAGGTTGGATGCGATCGTAAACAAAATAAATCAATTAAAAGAAGATGATATTGTTTAGAGGTCTTTCGCCATCACGGTGCTGCGCCCATTGGATGCTGCCCGCTCACATGCTTCTCTGATAAGTGTTTTCACTTTCTCATCGAGAGCCTCTGCGAAATCTCCTGCGACATTAAGTTGCTTACCATCAACAACTGCTGCTTCCTTGATTTTTGCTTTTACAATAAATGACATACATTCACCTCGTTGCTTTTATCCTTCTTTTTGAGTATACCTATTTAAATTTTTGGTTATTT
>JBNJGT010000066.1:0-6924 GCA_051819765.1 Nanobdellota archaeon
TATCCTTTTTTGCCTGGTAAGCCGTATCAGCCGGTCAAAATCCCTCTCAGAAAATCTATCAAGCATTCTTCGTATCATCAGATGCGCCCACAGGTTCCTTCCAAGCCTTTCTCTCCACAATCTCTCATAATCCTTCCCATAGATAAGTGCTTCAGCAAGGCACTCAGCCGCCTGCAGCCCTGGTATCAAGCCGCCGCCGGTTGTCGCCTTCACTTGTGCTGCCGCATCTCCTACAATATATAAGTTGCCGGATTGGGTCCGCAATTTAGGGTCATAATCAGGGATCATCCCTCCCTGGAATTCAAGGATGTCCCCCTCAAAGCCATCAAGAAATGTGCGAAAGACAGTCTTGTTCCCGATACACCCTATACGCATGACCTCCTCATCTTCAGGGACAGCCCATGCATAATCGCCTATGTAAGGGAAGAACTCAACATTATTATCATTCCTTGATCTCACTCGTGCCTGGAATCCCTGCCTCAACCGGATTTTCCGGGAATCGATCCGCGTGCGTACAATGGAACCTGGTCCGTCTGCGCCTATTATTATATCCGCTGCATAGGTCTTATCCGCCTCAACCGTCTGTGGGGTGACTCTATGCACACGCTTATGGATGAATCGTGCTCCCCTCCTTTTGGCCTTCTCTGCGATCCCTTTGTCAAATACCTCTCTATCGATAATGTAATTCGGTCGCAAGGCAAGATCCATTTCCTCCCGGGGCGAATGAATCTGAGCCCGCGTGATGGTATTGACGGTCGCGTTCCTCCTCTCCTCCCGCAAAGCAACAATTGAATCAATATCCTGTGTGACTATCCCTGTGCATTGGACTGGCTCTCCGATTTTCCCTTGTTCAAAGACTGTCACCTCAAAGTCTTTTCCGAGGAGAAATCCCAGATACGATCCCACCGGACCTCCGCCGATGATAGCTAGCTTCCCTGCCATGCAGTGATAATAATCAGAACCTTTAAATATAAGCTGTGGTTACTATACAATAGTTAAACGCAGTGACTACTCGAGTATACCAACAAACAGAAAAGTTTAAATAGATTATAACGATTTTAACCGCTACTACTGGTTAAGAAAAAATTTGGGGGTTAAAAATGGAAGGAAAACGAATAGGGTTGTTAGTTATGATGATTGCGGCCTTGATGCTTGCTTCAAGCGCTGCGCTTGCTCTACCAAACGTTGAGTACATCAAGATCAACGGTGACAAGTTCTCATCAGGAGATAAACTTGTGGTTGAGAAAGGTGACAACCTTGAGATACGAGTAAAAATGAATAGCTCAATGAATGAGTCTGATGTCGAAATGCATGCAGACCTGATTGGCTATGAGTACAACGACATCGAACGGATTTCAGATGCGACGCACCTCTTTGATATTGATGCAGGCGACACAGTATACAAGAATCTTGAGGTTCGGATACCTGAAAACACTGAGAAAGATGAATACGATCTACGGGTTCGAGTTGCGACCCGGACTGGTCCATCCGACGAATACACGTTCCCGATTGAAGTGGAAGGTGCTCGTCACGCACTGAGGATCAAAGACGTCTTGTTCTCACCTGAAAACGAAGTAGTCTCTGGCCGTGCAATGCTTGCAACAGTCCGAGTCGAGAATCTGGGAGAACATGATGAGGACAGTGTCAAGGTTCGTGTACGAATCCCATCTCTTGGACTCTCTGCCTCTGACTACATCGATGAGATCGAGGAAGGGGAGAAAGTCACCTCTGAAGAGCTATATCTACGGATCCCTTCATGCACAGAAGGCGGCATCTACACTGTTGAAGTGGAAGTGACCTATGATGAAGGATACGAGAAAGTGACAGAGGAGTCCACCATTCGGATTGTGACTGACGAGAGTTGCTACGCACCTGAAGAAGATGAGAGTGAGGAAAAAACAATTATCAGCGTTGGATCCACCAACATGGACGTAGTTAAAGGTGAAAGTGGTGCAGTCTACCCGATTACCATCTCAAACAGTGGTACTCAGAGCCGGACGTACAGCCTTTCAGTTGACGGAGTCTCCGGGTGGGGCACATCAAAAGTCACACCTGCTAACTCAGTGGTCCTTGCAGCTGGTGAGACCAAGGCACTCTATGTATACATCAGTGCAGACGAGACTGCAACCGAAGGAGAAAGGATGTTCTCAGTTGAGGTCAATTCAGACTCCAAGGTTCTAAAGCAGATCCCGCTCAAGGCACAGGTTGTACAGGGTGAAGACGGCGCAGCTACCAGCTGGGATCGAGTAAGGAATGGTCTTGAGATAGGTCTGATTGTACTGGTTGTGCTTCTTGTCCTTCTTGGATTGATTGTTGGGTTCAACAAGCTCCGGGGAGACAAGGGTGACGAGGACCAGACCTATTACTAATTTTTTTATTTGACCATGAGGTTCATTCTTTTTTTATTACTTACTGTACTGCTTGCGAGCATCTGCGTTGCAGACTTCTCTGCGACCTCAAGTAATTATCAGGCATGCGCCTGTTCTGAAATTGAAAGCACAATCACCATCACAAATCTCGGGGCACCTAATCTTTTTGAGTTGGAGGTTCAGGGTGATCCCGCTGAGTGGGTTACGCTCGTTCCCTCTGATACCTTCATCATTGATCAGGAAGTCATAACCCAATTCATCCATGTGCCCTGCCAATCGGACACGCAAGAGATCGAGACCCTTATCAAGGGTGGCGCGACAAAAAAACGCCTGGCACAGCAGCTTGAGATCACCAAATGCGATAATATCATTCTTTCCGCGCCGTCCTCAGTACCTGATTGTGCCGACCAATACAATTTCACACTGACAAATCCCCTTTCGTTTCGCGAATCTTACACCGTCTCAATCAACGGTTCAAACCAAAGTTTCATCCTGATGCCCGGCAAATCAAAGAGCCTCTCTTTGCCCATCAAGGGGTCTGATCCAACACTTGTTGTTCGGGCCCACAAGAACCGGCTCACAAAACGGGTGGAGATCAACAAATCCCTCTGCACTGGTTTGCCTGACCATATTGAGTTATGTGAGGATGAGTATGAGACCTTTCCTTTTGAGTATCCTGCACAGACCAACCAGCCATGGGCTATCGCCAACAGTACGCATCTGATGCTGAACCCGCCGGAGCCAGGCAACTACACACTCACAACGAGCATCGGGTCAGAAGACCTCTCTTTTGAAGTGCGGGTTATGACCTGTGACTTGTCGATAGATGTGCAACCGGCAATTGAGGTACATGAAGGTAACAATACCGTCCCTCTGACCATAAACACAGTGGAGGCTCAGGAGGTCTCCGTCGATGGTCCTGTGTGGCTCACGCCCACTCAGTTTACCGTGGCAAACACCACAACCCTCAATCTGACAGCTGCCATAAATGGCTCTGTGAAGCATGGCAGTTATCCAGTGACAATCTCGGTCGATGGCTACCAGGCCCAAACCACGCTTGAGTATTCCTTTGATTATTTCATCTACCTCATCTACCTGCTTTATCTGGTCCTCTTCTTCATAGCATTGCTCATCATAGCAGCACTCCTTAAATGGATAAGCAAGAAGACAAAACCTGACAAATCAGAAAGGGTCCAACGGGAAAAGGCTGAAAAGGTCCAAGAGAAAAAAATCTTAAGGGAAAATGTACCAGAGGAAAAGGCCCAAAAGGAAAAAATAGGGGGGGCTGTCCGAAAAGACCAAGGCGAAAAGGCCCGAGAGGAAAAAGCCCAAAAGGGCAAAAAACCCACGGTCGCAGTCGTACTCTTGCTTCTCATATTAGCTTTGATACTCTTTGCCACACTCTCAAATGACACGCTTGAGGATACAGACTGCTCTTACACCTGGGTGAAAGGAGAGAATTTCACAGTCAATCTCACCCGGAATTTTCAGGATCCTGACGGGGACAAGCTCTATTTTTCCGTGGATGCCGAACCTGTATCAATAAATTATACGCTCAATGATTCCCTGGTGACATTCGTTCCTCCCGGAAACTTCACAGGTGTGGATTACATAGAGTTTGTGGCTGATGATCGCAAAGGCGGGAGGATCTCTTCTGGCGCTGTCGCACTCTGCGTGAATGAGCCTGAGGAGAAGGGCTTCTCGATCTTGCGATTCCTTGATATCTACAAATTCTACATTATCGCAGGGTTCATTCTACTCATTATCCTGATAGTGCTCATGAACCTGAAAGAGAATTAGGTCAATCATACCACGCAGGGTGTTCCTTTTTCTCTTGCGCCAGTTTCTCTGGGAGATCCAGTTTATCTATGAGGAATTCTCTGGATTGGAACCCGTAATAGGTCTCGTCATCAATGACAAGGGTTGGCAGTCTGTTGGGATCAATTTCGTATTTTTTCTTCAAAAAATCGAGTGCGTGATTTTCCAGATGGTATTCAAAGGCAAAAGTATTGAAAAAGGGGTACTTTTTATGGACACTGGTCAGAACCAATCCTTGATCAGAGCAATCCTCGCAATCCCTGTTCGTGTAGAAATATAATACATTTGGTGTTGATAGGTTGCATTCTTGATCAGCTTTCTTATTTAGTACCAGTTGTCTTATCAAGAGGAGGCTATAATAGTTCTTCATTGGCTGTACTTTCTCAGAATCATAGCCATACACCTCTTCCATGTAAGTGATTCTCTTGCCAAGTTCATACATCTCAGTGTTATAGCTGGTCATGTTGATGTTCTCACAGAGGTCATTACTGACCAGCTCATGGAGCAGTTCATTGGATAAGGATTCGATACGGATATCATACTGCAGGTCATAGACTTTTTGAAATTTCATTTCATTGATAAAGCTCCCTACAATAAAACCCACGAGAAATATGACGATTGTGAGTGAAAAGGCTGCCAAATACCGTGAGGGTCTGATCTTTTTTCTGCTTATCATTTATCGGTCTGAATCTGGAGTCCTTTATAACTTTTCTCATCACATCCTGAAATAATTTGGTCCCCATCTGATGGGTCTTTTTGTTATATAATGATACAATGCCAAAACCCAGCAGAGTGAACCAAGAAGCCAATAGGTAAATATAAAGGAAATAAATGGGACTGCTATCCCTTGGTTTTCCTTGGAGATTATCTTGAGGTGAAACATAAAAAGGAATGTGATGAACAATAATAGCAGCGGAAGCATAGTGGTATTGCTTATATCAAGGAAGAATAATTCAAAATTGAACTCGAACATAGTTGTCAGATCAAAACCCGTCAGGCTGAGTTCATGGATCCATTTGATGCTGTTATAGATGATCATGATGATCGTATAGACAAAAACGAATATGGTGAGGAAGATATATGTCAGTGAGACCGGAAGGATGAACACCCCTAGGTTGCCATATCGTCTGCTGAAGAGGTGCCTGTATCTCCTGACCTGTATGAAGAAACCCGTAAACCATCGGATCCGTTGGTTTATGAATGCTTTAAGGGTCTTCACTCCGCTTGTGTACACATTGGCATCGATCACGTTCTCAATCAGATAGCCTTCGCTTTGTATCCGAAACGACATCTCCAGGTCTTCGACCATGGTTTTGGGATTGAGTGACCCATGGGTCTCGATAAATGTCCTTCGTATCAGCGTGAATGCTCCCGGGGCAAGGGGGATGCTCCCTAAGTGGGATTGCACGTACCGCACAAACACGGCACTGAAGAACTCTTGGAATTGGATTTTTTTCAGTATGCTGTTGGGTTTCCATATCTTGACCGAGGGGATTGCTGCCATGACATTCTTATCCTTGAAGCAGGGTACTAGTTTGTCGAAAACATCCGGCAAAATGAACGAATCTGCATCCAGCCCTGCAACCAGCTCGCCTGTGGCGTGTTTCATCCCTGTATTTATCGCCAGGGTCTTGCCTTTTGAGGTTGGGTGGGTGAGAACCTGCACCCCAAATTTCTCATAATCCTTCGCAAGCTCCAGGGAATTATCAGTGGATCCATCATTCACAATGATGATTTCCAGCTTATCCTGCGGGTAATTGCAGTTCAGGAGCGAATCCACTGTTTTCCTGAGTCTTTCCCCCTGTGATGACCCCTCGTTCCAGATTGGTATGATGACCGAGACCCGTGGTTTGAATCGTGGATCACGTCTATGGATCTTTCTGTCCTGGGAGAAGATGGTGAGGATATACATGAGAGAAGTAAATAAGCCGACAAAGCATAAGGTATAAATTATGGCATCATGAAAACTCAGCATGAGGATCACTGACCTCTAGAGGACGTACCTGGATTCTTAAATATTTGGGGAGTGGGGGCACTGGGATTCGAACCCAGATCCGCTGGTTTAGCCCTTTGTAAGTCATCGGATTGCTCCTCATCGCTCCACAAAGTCTGGAGCCAGCTATTCTAGCCAGGTTATACTATGCCCCCGGGCTATCACTGGGAGCGAACCCTCCCTTATAAATCTTTAGATGGTCTCCTACCTGTGTCTGTGTCCGTGCCACTGTGCCAGCTGGGAGCTCCAGGATGTACTGGGCCCGTTTTTTTGGCCTGTAGCTGGTGAACGGACGAAAATCTTCCTTGGTCTCCACCACTGAGTGGTTTTTGTCCATGAAGACCACATCGATTGGGAAGAACACGAATGCCATGTGCAGCCCACGCCGCCTCTCCGATGAGAATTCCATCAATAGAGCCTGTGGCTTGCGAAACATCAGTCCTCGTGCCTTTGAAAGTGCGCGTGTGCACTGGGTCCACTCCTTTGCAAGGGTTTTGTTGGATCTGCTGTTGACAATCATTGTGTCACAACAAGCTCTCCCATCTGCTGGAGCATGCCTTTTGAGACCAGGTCCTGGATATATCTGTAGAATGTCGCCTTTGAGCAATACTGGTAATCATCAACGATCATCTCCTTGAGCTCTGCCATGCTGATGTCCCTGTTCTGCACCGTCTCCATGATCTTGCTCTTGATGATGTCCTTTTGCTTGCGCTTGAACTTGCGCATGACCTCTTTTTGCAACCC
>JBNJGT010000067.1:0-6707 GCA_051819765.1 Nanobdellota archaeon
CCACTGGTGTTTGCTACTCTGATATCAATATAACGCAGATCTACAAGGGATGGAACTATACCTGTGAAGCGCAGGCTGATGATGGCGTTGATTTAAGCGATACGGTCAATTCAACCACAGTGGTTGTGGGAAACACTATCCCAGCCATTGCTCTGATTGAACCTGCACATAATGCAAATATATCCAATGGCTCAGACCTCACCAACCGGACCCCGCTCCTCAGGTGGAACAGCAGTGATATTGATGGAGATACATTGCGGTTTGAGATCAATATATCCTGCTATCCATCCTGCTCTGATGATGATCGAATCTATACCCTGAATGTGAGCAATTATACAAATGAGGGAATCAATTACTCCTGGTCTCTTATCCCTGAGCTTGAATACCTGTGGGATGGCAAGTGGACGGTTGAGGAGTATTACTACACCTGGCAGGCACGAGCATTCGATGGTTCAGGGTACAGTGGCTGGTCTGACCCATATAACTTCAGTGTGGCATCACTTGTGCAGTTTGAATTGCAGCCGGATACCGTGAATTTCGGGGATGCTGACCTGTGGGAATCAATGGATACGTATACTGGCTATGCACCCATAGTGATCATAAACGATGGGAATGTGCACACCAACGTGAGCATGAAGACTACCCAGTACCTGTGGGATTCGGTTGCAGCAGGAACGCGCTACTTCCAGTTCAGGGTTGATGAGAATGAGACGGATTCATTCAACACAAGCATGTCTGTCATGTCGTGGACAAATGTTACACTCACCAATCTCTCAATCATACATTCTCTTGATTACCATGCTTCCTCAGATTCGGCTGAACTGCACTTCAATGTGACAGTCCCCCCTGCTGAGCCAAAGGGAGCAAAGCAGGCAAACTTCACCATAAGCGGGAGGGCATTATTCGAATGATGCGAGAACAGTTACGGAACGTGTATCTTATTCTCCTACTTGCGATTCTCGTCTCTGGGGTGCATGGTTTAGGTGTCACTCCGGCTTCAAAGAACCTGAATTTCGAGCCTGGCCGTGAAGAAAAGCTGACACTTACCATCCTGAACAATGAGGGCCGCACTATCGATGCGCATGTCCATGTTGAAGGGCCATTGAAAGAGCATATCACCCTGGAGAAGGAATCTGTCTCATTCAGCAGCTCGGACGAAAAGAAATCAATATCCTATACAGTGAATCTTCCTGAATCATTTGGCGCTCCCGGAATCAAGAGCGCTGATGTGGTTGTCACTGAAACCATTGAAGAGGAAGAGGGAGAGATAGCCTTGCGACCCAATATGGAGGTCATCCATAGTATCTTTTGTCATGTGCCGTATCCTGAGAGTTACGCTGAGGCACGGATTAAAGCCACCAATTCGCGGGAGGGATCGCCGGCACTGATCACCATCCCTGTATTCAATCTTGGAGAGGAACCACTCAATGAAGTGTGGGCAGCAATTACTGTTGCAAACCCTGCTGGAGAGACGGTACAGGAAATGGAGACCCAGCCAAAGCCACTCCAATCCAAAAAAGCAGGGGAGATAACTGTGGAGATACCGGTGGATGAGCTTACGCCGGGAACATACTATGTCAAATCTGTCCTGCACTACGATGGAAAAACCATAGACCTCAAGACGAATTTCCTGGTCGAACGATTCCTGCTGAAGCTTCTGTCTATCATGGCGGATGAATACAATGAGGGAGGCATTGCCCGCATCAAAATGCTCATCGAAAACATCGGGAACATGAAACTTGAGGAGGTTGAATCGCGTATCACGGTGCGTGATGCTGAAGGGTCACTGGTGAATCGCATCAAAGGCTATACCATCGATCTAGCGGGAGATGAAGCCAAGGAGACCTCTGCATACTGGGATACCAGCGATATAAACCTTGGGACCTATAATGGGAAGGTAGTCTTATCCTATGCACAGGAGAGCAGGGAACAAAACATCTCTATGGATCTTGGGAAAGAGAAGCTTGAGATCAACCTTGTCACCGGAAAGGTCATCTCAACTGAGGAGCCGACAGAAGCAATACCCTGGCACTATGCAGCGATCCTTCTGGTCGTTGTGGCAGTGCTCATCGGTATCAGGATCTATGGGAAAGCCCGGAAGAGATAGTTTGAAAAGTACCATTCGATGATAAGGACTATGATTGCCGCGATGAAGACATGGAAACCGAGTGATTTCTGGACAAGAACCTGTTCCTGTTCAAAGAATGACAACAAGGCCTGCCTGATTTGCTCCTGGCTTTGAGCCAAGGAATATTCTCCCTCACTTTCCTCTGAGATGAGTGAGAATATGTCAGTGTTGATGACCGAATTCCCTTCCGCTTCCTCTGTTATTGGTGCTCCATGCTCTGTCCCGATACCCACCATATTGATAGTCAGTCCATTCTGGGATGCCTTATTCACAGCCTCACGAAGTTCCCGTTCTGAGAAGATGTTTTCTTGTCCGTCAGTGAGAAGCACGAGGCTCTTCTTGTCTGTCTCAAAGACAACCTCTGAAAAACTGATTGGAACGGCAAGGGAAGTCCCCCCTGTCTTTTGGATCTCAATTTTTCGGAGTGCGTCAATGAGCAAGGTCTTTTCAAAGGTGGGTTCATGCTGGAGATAGGCGAGCGAGGTGAATGTTACCAGGCCTACCCGGGCCTGGATGGATTCATTTGAGAGAAAGTCCTCGATCGCATCCTTTGTTGCCTGAAACCGGGTGGGTTCTATATCATCGGCAAGCATGCTGCCTGAGGTATCAACTGCCAGAATGATCTCTTCGGGATAACCAGTTGCAGTATATTCCCATTGGACACCGGCAAACGCGAGCACAAGAAGGCTCAAGAAGATGAGGCGAAGGAGGAGCAAGGGAATATCCTTTGCAAATTTCTTTCCTTGTAACCTGCTAATTGTCTCGAAATTGGCAAATTTCAGAGCGCGTCTCTTATGTCCCTTGAGGCTTACAAGATGGATGACAACGATTGTTGGAACTAGTATGAGCAGGTACAGGATTTCCGGCGTCTGGAATGCGAGCATTATTCTTCAAGATTCCTCTTGGATAACAGCATAGGAATGACCTCGGCGATGGGTTCTTCGGTCGAGAGACTCCAGACCTCCTTTTCAAGGGTCCTAAAAAAAATGTTGAGCTTCTCCATCTTCTCCAGTGTCTTTTGCTTGTAGAGCTTCTTGATATTGCCAACGTTCACGTGGGTTGTCTCATCACTGTATGGGTCCTTGATGTTGAGGAACGGTACGCTATCCAGTTCCAGATCAGACCGGTCATATATGAACAAGCCGAGGAGATCGAACCTGTCGGAGACTGAATAGAGATCATTGTAGAAATCTCCACCTATGAAATCTGAGATGACAACCAGCAGATGTGTTTCCTTGTACTGCTCAACAATCAGATTTATCGCATCTTTGAGGTCACACTGACCACCATACTTATCTGTGTCAAGCACTGTCTCCCTGATTGTCTCAAACTGTTCAACCCCTGAGACAAAGGGAGTATAGTGGATCACTTTGTCATTTGTCACAACAAGGGCTACCTGATCCCCATAATTCATGATCCCAAAGGCAATATTTATGATAAGCTCTATCGCATACTCAATCTTTCCCTTATCGCTGGTACCATAACACATGGATTCGCTGACATCAAGCAAGAGGACAATGTTTAGTGATATGTTCTCTGAGTAAACCCTGATAAGGGGCTCCTGGGCTCTCCCAGAGGCGATCCAATCTATGTTTCGCGCATCATCACCATCCTGATAGGGCCGGAAATGATCAAACTCGGCTCCGCTTTTCTGCTGGATACTCCGAGGACTCATGGATTGGTTGTAGAACTGACTCCGGGTGGAGAATTCAAGAGAATAAATTTTCGGTTCAGTATCAATCTTCAATCTCATTGTCAGTAAATGCTGATTTTCCTCAGAATATCCTGGACGATCATAGGGGCGGTGACCTGGTCCATCTTGGCCTTGAAATTCAGGTGGATACGGTGGGATAGCACATCAAAGAGGATGGTCTTTATATCCTGGGGAGTTATATAGTCACGCCCCTCAAGGATTGCTTCAGCACGGGCTGCAAGGAGGATATTGATACTTGCCCTTGGGGAGGCACCGATCTTTAGCAGGTGAGCATATTCAAGCTTGCTTTCGTAGGGATTCCGGGTAGCCCTGATAATGTTCAAGATATATTCCTTAAGTCTTGCTTCAACATGCACTTCAGAAAGAAGCTTTTGGATATGAAGGATATCTTCGGGCACCAGCACCTTCTGCAGATTATATTCGCTCATATCCTTATTGCTCAAGTTCTCTTCAAGTATCTCGTATTCGGCTTCAAAACCGGGATACTCCATGTTCAGCTTGAACAAAAAACGGTCTAGCTGAGCTTCGGGAAGTGGAAAAGTACCGCCAGTCTCGATGGGGTTTTGTGTTGCAATAACGATGAAGGGACTCTCGAGCTTGTATGTCTCCTTTCCAATGGTTACCTGCCGTTCTGCCATAGCCTCCAATAAGGCGGACTGGACCTTCGGAGGCGCCCGGTTGATCTCATCGGAGAGGAGGAGGTTGCAAAAGATCGGGCCCTTCAGGATATCAAACCCTTTCTCTTTTTGGTAGGTCACGGTACCTATGATATCTGAAGGCAGAAGATCTGTGGTGAACTGGACCCGTTTGAAGGAAAGTTCGCAGATTTCGGCTAATGTCCGCGTCAGCACAGTCTTGCCGAGTCCGGGGAGACCCTCCATAAGAATGTGGCCATTGCAGATCATCGCACGGAACGCAGCCTTGATTATGCTTCGCTGGCCCCGGATGACCTTCTCCACCTCAAGCTGTGCATTTTCCAGTTTCTTATACGCTGCTTCAAACTTACCCTCAGAAGTCATGAAGTCTTCATGAGTAAGGCTATTTAAATATGTTGTTTACTATCTAATCATAGTAAATTACCTTTATATAAAGGAATCCCTCAATATCTCCCATGTTTTTAAAAAGGGGCGCGGTGGATACTGTCCAACGGAATAAACGAATCAAAGCTGAGTTTGAAAGATTGAACCGTGATTTCTTTGAAAGCATCCAGCCCCTTGAATACGACCTTGAGGATTATCATCTTATCAGTTTCCAAAAATTCGCCTATGAGCTGCACAGAACCCTCAGTGCACTGATGAAGGTGGATGAGGTCTATACCAATAAGGAACTCATAGACTTCATCAATAACCTTCCCACCTTCAACTATGAGATCGCAAAAGAGATCAAACAAATCGAGCAGCAGATGGTCACTGATAAGGATCACTTCTTTGAGCTGAAAGAGAAGTTGGCTCAACTGGACTACAAGAAGAACTATTTCTCTACCATTGAGAAGAACGCAATACGTAAAAGCACACTCTTTGAAATCAGTGATTTCCTCAAGAAGATTGAGCATCTCGAATACAGCGGCAAGCTTATCACCAAAGAGCAAGTCGGTGAGGCCTTTGAAGAGGGCAAACATCACATCGCTGACCTTACATCAACTGAGTTGATCGATGAGCATAAGTCACTGCCTGAAAAAGCAATGGATGGATTGAAAGCAGTGTTTTCACATGCACAGGAAAAATTTCTCTCTCCGCGAGTCAAACCTGTAGAGCCGCAAGAGGCAAGATTGGCACCTTCTGAAAGCAACCCCATTCCGCAAAAGAATAAAGACACTCTGGAATCTCAATGGATCAGAGCCGATGAGGCGAGACAGTCTGCACCCACTGAAGCAGGACAAGCCAGGGTAGCAGAAGACAACTCTCAAGCTCTGGGAGAAGATACTCAGGAGCAGACTCAGCAAACTGAGACAGCGTATACTGTGAAAGACAGCGTTGATGGGCAAGAAGGGGCACATGATACCGAGATAAAAGACACTCAAACTAGTCCAGAAGAAAGTGGACCGCAACCACATGGCACGACTAGTACAGAGGGATCACAAGAACCTCCTGTGCAAAATGAAACAGTGAAAGATACAACTCAAAACTCTGAAGACAGTAAAGAGACGCAATCAATAGTTGAAGCGCAAGAGGCACCGCAGGAAAAAACAGAGGTTGCTGAGATAATGCAAAGGCCTGAGGACAGCACACCACATGCTGAAGACACTCAAACTAGGCCTGAAGAGCGTAAACCACAAACACCTGAACCCTCAACAGAAGGGATGCAGGCGGATGCGAGTTCTCAAGAAGAGGGTGCGCCGGATGAAACACCAGAGAGGGTGCCTGCAACTGAAACTCTTGATAAGGAGCAGGAATTGTCAGAGGCACCTGAAGTCCAGGAAAAGATGGCAGGAGATTACGTTGAAGAGCATGTGGAGTGGGCCCCTACAGAAGAGGACATATGCGATTCTTTAGAGAAGGGACAGACCGAGCCTGAACACACAACTCAATCGGATACAACTGAGCAATCAACCGTTTCTGCTCAGGTAGAGCCAAGGAACGAAACTCAAGCTACAGCGCCGGAGGTCAAACAAGAAAGCATCGAGGATGCCAGAGCGGGAGAGGCAAATAAGGAGACGCAACCAGTAGATGATGAATCTCAAGGAGAACCTGATCAACCCGAACAACCTGTGCAAATCCATGATGCTGAAGCTCGAACAGAAACGCACGAAGACTCCTCTACAATGGATACCGGAAATGAAATACCAGTAGAGCCTGAAGTTCAAGGAGAACCGGAAATTGAAGAGCCCCAACCACCTATGGAAATGCAGAATGCGGCAGCTCAAGA
>JBNJGT010000068.1:0-6475 GCA_051819765.1 Nanobdellota archaeon
CTCCGTCGGAAACGACTGTGGTGCCAGATGCTCCACCGCTGATTGGAACCTTCTTGACTGCAGCTGCCTGTAGGCTCGTTGCAATGTCAACAGCACCGATAACGTCTGCTGCCTTTGCGGATTCTCCAACTACGATGTTTCCACTGAACTCCCCATCATTAATAAACATAGGGGACGGGTAATTTCCGAGGTCTGCTGCGGTCGCTCCGAACAAGGTTGCACCGAGCATTGTCACTCCTGTTCCCAGGGCAACAATCTTTTTTACTGCTTTTTTCAATTTCATTCAAAAACACCTCCGTGTTTATTTTGGATCTTCATTCGTAAATGTCCCATCCGCAGATGAGCTTGATCCACCACATCCCATCCCTACAATGGATGAATGCGTAATTGCGTATGGTACGCTCTTATTTATAAAATTTTCGTAGACAAGAGAGGGTTATTTTGACCTGAAAAACTGAGAAAGGCTGTCAAACTGGAATTTGGAGGAAAGAGCCAGTTATCATTTGAGAGTGGTAGGAGAGGATAGAGCCCTGCGACAGAGCATACTTTTATAAAACAAGCCGTGCCATTTAAAAAGGAAGCCCTCATTTTACCCGGTGTGAAACCTCCACATCACCATCAACAAAAATCGAGTATCCCTTCTGGCGCACATCTGTGCAGAAGTGGATGTCGTCGAAAGCCTGCGACTCTTCCTCATACCGGAAGGGCACCTGCCCCAACACATCCGCATGGATAAGGAGACAGCCAAGCCCCGCAGCCGCAACCTCCATGAGCCCTTTGCCTTGGATCTCCTCGGATTTCGCCTGGCGCTGCTTCTCGCCTGCCGCAAATCGGAACAATGGTAATGCGACCCGCGCTCTCTTGAGCCCATTCTCATTCTCCAGGACCACCGGCACCTGCTTCTTGTAGAATGCGCTGACAACTGGCTTGCCATGCCCCACAAGCCGCTTCAACCCATCAGTACCGATGATGAAATCCTGCTCCAAGGAAAGCAGATAATCAAACCCCTTGGACAACGCATACGAACGCAGCATGTTTCGCCCGTCAACAAGGCGTTTGCGAAGATCAGACGCATAAGTCCCCCTGATCACCGGCACGCCCGTCTCCCGTAGATAGGCATACAAAGAATCATCACGTGACGTATCAACCATCACAAGCCCGCCATTCGGATAATCCAGATTCTTGATGGCAGCGATATAATCATCAATAACGTATCGATACGAACTGTCAGTCACACATCCCACAAGTACCTTTGGCGATTCCATACTGGCAGTTAAACCTCCAACATATATAAAGCTCACGGAAACCACATCCAGCACACAATAGAAGAATAGCTCCCAAAAAACGCCGGCAAGACCAAAAACAAACCTCCCAAATAACTATTCACACCAGGCACCACTAAGCCCGAACCAGAATCAAACACCCACACCAATGAACGAGTTTTTCGAAGAATTCCGTTAGCATCGCGGCCTCGTTTCTTTTTAAAAAGAGGTGACATCGTACGGGACCTTTCACCTCATATGAGCTGATTGGCCTGCGCTGATGCAGTCATTTCTTCGAAAGACTCCCAGTGAACAAAAAACACAAAAGAGAGCCTGAGATGAAGCGACAAGCAGCACTGCCCTATCGTACAGGCACCAGCACGTCAAGGCATAGATATCCCAAAGTGAACCAGCACAAAGGGAACAGATAGATTGTGAACCAAAGCCTAGACAAACCCAAAACCATCCCGCTACTAACACCTGACTCAGAACAGAGCTTAAATCCCGAAAAGTATATTAAGAAAAACCACACAAAACCAGTATGGAACCAGCATATATTGTGCTTATCGCACTGGGCGTTGTCTTCATCGCATTACGGGTGATATTTGGCAAAGGCAGCAGATATGACGATTACGATCCCGATGATCCAGGGGACTCAGACGATTCAGATGACTAAGAAATAAAAAAGTGCGGGGAGTAGGATTCGAACCCACGTAGGCACTAAGCCAACAGGTGTCTCCATATCATTGCGTGACGCTCATCACACCTGTGACATACCTAAGCCTGTCCCGTTTGGCCACTCCGGCATCCCCGCTTACTTTTTTTGCCAGGAGAAGGATCTCCACCGAGCGGATTTTCCGTATCCGCACGCAGAGCATGCCTTTTTATTGACGTGGTAAGTATGCCCACCACATCGTCGACAATGTATATGGGAGGTCTTGCCTGAGCGTTTTCCCATTGATGCTGTTCCTTTACTCATGTTATACCTCTACTGCGTTGAAATGATTGTTATGGTATCTCCCCGGATGAAGACTGAACCAAGCTTGCGCTTTACCTCATTATCCACTCGCTCCTCAGCGTTTTCAAGGACTATGTTGATGTGGATATCGAATGCTTTCAGGTCTCCGATGAATTGTTTACCATTCTTGAGTTCGATGATTACTTTCTTGTTTCGTGCATTGTTCAATGCATCCAGTGGTCGTGCTTGTTCCATGGTATACCCTCCAAATAGAAACGGGAGTAATTGTGAGGTGTTTATAAAACTTTTGCAGCAAACTACTTAAATATCCAAATCTCTGCGTACGCCATGCTCGACTTCGCATGCAAAAAATTCGATATGCAGGATGTCATCCGCTGCAGCCTTGGCCTCACAAAAGCTGAGTGCCGCCTGCTCAACTACCTCTTGGGAGAACCAGAACCCCTCACCACCGCAGAGATCGCAAAAAATCTGGACATCGACCGCACAACCGTACAGAAATCAATCAAGACCCTGGTGGACAAAAACGTGGTCAAACGCCTCCAGGAGAATCTTGATAAGGGCGGCTACATCTTTCGCTACGTGATCCATGACAAGGAAGTCATCCGCACCAGGATCAAACGGACCATAACCGCCTGGTACGAGAATGTCATGGCAGGCCTTGAGAAATGGTAACCTTTTTAAAGAGGCAATAGTTCCTCCAGCCACATGAAAGGCATAATTGCGAATTACCGACGTGGAAGGACCACCCAGAAAAACAATCACATGATTGTCCTGCCCGAGGGAGTTCAAACAAAGGAGAAAGCTGAAGAGCTCGTCGGAAAGACAGTCAGCTGGAACAGCCCTGCAAACAAGGAGATCAAAGGGAAAGTCAGCGCAGCACACGGCAGCAAGGGCGCAATCCGCGTAATCTTCGAGAAAGGGATGCCAGGCCAGAGCACTGCGACAGAAGTAAAAATAAATTAGCCAATATACGTATTGACTGATGTATCGGTATGCTCCTTTTTCTGACTGATCTGGTCCTTCACCTGCTGCGGCACTTCCTTGCTTTCAAGCTCGTTGATCAGCTTTTCTGCATTATCATGCAATACCCGCGACAGCACCTTTGCGGTGAACGGATCGATCACCACCCGTGAGACAACAGAGTTGGTGAACTGGTCAAAGAACATCACATCCACTTTCCCAGCCTTTCTCACCTGTTCGTTACCCGCTTCATCCTTCTCGATGTTGATCTTCACATTCGCATTCACATTAGCCTCATCAGCATAGACTGGCTGAACATTAGCAGGCATCTTCATTTCTTTCTTTTCCATTTACATCACCCGTTTAAATTTCTTCTCCAACTCACCAAGTGAGATGTTTATGAGTGTCGGTCGCCCGTGAGGACAGGAGTATGGGTTCTCGCACAAACCAAGGTCTATCACCAGCTGTTTGATCTCAGGCCGGGTCAACTCATCCCCTGCCTTGATTGCTGCCCTGCATGCCCGCCGGGCGATGACCTCCTCTGCAAGGTCTGTCAACGTGTCAGAGCGTTGCAGCCGGATAAGCTCCATGAGAACATCAAAGGACACCTCCCGACCGAAGAGATACGGGACCTCCCGCATCTTGAACGAATACCCCGCATCCTCCTCGATCCGAAAACCCCAGTTCTCCAGGAGCTGCAGGTTCTCCTTCAAAAGGAAGGAATCATTGCTCCCAAGCTCAAAGAGCCGCGGTTTCAAAAGTTCCTGCCGTCGTATCCCCTGCTCCGAGAACTCAACCATGAACCGTTCAAACAGGACCCGTTCCTGTGCCGCGTGCTGATCGATGATAACCAGCCCATCACCCTCGCACAAGATGTACAACCGGTTCAATTGCCCCAGGATACGCAGGTGCCCGAACAATGACTGTCTTTGCCCGACATGAACCTGCCTGCCATGTTCACCACCGCCAACATCACCAGCCCCTTCAACACCAACAGCCTCCACACCACCGCCCGGAGTACCATCGGCAGTATCAACAGCAATCATCCCACCAGATCCACCATCCGAATCATCATACGCATCATCGGTCTCAAGCACCGTCTGCCGCGTATCAGCCATCGCATACTGTTTGGTTGGCATCCGCTGGCTTCCCGAAAGCTCAACCTCAGGCATCAGATCATTCTCCTCAAACGCCTTTCGAAGGGCCTGGAACACTGACCGGTACAAACGAGCCTCATCCTCGATCCTGATGACCTCTTTTTGCGGATGCACATTCACATCGGTCTGCGAGAAATCAATCTCCAAAAACAGCACCACCACCGGATGCCGGTTCAGGAAGAGAAGCGTATGGTACGCATCATAGATCGCCTGGTTGACAGCCTGGCTCTTGACAAAGCGACCGTTCACGAACAATGTCTGGTACCCCCGATCAGCATACGTCATGTACGGCTTTCCGACCATCCCCGTGACTCCCACAAAGTCATCCCCATACGAGACAGGGATCATCTGCCGGGCAGTTTCCTTCCCATACAAGGAGACCAGCTTATTCCGAAGCTTTGTCTTGGGACAATTGACAACCTCACGGCCGTCCGCAAAGAGCCGGATGGCAAGCTCTTCAGAACTCAGCGCATACCGGGCAACGATATCCGAGATATGCGAAAGTTCTGTCTGTGTCGACTTGAGATGTTTCTTTCGGGCAGGCGTATTATGGAACAGGTCAGAGACCTCCACCACTGTCCCCTTGGAAGCCCCTACCGGCTTGAGCACCCCATCCATGACTGAGAACTCATGACCACGCCCATCCTCCTGGGCGGATATGATACGAAGAGTGCTTACCGCAGCGATGCTTGCAAGCGCCTCACCCCGAAAACCCAGGGTCTGCACAGAGAAGAGATCATCCACGCTGAGTATCTTGCTCGTCGCATGGCTGGTCACAGAAAGCGTAAGGTCATCGGCATCCATCCCCTTGCCGTTATCCTTGACCCTGATCACTGATTTGCCGCCATCCTCCACCTCAACGGTTAGGGTATCGGCACCAGCGTCCAGCGCATTCTCAATGAGTTCCTTGACTACTGATGCCGGGCGTTCCACGACCTCGCCTGCCGCAATCTTGTTGACAAGGTCAACCTCAAGTATGGTTATTGATCCCATTGAAACAGTGTCGCTTGTGTGATCGGCGGTGTATCTCTCCTGATCCTGCGCCGGGGAGCAGGCTCCATGTACTCCAGATCCTCATCATCCCGTGCCCGGGGCGCAAGCGTTATGGTCAATTGCTCCTGGTTCTCGATACGATCCATGATGACCTTCGCCCGCTCGATGACCTGGGAGGGCATCCCTGCGATATTTGCCACATGTATCCCATAGCTCTTATCAGTGCCACCCTTGACGATCTTGTGCAGGAAGACCACCCTATTCTCATCCTCCTCCACCAGGATATTGAAATTCTCGATACAGTCATTCTCCGCAGCGAGGCGGTTCAGGTGGTGATAATGGGTCGCAAACAAGGTATTTGCCCCGACCTCATCCCTGATGAATTCGATGATTGCCCAGGCTAGACTCAGCCCGTCATAGGTGGATGTTCCCCTCCCGACCTCATCCATGATCACAAGCGAGTTCTCTGTCGCGTTGTTGAGGATGTTTGCCGTCTCTGACATCTCCACCATGAAAGTGGATTGCCCCATGGAAAGGTCATCATAGGCCCCAACCCGCGAGAAGATTCGGTCAACGATACCGATCGTGGCCCGCGTTGCCGGAACAAAGCTTCCGATCTGCGCAAGCAGGGTGATAAGCGCCACCTGGCGAAGATAGGTCGACTTCCCCGCCATGTTCGGACCCGTGATGATATGGATATGCGCATCCCCGATAGAGGTGTCGTTCGACACGAAATTGCCCTTCTCGATGGACTCGACCACCGGGTGACGTCCACCCTCGATATCCATCGTCCGATCGGTGGTCATCTCAGGTCGCACGTACTGGTTCTGCAACGCACACACCCCCAATGAAAGGATACAGTCAAGGGTCGCGATCTTCTGCGCAATCTCCTGCAATACAGTGGTATGGGCGATGACTTCTGTGAGCACCTCGCAGAACAAGTCATATTCAAGGGCATTGATCTTATCCTGCGCTCCCAGGACAAGGGATTCCTTTTCCTTGAGATCCTCAGTGATGAACCGCTCAGCATTGACCTGGGTCTGCTTCCGGATATAATCATCCGGGACGAGATGCAGGTTCGCCTTGGTGACCTCGATGAAATACCCAAAGACCTTATTGTATCG
>JBNJGT010000069.1:0-6367 GCA_051819765.1 Nanobdellota archaeon
AGTGTTTCAGGTGGTGACAGTGGTTCAACTGCTGACCAGGTACAACCAATCTCTGTAGGAGCAGCAATGTTCGCAAAAGATGTTGACAGCCTGAGCTCGCAGAACCTGATTGTTGTCGGTGGCCCATGTGTCAACGATGTAGCAGCTCAGCTTATGGGTAACCCAGCAGACTGCATGGAAGGCTATGAGGAAGGCAAAGCTTTCGTCAAGCTCTACGAGAATGGTGACAAGGTCGCTATGCTTGTAGCTGGTGCAACTGATCTTGATACCCGACGGGCTGCTCGTGTTGTGGCTAACTACGGCGAATACCAAGACCAGTTCGATGGTAAGGAAGAAGTTGTAGTGACCGGTCAGAGCACAAGCTTCACTGACACCGTTGTTTCAGGACCAACTAATTAATTTTTTTAATTAGTTTTATATTTTTCTTCTCACGTGTTATCTGGTATGGATGATAAAATAACTGGACTTCTCTCTAAGAATGGCATCACTGAGCTTCGGCCAGGACAGGAGCGGGCTGTCAAGGAGGGTCTCACTGAGGGTGTCAGCCAGCTGATCTGCACGCCAACGGCGTCAGGAAAAACGCTTATCGCTGAGATCGCGTTCCTCTCGCATATCCTGAACAACAAGGGCAAGGTCATCTATATCGTGCCGTTGAAGGCGCTTGCGGCGGAAAAATACAATGAGTTCAGGAAAAAGTATGATTTTCCCATCGCGCTTTCCATCGGGGATCTTGACAAGACTGACGGGCATCTGGCAAACTATGACCTGATCATCTGCACGGCTGAGAAGTTGGATTCGCTGCTTCGGCATCACGTGCCCTGGCTCTCATCTGTTTCCTTGCTTGTTGTGGATGAGATCCATCTTCTGAATGATCCCGGGCGGGGGCCCACATTGGAGATCCTTCTGACCATCATCAGGCGGCTCCTTTCTAATGTGCAATTGTTGGGGCTCTCTGCGACCATCGGAAACCCAGAGGATCTTGCCGAGTGGCTGGGGGCGAAGCTTATCATCGATACCTGGCGACCGGTGGAGCTCTATAAGGGAGTCTATCTGGACGGTGAGATTGAATTTGAGTAACTTTTATAAAGAGTCACCTATTTCTAAATAATACCATGGAACCAAAGAGCAAATTCATAAAAATCCGTTGTCCTAAGTGTAAAAATGAACAGATCATGTTCGGCAAGGCGGCAGTAGACGTCTCATGCCTTGTCTGCGGCAAGAAGCTTGCTGACCCCACGGGAGGAAAGGCTCGTGTCAAGGCACGTGTTCTTGAGGTTCTTGAATAATGATGCACAAAGAGGGATATCCTGAAGAGAATGAGATAGTGATCTGTACTGTCACCAGTATCCAATATCATTCTGTGTTTGTCAAAGTGGATGAGTATAAGGGAAAGTCCGGGATGATCCATATCTCTGAGATCTCTCCAGGGAGGATCCGGAATCTGCGTGATTATGTCAAGGAAGGCAAGGTCATCGTGTGCAAGGTCCTTCGGATCAACCCGCAACGGGGGCATATCGATCTTTCACTGCGGCGGGTGAACGAGAACCAGCGGCGGGCGAAGATAAACTCCATGAAGCAGGAGCAGATCGCTGAAAAGATCATCTCCTATGTGGCCCAGACGCATAAGCAACCTGATCTGCAAAAACAGATAATCACTGCAGTCAAGGATGAGTATGAGAGCATCTATACCTTCTTTGAGGATGTGGTTGAGGGTAGTGCCTCTGTCCATGACCTTGGTCTGGACGAGACGGTTGCAAAGGATCTGGAAGAGGTCATCCACCAGCGGATCAAACCGCCTGAGGTGTTCATCGAGGGACATTTCACGGTGCAAAGCCATGAACCAAACGGGCTTGAGGTCATAAAGAAGGCATTTTCCAAGGTCCCTGATGAGAATGGGGTCAAGTACCTGGGAGGTGGAAAGTATTACCTTGAGGTGCGGGATTCAAACTACAAGGATGCAGAGAAGACCCTGACAACCCTGGTTGATGGAGTGAAGAAAGCCCTTGAAAAGACGGATACCGCGGTGGCATTTGAGCGCAAGCGATAATGGCACGACATATTCTCTATTGCTGGACCTGTAATGAATACACGATCAGTGAGAGCTGTCCAACCTGCAGCAGTCCTGCAGTCACTGTCCGGCCACCAAAATATTCTCCGGATGACCGCTACGCTGAGATGCGGCGGAAACTCAAGGAAGAGGAATACCGAAAACGGGGTCTCTTGTAGATGCTTACGGTCCAGGATGTTCACGCCATGCGTGAGCGGGGGGGTTTCCTGCTTTTGGATGTTCGCACGCGACGTGAGTTTGCGGCAGGGCACATCGAGGGTTCAGTGAATGTCCCACTGGATGAGCTTTCTGAGCATACCTTCGATGACCGGTTTATCGTGGTGCTGTGCCGCACTGATAACCGTTCGCGGGCGGCGAAACGGCTGCTTGAATCCACATATCAGGTGGATTATATGCAAGGCGGCTATCTTGCCTGGAAGCAATGATTTTTATATGAGTTGTGCTCATATGCTGTGATGGGCGATATCATCTATCTTTCTTTGCGGGGATACCAGAATGCGGATTCGGCAATCCAATTTGTCTATGAGGCTGAATCGGTCATCCAGCACACTGAGAATGCGCGTATCCTTCTTGATTGCTCTGATTTCAAAGGCATGAGCGAGAGCGCGAAGGGAATCTTTGCGGTGCTCATGATCCAGAACAAGCCGTATGTCCTTCGGGAGGCAATCATCTGTCTCTCAGAGGAGACCAGGCAGCTTTTCAAGGAGTTGGTGCAGATGGCTGAACGCTATGACGCGCGGATTTTTGATGACAAGAAGGCGGCTGTGGGTTGGCTTTCACAGGACAATCAATGACAAGCCTTATAAATTTCGGGCGTTGCTCAGATTAGCATGTATTCTCACTCACGACTGGAAACCTATCGATCGTGTCCGCTGAAATTCAAATGGGCATATATAGACAAGATAAAGCCGGTAATCCCTCAAACCGTTGAGGCGTTCCTGGGTTCACTGGTGCATGATACTCTTGAGAAACTATACCAGGACCTTTTGTTCCATAAGGAGAATTCCCTGCAGGAGCTGCTGAATCATTTCAATGCCGCCTGGAAGGCAGGCTGGAGCGATGATATCCTTATTGTGCGCGCGGAGTATACTGCTGAGAATTACCGGCAGATGGGGGAGCGATTCATAACAGATTATTATACCCGCCATCATCCATTCAATCATGACCGAACCATCTCGGTGGAGGAGAAGGTGGTGTTCGCGCTTGATGAGGACGAGAAGTACTGGATGCAGGGGTATATAGACCGGCTGTCATACGAAGGGGATGGGGTCTATGTGGTGCATGACTACAAGACCGCCAAGCAGTTGAAATCAGATGATGGCGCTCTTTCTGACCAACAGCTTGCGCTCTATGCGATGGCTGTCAAGCGCAAGTACCAGGATTGCCGGGATGTGAAGCTTGTCTGGCACATGCTTGCCCATGATAAGGCGGTGGAGTCACACCGGACAGAGGAGGAGCTTGAGGCGCTCAGGAAGGATACTGTGGCACTCATTGAAGAGATCGAATCGGCGCGACAGTTCCCCTCAAACCAGAGTGCGCTTTGCAAGTGGTGTGGCTATCGGCCGATGTGTCCTCATTTCAAGCACTTGTTTGAGGCAGAGAAGGCTCTCAAGAACCCCTATATGCAAGAGGAGGGTGTGACCCTGGTCAACACGTATGCAGCGCTCAAGCAAAAGGAGCAGGAGATCCATTCTGAGCTTGAGAAACTCAATGAGGCCATCTTTGCATTCGGTGATAAAAAGGGAGTTGACACGCTCTATGGAGACGGGAAACGCTTGAAACTCTGGTCCAAGGAATGTGTGAAACTGCCTGACAAGAAGGATCCCCTCAACGAGGAGCTGAAAAAACTGCTGAAATCCGTGGGTAAGTTTGATGAGATCGCGATTGTTGATACCTGGCAGTTGGCGAAGATCCTTGAGAATGGGGGCTGGCCTGAGCTTGCGGGACTTCTGGATGGGTTTGTGAGAAAGGATACGGTCAGGCGCATCTATATGAGTGATATCAAGTTCTAAGAAAGTTATTTAAGAGATGAGTGTTTCATAGTGTTATGGTTGATATAATGGCTTTTTGGGAGCAGTATGCAGTGGCGATCAGTGTCTTTGTCGGGGTCTATGCTGGTTTGTTCCTGGTAAAAAAGATCCTCATGCATCGGTTCACTCCCAAACGATTCAGTTTTCAGGTGTTGCGTGCGTTTGTTGGTAAATTCGGGTTTCCCTTCTATCTTGCGGTTGCTGCATATTCGAGTTCCCTGTTTGTCCCATTCCCTGCTCTCTATCAGCGGATAATCATGTACGTCGTGCTGATAATCGCGATATTCTATTTCTCCCGGGGTTTCTTTGCGGTGGTTGATGTGTTCATCAGGCGGAAACTGGAGGAGAAGCATGATGTGGAAAACATCAATTCCCTTGTCAGTGTGATGGGTACAGTGGTCAAGGTGGTTTTTGTATTGATCGCAGTGCTCATATTCGTCTCTACACTCGGTGTCAATGTCACAACTCTTATTGCAGGGCTTGGAGTTGGTGGTATCGCAATCGCTTTTGCGTTGCAGAATGTGTTGGAGGATATCTTCAGTTCGCTTTCTATCTATCTTGATAAGCCGTTCAAAGAAGGGGATTTCATTGTGATCGGGACTGATATGGGTACAATCCAGCATATCGGTATCAAAAGCACGCGGATCAAGGCGTTGCAGGGGCATGAGCTGGTTGTCAGCAACCGGGAGATCACCAGTGTGCGGGTGAACAATTATGCGCCCATGGAGCGGCGACGGATTGTTTTCTCGTTTGGGGTGTTGTATGATACATCCAAGACAAAACTGAACAAGATCCCTGATATCGTGAAACGAGTCATCGAAAAGACTGAGGGGGTGACCTTTGACCGGGCGCATTTCAAGGAATTCGGTGATTTCAGCCTGAATTTTGAGGTGGTCTACTATGTTGAAGCCGGTGGTTATCAGGAATACATGGACGCGCAGCAGGCCATAAACCTGGGTCTTGTGGAGGCATTCAAGAAAGCAGGGGTCGAATTCGCGTACCCGACTCAGACTCTCCTTGTGAAACAGTCTTCAAAGAGCTCCAAATAATCCTCCAGGAGGCGGGTTATGAGGTAATGCTCTTTTATGAATCTCTTGCCTACGGAGCCCATGCGGTTCCTGAGTCTCTCATCTTTCAGGAGGGTGAGGATGCTCTTGCTCATGCCATCGATGTCGTCGGGGTCATGGAGGAAGCCGCTTCGTTCATGAATCACTTGGTCAGGGATGCCGCCGACTCGGGTGGAGACTACGGGGGTCCCTTTGTAGAGGGCTTCTGACACGGTGAGGCCAAAGCCTTCTTTCCGGGATTTCTGGATTATGACATCCGCTTTTCTCTGGACGCAATTCACGAGGATCTCACTGTTTATCACCATGAGTTTTATGTCATTCTTGTACGGTGATTGGTCTTTTTTCTGGAGAACCTTGTTGAATATCCATTGGCCCTCCGGGTCGTCGGATGCCATCGCACCGAGGAGAATGAGCTGGCAGTTCTTTCTCTTTCTGACCTGCTCGAAGACATCTATCACTCCAAGGGGATCCTTCCATTTGTCGAAGCGTGAGACCTGGGCGATGATGGGTTTATCGGGGATCTCATATTTCTTGAGGTATTTGTCGATGGTCCCTTTTGTTATGAGCTTGTTCTTTTGTGAAAGCGGGTCGATTGCGGGGTGGATCATGTGGTGTGGAATCGTCCATTTGGGGTTGATATATTGTTCTTTTGAGACGATGACCTTGTCATACTTGTCAATGAACTGCTTGAGGTAATTGCTCACTGTCTTGTTTGGGTTTGAGGCATCGATGTGCAATCTGAATATCCATGGCTGCCTTTTCTGGTAGAAATCTATGAGGGGGAGGGGTTGGGGATCATGGACGACGACCAGGTCATGATCAAAGTGGGAATACAGGGAAAATCGGCGGTTTACACTGTAATAGAGCTCTTTCTTGCGTTTGGAGAGGTTTATCTTATCTCCCTGGAGGGCATTGTGGAAGCGCTTGGTGATCTGGAAGAAGTCTGACCCTGCATGGAGCACCCGCCATCCTACCTTGATTCCCAGGCGGTTGAAGATGGGGATGATGGCGTTGAGGATCTCTGCGACGCCGCCTCCGTCATGGGTGGAGTTGATGAAGACAATGTGCTTATCCTTTAGCTTTTTGGCTTTCTTGCGGATCTCGGCAACCTTTTTTTTGCCGACTATGGGTTCATACCGGGTTATACCGTCTGCCATGGGCCATATCTGGGGGGTAGCCTATTTAAAATTTACGTTATTGGG
>JBNJGT010000070.1:0-6304 GCA_051819765.1 Nanobdellota archaeon
TCTTCAAAAAGGACATTGAGCACACTGTTGTATAAGTTCCATGCCATCTGCATCAGCATGCCCTGTGCAATGGAGTGTATCCAACCATTCCCAGAACAAGGCAGATACCTTTAAATAATACACAATGGAAGCAATAGCCATGGATGCGAGAGCAATAGTGGTAATCTGTATTGCATTGACCCTTTTACATGGGTGCACTGAACCAGACCCGAATATAGTGGACCCGACCACATCTGAACTGAACTCTTCCGTGCAAGCACCCCCACAAAGCGAAGCCAGTATTGTCGAAGCCAATAATCGGTTTGCACTTGACCTGTACAATCATTATGAATCAATAGATGAAAACCTGTTCTTCTCACCCTACAGCATTTCATCCGCATTAACCATGACCTACGAGGGAGCGCGAGGCAAGACCGCACAAGAGATGAGAACCGTGCTGCATCTCCCCGATGATAAGGAAACGATTCGCTCGGATGTTATGAGCATGTATGCTAAGATAAACAAGGATGGACCATATCAGTTAGCGACTGCAAATGCACTCTGGGCTCAGACCGATTATCCCTTCAAGCAAGAATACTTCAGTGTGGTTGAAGACTATCATGCCGGCAAAGTCACGAACCTTGACTTCCACGACACAGAGGATTCCCGTCTCACCATAAATGAGTGGGTGGAAAATAAGACCACCAACAAGATAAAGGATCTTATTCCAGCCGGAGTCCTGTCACCCCAGACACGATTGGTTCTCACCAATGCACTGTATTTCAAGGCCAATTGGACCAACCAATTTGATGCAGACAATACAAGAGAGGGAGATTTCACACTCGGTTCTGGCGAGTCAATAACAACCGACATGATGCATCAGACAGACCACTTCGAGTATGGGGAAACAAAAGATATTCAGATCCTGGAGATGGATTATCGTGGCTCTGGTCTTTCAATGCTGATATTGCTTCCCAAAGGGGATCTGGAAAAGATAGAGAGTCTGATTGACACTGACAGGATAGCAGAATGGAAACAAGGGATGCAGAGCGAAAGGGTGAGTGTTACACTTCCTAAGTTTCGGTTTGAGACAAAATACTTCATGGCACAAGACCTGCAAGAGATGGGTATGCCAACTGCGTTTGATGCGTCCATGGCAGATTTTACCGGCATGTGGAACCGACAGGGTACTGAGAATCTTCATATCTCCCAGGTTATCCATCAGACATTTGTTGAGGTTGCTGAGGCCGGAACCGAGGCAGCGGCAGCAACTGCGGTAGTCATGACCGACTCCACCTCTGCTGGTCCGATAGAAGAACCAAAGATATTTCGGGCAGATCATCCATTCATCTTCATGATCCAGCAAGACCGCACTATCCTATTCATGGGAAGGATGAGTAACCCTGCTCGATAGATCTCCCGTGCCCTCGGTCGCTCGACGGTATGGCCCATCGAGGCTTAAGTGAATCGAGCAACCTTTCCAAAAACCCTTGTGCGATTGTTTGGTCTCCAGAAAATAGAAGTTCATTTTGGATTTCCAGATTGCATTCTCCATCAAACGTATAGTGGACTTCTCTTGCTTGATAAATATCGCAACCCGCTCGACCACCTATTCTATAATGAGCTTTTAGTATTTGAATGATTGGTTTACCTTTTGCAACGTCATGATGATTATAAGGTTGACCGACCAATTGTGCGTTTTCCTGTAAGAAACCCTCAACAGCAAGTCCTGATTCATAATCGAATCCTTCAACTGCCTGAACCAGATCTATTCTCATACCATTGAGGTGATCTTCCTGATATATATACGTTTCCCTGGCATGACTGCCAACCCCATAGAAGAACCAAAAATATTTAGGGCGAATCATTCAGGCTTATGATCCAGCAAAACCGCACCACCCTATTCCTAGGAAAGATAAGCAACTCTTCTCGAGTGATCTCCTGCATGCGGTATTAAGTGAAACATCCTTTACAATAGAACTAGAGACCCATGCTGATCACGGAATTATACTGGGCGCGTACTGGTACAAAGAGTCGCCAACAAGTCCTGCTAGTGCAGCCATCTCAAGCACTAAGCCTGTTGTCGCTCCCAAATCGCCAGCGTGGTTTTTTGGGACGGCGTTTGCGTGTTTTTTGGCACCAGGGGATCTTATGGGTGCTTGATACAGCCCACTTACCTCATCACCGAGCGAGTGGCAATGCAAGGCGACTGCATGATATGCTCCTCGGAGGAAGTCTGTCAGGGTTGTCTGCCATAATAAGGTATAATATTCACACTTTCATAAGCTTCTTTCATGTAACTACCCGAGAATGGCTTCTCAGGTGCTAGAAACATTTATAAACCGTTTTTTCTTAATTCTCTGTATGAAAACCTTCTGGTATGGTCTGGTCATTGGTGCTCTCTTTGCACTCTTCACATTCCAACTGATAAGCGCAAATACCTATCGTGCAGAGCTCGAAGAATGCAGCAGCGATAAGACACTACAAGGTCTTAGAAAAACAGCTCATATACATGATCTTCGTTTGAACTTGACCCAGCAGTTCCTGGATACCCTGCTGGAATCAGAAGATCCTAAGGCCTATCTCTCTCATATCAGTCAATGCCGAAGTCAGAACAATACTGATCAGTGCCTGCTGGAATTCGCAAGAAACGCCGACCAAGGCGCATGCCTTTTACTTCCTGACCAAAAGCTTGCCTCATGCCTTGAATAGGGCTCCAAGTCCACTCTTTCTGATCTGGATGGCATCATGGGGGCAGGTTTCGTTGCAGCACATGCACCTGATGCAGAGCTTATAATTGATGCGCGCCACTTTATCGATGGTGATGGCATTCTTCGGGCATACTTTCTGGCACTCACCACATCCGATACACTTGTGTGTCATGATTGGCTTGTTCGTGAACAGCCTGCTTGCCACCCGTTGCAAAGAGCAAAAGAGCTTAGAGTTGCCCCAAAGATTCGGATGCTTAAAAGGTATAGAAAGGTTCTGTGTTCCATATACAATGAGGTTATCACTGTTTGCCTGGGTCATGCCCCGTGCCAGTGCCTGGCTGAACAGGTCTGGTTCCAGCTTGATTATGTTGCATGCGATCCGATCAACTGCCAGGCTGTCTGTCCCCGCAATGATGATACCCACATGCTTTGGATCACCCCAGTTCGGTCCCTGGCCCTCCATGCCGGTCACCGCATCCATGATTGTGAGCCGCGGCTTCACAAAATCATAGATGTCAAGGAGCATATCCCAAAAATCGCATGCCTGCTGGATCTTGACATGTTGGTACGCCTTTAGCTTACCGGGCACAAGTCCGTAGAGGTTTTTAACTGCGCCAGTATAAGTAGTGAAGGCATGCGTCTTGAGCTTAGGCAGATTGATGATCACATCAAAACTATCAAGTTGTGCAGTCAAGTGGAATTCCTTGAGGATCCTGCCATTCAGGTTGTACTCTTTAGGCTTGTCAAACTCAACATACTCGGTCTTGGTCTTGTCCAGGACCTTTTTAATGCCGGTTCTCTCAATGACATGAGAAAGCGTAGAACTTATGGGCGAGTCTCCGACAACGGGTATGCCGCCTGCTTCTCTGACCAATCTGATGACTGCCTCAACTACATGAGGGTGCGTCGTGACTGCCCGCTTTGGTTCCGAGGCATTAAGTTGGTTGAGCTTGAGGAGCACCCGCTGGTTCGGCTTGACAAACTGCTCCATGCCTCCGAGCAGATCAACACTTCGCTTGATGCTCCGATATGCATAGCCATATCTCTTGCATCGGATCACTGCTGTATTATGCATCTCGCTTCCCCGGAATATAGGTGACTTTCTTCAGCTTCAGGTATGACAGGAAATCCTGCCTGTTCTCAAAAAGGATATTGTAAGGAGAACCCTCTCCGTGGTGTTCGCACTCTTCTGGATCGTGCTCTCTACAGACTGTTGGACGCTCTTCGTAAATGGTGCATGCTCCATCAGCACCTTGCTTACTGCAATCTGTTCGTACTTCTACGTACCAATCACCCTCATCATCAATATAGACCCGTATGTTATTATGCAACAGGTACCAGACAATCTCATCATAGTCATCGTGGTCTTCGGGTTCGTCTATTGCAATGGATATATACTGACAACACTTTCCGCACATGCTGCATTTTGTCATAGCCAAGAGGCGCGGTGCATCACTTTATAAAATTTTTCAAAAGTTTTAAATAAAGCTTTGGGTAGGAAACAGGTATGGGACAAATCAAATTACAACTTCACGACCTTGCAGACAAACTCAATGAACTGAAAGCAGAGGACGAGGGTCTTTCTCCTGAAGAGTTGGACAAGCACAATGAGGCGATTTATACTCAGGCCTTCAAGGTGATTGACGAGCACATCAAGCAGGAACTCAGTGAAGAGAATGATATTGGCCGTCTTATCGATTCCTTCAGCAATTACAGGAAGCACCTCAAGTTTGCCCGTATCATCCTGGATAAGGATTTTGCCAGTGCCGAAGGCGAAACCAACGATGACCTCGAGCTTTCCTGCAGGACACCCGACATTGATCAGGACAAGCTCAACGCCCAGCGCCAAGTCAAGCTTGCCCTCGATGAGTGGAACAAGGCCAAATCCATCATGAAACGGTTGCTAGATGAAGGCAAGGTCAAGTTTGAATGAGGTGATATGAATGGAAATGCAGTTTTTAGGACATGCAGGATTTCGGATTGATAACCTGGTAATAGACCCCTATGTGACCCAAAATGAGAACGTTGATGTGAACCTTCAGGATATTCATTGTGACATCATTTGTGTCACTCATGACCACTTTGATCATATGGGTGATACCTATGCATTGGCAAAGCAGAATGATGCGACCATCGTGGCATGTGCTGAGATCGCATTTCAGGCCCAAAAGGGGGGTTACAAGGCAGAACCCATGAACATCGGCGGCACCATCACTGTCGGTGACTGGCAGATCCACATGGTGGAGGCAACCCACAGCAGTGGCTCGGGCACACCAACGGGTTTCATCCTTAAAAAACCTGGTTGTTCGATCTATCACGCAGGTGATACAGGACTTTTTGAAGGCATGAAGCTATTTGCAAGGCACGAGATTGATATTGCCATGCTCCCCATTGGTGACCGGTTTACTATGGGTGCAAAGGATGCCGCAAAAGCTGCCGAGTTTATCAGTTGCAAAAGGATCATCCCCATGCACTATAACACATGGCCTCCCATCGAGGTGGACCCCCAGGTGCTCTGTGACAACACTGATAAGGAAGTGATTGTATTCCAGGTCGGTGAAAAGAAACAGCTTTGATTATTTTAACCCTATTTCATTGGCTTGTTCCCTGAGCTGATCAGAGGTAGAAATAAGTTCATTGAAGGATTCCTGAAGTTGTTGCAGTGCATCCTTTTCTTCATGAGCCACGGTGCTCATGCTTTCTATATTCTTATTGAATTGGGTAACACGCTCATCTAGCTCATTTAAGGCAACTGTGACATCATTAACAAGGTTTGATGTCCGGTTTGACAGATTCCTGACATGTTCGGCAACCACATTGAAACCAGATCCCCGATCACCGGCCCTTGTCGCTTCAATAGAGGCATTGATCCCCAACATATTGGATCTCCTGGATATCTCTTTAATTGTTGTAAGGTGAGAATTGATGGTTTCTATATCATGGGCAATCTCCGAGAATTTTTCCTTCAGTTCCTCATTGGTGGCGGAGAACCCTTCCGTTGCATCGCTCAGTTTTTCCACACGGGGTAATGCAGACTTGCTTTTCTCGATGAGGTTCTCTGATAGTCTGATCAGTTTTTGCTGCTTTTCCAGTGGCATACCAAGGATCATGTTTCCGACAATGCTTTTATCCGGAGCCCGTATGGGGTCGCTAATCAACCAGAATGAAGCCTCTTGTCGTTCCCTAAGTTCCACAATCCGATGTCCTGCCTGTGTGGCCTTATTGACTCCGCCATTGGGTTTTGGCCTGTTGCCTGCTTTGAGTTTAAGCGGGATCTCTTCACAGGGTTTATAATACAGATACTGGTTCAGGGATGATACCAACAGCATGAGCCCGCTCCCTAATAATTCTGCGTAGAATGGCGCAACCTTGAGCACAGCCTGTAGTGCGGGATGATAATCTTCCAACCGCATATCTTCCGCATACTCTCCGATTTCCGGTAACGTTATCTCTTTTTCAAATTGCACACATATCCCGACCTTTCTCGAGGACAACCCATATAAAAAATTTGTGGCGTCCGGAAAATGTTGACAAAAGCTTATAAATGAAAATGGATGGCCTCTTTCTATGTTTTCACGTGTCCTAGCTTTAGTGCCGCCCTTGAAAAAGGCACT
>JBNJGT010000071.1:0-6054 GCA_051819765.1 Nanobdellota archaeon
CCTCATGTTCCATTCCATCTTTGACTTCATGCCAGTCATCTTCCAGATACTCTACAGTCTCATCTTCATCTTTGTCATCAGTTGGAAGGTTGGCCTGGTATTCATGGTCTTTATCCCAATCTTCCTTGTGTATACCCATAAGGTCGCCCTCCATCTGCAGCCTCTCAGAAAGACTTATCACCAGTATTTTGAGCAGGCCTCGGGGAAACTGGGAGAGATGGTCATCAATGTGCGCACCGTAAAGGACTTCACCTGGGAGACTGCCGAGCGAAAACAGTTCGAGGACTACCTCAGGCAGTATCAGGAAAATATCCAGAAGCGGGTCCACTTCGAGGAGAAGCACTCCATGTACCGGGACATACTCATGCAGATCGGCCGGGTCCTGACCCTTGGATTCTCGGTCTACCTGGTCTATACAGGCGAGATTACCGCAGGTAGCCTGGTCCTCATCGTGACCCTCAACGAGAAGGCAAGCGCCTCCATCAGCAGGATCGGTAAGACCTACAACTACGTGGGTGATTCCATCTCAGGCGTGCGACGCATACTGGACCTTATGGATAAGGAGCCCGAGGTAGAAGAGAAGAAGGATGCCACGCGATCTAAGCTCAAGGGAGCGATCGAGTTCAAGCACGTGGACTTCTCATACGTGGGAGGCGAAAAGGTCCTCCAGGATATCAACCTGGACATTAGACCCAAGGAGACTGTGGCAATCGTTGGCCGCTCTGGGTGCGGCAAGAGCACCTTGATAAAGCTCCTCTACCGTCATTTTGATGTGCTTTCAGGACAGATTCTCCTGGATGGGACTGACATCCGTGACTGCCGCTTCGACTCATTCAGGTCCCAGATGGCGATCGTATCCCAGGATGTAGAGCTTTTCAATGCGACAATCTATGAGAACATCACCTACGGGACAAGGAAACCAAAACGCGAGGATGTCATAAAGGCGGCGAAACTGGCCTACGCACACGATTTCATCGCCAACTTCACCAACGGATACGAGACCATAGTCGGAGAGAAAGGCGTCAAACTCTCCGGCGGGCAAAAGCAACGCATCGGTATCGCGCGTGCGTTGCTTCGAAAACCCGCAATCCTTATCTTCGATGAGGCAACCTCATCCCTTGACACCGAATCAGAACGGACCATCCAGAAAGCCATGCAAAAGCTCTTCAAGAAACAGACAATGATCGTGATAGCGCACCGCCTGTCAACCATTGAGAATGCTGATAAGATTGTCGTCTTGGAGGATGGCAGAATCACTGAACAGGGAAGCCACCAGGAGCTGATGCAAAAGGGTGGTATCTTCAGACGCATGCGAAAGCTCCAGGCGATGGGTGAGATCAGATGAAGTATATCTATACAGAATATGACGCAAGCTACCCTGAATTGTTCAAGAAAGAGAAAGAAAACCTCCAGGCCAGACTCCCTGATATACCCATCGAGCATGTAGGGTCCACTGCCATACCTGGTCTTGGCGGCAAAGGCATCATCGACATCATGATTGGTTCACCTGATTTCCAAAGTGTGAAGCAGAGATTGATCGATGCAGGCTACGAGTTCCGTGAGCAGGCAAGCCATCCCGAACGACTATTTTTCAGGAAGGATTATGGGAAGCAGCGATTTCACATACATCTCACTCCAAAGGACAGTCAGGATTGGAACGAAATCATCGTATTCCGGGATAGGGTCCGCAAGAACAAAGCCCTGCGTGATGAGTACGCACGCCTCAAGCAGGCAGCAGTGAAAGATGCCAGGGGAGACGGCGAACGTTACCGCAAGTATAAGCACCAGTTCATCCAGGATGTTATCAGGCAGGGCCAGACCGCACGGGCACTCATCCTCAACAATGAAAACATTCTCCTCATCCACCGTTTCAAGAATGGTCGGGAATACTTTGCATTGCCAGGCGGACACATTGAGCCCGGTGAAACGCCTGAACAGGCAACCATCCGTGAAATCAAAGAAGAGGCCAATCTTGATATCGCAATCGACCGCAAACTATGGACCCTCAATCCCTTTGATGACTCAGAGCATCACTTCTATCTGGTTACCGATTTCACCGGAATTCCGCAACTGGGAGGACCGGAAAAAGAAAGGAACTCAGAACACAATGCGTATGCCCTCGAATGGCATTCACTCAATGAGATAGAAGGCCTAAACATCCTCCGGTTCTCAAGGAAAGACTGATGGATGCGGTTGAGGAACTGAAGGATTGATAACACAAGTGTATGCGATTCTGATTCTTCTCCAAAGATAGCTGGGTCTTACTCATCTTGGTTGATCATATAAAAAGGAAGCCCACTATGCCCTTGTTGGAGAGTATGCAAGGCAGTGATTCAAACATACCGATCAATGTATTGTCCGGTATACTTCAGATGCTGCACGATGTTAGCCGGCCCTGCACCCCCAGGGACCAGCTTGTAGGGTACACCCTCGGATTCGCTGACCCTTTTGGCAAGATCACTGTGTTCATGTGAACAGCACCCAGAGATAATGACAGTGAGGTCAGATTTTCGCACGAGGCCAGGCATCTTTTTCAGGTCTTTTCGGTCCTTTACCTGATAGACTTCTCCAAAACCCAACTCCTTCAGTTTTCGGGAATAGTCTATGCGATGGATTCCGCCGACCACTGTGACTGTCTGTGCCATTTTACCACCGTAAGTATTTGATATCAATAAGTCCTCGGCGCACATGTTCAAGTGTTTGGTAATACAATCTGTGTTCGACCTCAAGCACGCGTGCCCCAAGGGTTTCAGCAGTATCATCTTTCTCTCTCGCAACCATCATCTGTGCAAGAATCGGCCCTTTATCATACTCTGCATTGACAAGGTGGACTGTGGCTCCACTCACCGAGTCATCTGACTCGATCACTGCTTGATGCACATGGTGGCCGTACATACCCTTGCCCCCATACTTCGGGAGCAGTGCTGGGTGGATATTGAACATCAGTGGGAAAGCCTCTATCACCGGTTCACTGACCGGCTTCATGTACCCCCCAAGGACTACTGCATTCACATCATGCGTCTTGAGTGTATGGGTTAATGCGTCATCAAGATTATAGGTGTTTTTCGCATTCAGGCAGTAGTGAGGGATCTTCCTATTCCTTGCAAAGTCAAGCACCTTTGCTCCAGAATTATTGCTGATTACAACTTGCGCGGTTGCCTGTAAGTATCCTTCCTCTATCGCATCAACGATTGCGGCGACATTACTCCCTGTACCCGATGCCAGAAATCCAAGCCTTAGTTCCATATAACTATTGGGCAGGCGGAAAATATAAATGTATCGCCAGCTTTTTTAAATACGAGTGATTCTTCCTCCGTATGGGTGTATTGGATATAGGGATAGCTGGACGACGAGTGCCGGCATATGATATTGCCACGCTCCTTGTCGGTTTCTACGCAGGCTACTGGGAGGCAAAAGGAGTGTATACCAGTGCAACCGAGGCAGCAAAATACCTCCCAACAGGTGGTGCCATGGCAATAAGTGCGACAAGGTCTCTCTACATAGGTGCAACGAACTGCTTGGTAAGATGGCTCGGGCAAGAGAGTAGAAAGCATGATGTGCATCCCCGATTCAGTAAAGCAGTGGACACTCTGGAGGATCACCTCACTGAGAACAGCTTTAAGCCACTCGTTGCTGCCACAACCAGAACTATGGTGGAAACTTCGGTTGGATATGCAGCCGGGTATCTATATGCTTTATACACTTAGAATCTGAAGATGGAGGCTCTCTTGGGATCGGGAGCATAGCCCTTTTCATTCACTGTGACAAGCATCCGATGCCTCCCAGGCGTTTGGGAGTAGACTGCCATATAATAATCGTTTGGCGCACCATTGATCTTTTCAGAGACTGCTGAACACTGTTCCAGCACAACGTCAGAAAGCTTCGGGCGGACAACATCATCCAGTTCCACAACTTCCTCCGGGGAGAGCCTGTAGAAGTTCCGACTCAGTGTTACTCCCTTTCCCGGTCCTTTGACTACCAGGTCTTGGCGAGATACCCAGTGCTCAGATGCCTCCACATCACACATGAGATGATGCTGAACATAGGTCTCATGCTTATAAGTCATCGACCCTTCAAACCGATAACCAAGTGCCCCGTCTTGGTAAAGGCTCATCAACCTGAATTGTCCCCAGTTCTGGGGGTTGTCATATATCCCCTCATATAGCTCGATAAGCTTCTCCACGCTACCGGGAAGCTCCTCCCGAGAGATTGGCTTACGTCCACGCCGTATGCGACTAAACATACTCTTGGGAATGAGTATTACTTTTTATGTCTTACTCCTGATATTTGCGCAATTATTCAGTCTAACTGCTCAGTGGCATCAATCAAAGAAACCTTTATATAATCGTTCTGTTCCACCTCAATTCCACACGGGTTGGAGCCTATGATAATACGGAATGATCGCCTGAAGCTTTATGAGAAAAGCAGAAAGAATCTGAGTATGGGTATCACCTGTACCGGCGATTTGCATATTGGTTTCATGCTTACTGCGTGCAATGCTTTCAATTACCTGAATGAGAATAAATCAGCTTCACTTGATATAGTAGTGCATGACTTGTTTGGGGTTCAGATACCGTACAAAAGAGTTCTACACCCGTTCAAGTATGCGCCAGACAAGCATTCCTGCCATGAGTTTGCACGGGAACATACACTCTGGGAAGTGTCAGATTACGTATCTGAGATGATGCAAGCAAGTGACAGAGTTAGGTTCCATTACATGTCTGACATATTAAGTGATGATGCATTCCGGGAGAACCTAGCTGGCTATGTCTCAGAAAACGAAGCTGATCTTAGAACCCTGTACGGAATTCAAGGCACCAAAGAAATGCCCATTAAGCCAATATGCCCTGACTGCAATCGTTCTCAAGGGAAATGGGCGACCTATGAGGAGGGTTGGCTACATGCCGAATGCGACGGCTATGAGTATTCAGTTGAACTCAAAGACCCAACTGTTGAGATTGAGCCAGATATCGCCTTATCCTCCTTACGGGATGTTCTTGACAATAATGTTGTTCCTCACTCAGATGTGCATTTCCAAGGGGGAGATAAGATCAGAAAGCCTGTAATGGACATAGGTGTGAACCCTCTTCAACTGACTAAAAATGTAATAGAACTTTCAGGGCACACACCTCCGGATTTTTTCATAGGCGCCCAGGTGAGATATAAGCGTAAGTCCTTGTCAAAGTCTGTCACCTCTTTTTTCAAGTACAGTCAATTGAAGGAACTCCCAAACTGGCAGGATCGGATGTACGACTTTGCTGCAATGACTGAAGGTAAAGGAGTTGTAGAGTTAACGGATTACTCCTTATTCAAAGAGATTCTCTAGAACCGCAAAATTGATTGGCTGTCGAGGACAATCAAAACTCTTGCAACCAAAAGATTGATCTAGATCTGGGCTTTGGCCAGAGACTATGTCTCCAACCGCGGCTGTTCCATTGTTTCCCAGTACCAGTAGTTATATATTGCCTGCTGATGCGTCTTTATCAGCTTGAAGTGCCGCATCTCCATGCGTGTTTTGGAGGAATTTTTTAAGTTTCTCGTCCTTCACTTTCTTGGACATGTTGGTGTAGAATTTGATACCCCTTCCTCCATCTCAAGAGCTGTATTGAATATCTCCAATGCTTTTGTCCTGTTGCCTCCTTCTTATAGTCCTCTTTCTTGAAATGCGGAACTTTCAATTGTTTCATCGGTTAGTTGCGTTCATTCTTGTCCAGATTTTCCTCGAGTGCCTGGAAGTAATCAAGATGATCAGTCTCCTTTTGGATTAGGAATTTCAACAAACCCTTTGAATTCGGATCTTTCACTTCAGTGAATCACGATAGAACTTCAATCCCTGCTCCTCGATTTCCTTGGCGGTCTCGATATGCGTATGCATTTTTTTTGGTAATCTTCAGTGGAATCACCTCCCTTTTTCTTAGGTTACCATATTATAAATATGTATGCCTGAAAGCACGCCTGAATACGACAAAACTGATTCCTGATAGATTTTCGAAAAAATGTTTTCGGTAATTGCGGGCATCCAAACTCCTCACTAAAACTGATAGTGATCGAAGG
>JBNJGT010000072.1:0-6012 GCA_051819765.1 Nanobdellota archaeon
TACTGCTGCAATGGCCTAGATTTTCCATTTGCAGAATGGTTGCAGACTTTCCAATTAAGTGGTGCTTCAAAGTTAGATTTCAACCACTTATTTCACTTATTTTATGGCTTCTATGATTTGCACATACTAAGGCAATCCAATGAATTGTTAATATTGTCGATTGGCCTTGATGAAATATAACCATAATCCTTTTGAAAATGCGATCACGGCAAGAATCAGCGATAGTAAGTATGCATAGTGTTCTTTACACATATATACCTGTTGTTTTATTTACCGGTTACTACTCCAATGACCGTATTGAGACAATACATTTTAATAGGAGGAGTCTTTGGCCTCTACCATGCTCACCGCACAGGTATCCAAGGATTATGGAAGCTTCACGCTCTCTGACATCAGATTGACACTTGAAGAAGGGCAGCTCTTTGGCTGTCTTGGGCCGAATGGTTCAGGGAAATCGACACTCGTCAAGATCCTTACGGGCCAGATACACCCCTCGAGCGGTTCTGTGTCAGTGCTCGGGATTGATGTGGTGAAAAACCCGGTGGAGGCACGTACGGTGATGGGGATCATTCCTGAGCAGGAATCACCTCCTTCGTTTCTGACAGTCCATGAATACCTGCAATTCATCTGCAAGGTGCGGGGGATAGGATACGAAAAGATTGATGAATGGCTGGATTTCTTTGACTTTGGGCATGAACGTGATACATTGATAAAGGACCTTTCACGAGGGACAAAACAGAAGGTTGTCGCAACCCAAGCATTCATACATGCGCCAAAGATTGTTTTTATTGATGAACCGCTCATAAACCTTGACCCGGTGATGCAAAAGAAGTTCAAACAGTTCCTTACCGGATATGTCAAGAGAAAAAATTGTATCTTTTTGTCCACACATATCCTCAGCATCGCTTCAGAGGTGTGCACTGATGTGGGGATCCTCAAGGATGGAAAATTCATCCTGCAGGATACAATGGCTCATATACGAAAACGCAAAAAAAATCTGGAGGACTTTTTCATAGGTGCTGTTGATGGACCTGCTTAGATACCTGCTTTTGGAAGAGATCCGCCTGCACAGTCAATTGCGGGGCTACCGAAGCTTTTCGCTGTTTCCCCTGGTACTTTTTATTGGGACGGCCATGGTGAGCTTTTTCCTTATCAGATTCTCTTCACTTTCCGGAGAGTTTGCACTTGGCAGTATCATCATCTTCTTCATGTTCGGTATCGTGTGCGGGACGTTCGGGCTGCATGCGACGGATTATCTTGAACGACGCTTCGGTGACTATGGGAAGCTATTCGCAAACACCATGGTGCTTCCGATTAGGCTGCGACATGTGTTCCTGATGACCGCCGCAAGCGATATGATCTTCTATTTCGGATGGTTCATATTGCCGCTTGTGGGTGGAGTTGCTGGAGCATTGCTTGTCGCGGGTGAGAATATCGCATTCATGCCGGTGCTACTGCTCTCTATCACCTGCGCATTCATGACGGGAATGGGGGCATCGTTTCTCTTGACTGTCGCGTTGAACCGGTCGGTGACTTTATTTATCTTTTTGCTTGTTTTCATAGGTACTGGCTTAGCTTATGTTTTCCTGCCATATCGGCTTTATGCAGAGTTCAGTCTATTCTTTTTTCTTTGCAATATGCTTGTTATTCTCAAATTGTTCATGCTTGCAGCCCACCTTATCGGCAATGAGTTTCACACAAGAAGGAAGGGGAAACATCATTCCTTGAGATTCCGGGGCAATCACCTGTTGTTCAAGGATTTTGTTGACCTGTACCGGACCCATGGATTATTCGCAAAACCTTTGTTCAATGTTGTCATCCCTTCCGCCCTTATGCTTTTTTTGCTTGGGAGCCTTACTATCCTTGAAGGGGAACTTGCTCTTGTCACCCAGAATCTGGTGTTTGTGGCAATCCTTTTGGGGACACTTTCAATCAATTTCTTCAATGTACTGCTTGCCGGTGATTCAATCTCATATTATCAGTTCCTGCCCCTGGGGCTGCGGGATTTTTTATGGCCGAAGATGATCCTGGCACAGGTAATCTGCTCATTGCAGGGAATCGTGCTGCTTTTAATATATGGGTATTTTGCAGGTTATGCCTATGTAGGTTCGAGTTTTCTCGTCTTGATAGGCTTCATCTTCTATACCATGTGCATAAACCTTTTCATCAATGGATTGAAGCCGAATGAGAACTCCCTTAATATAACCAGTCTTGGCCTCATGTGTATCCTGTTCTTACCGGTCATTATCACAGGGATGGTATTACCCTTTTTCACAGGTTCAATGATCGCATTTGTCCTTTTCTCGGCAGTACTTGCGCTCCTAGGTGTCTTTTTTTACCGGCTTAGCATCCGTTCAATGCTCAAACATGACTCCTGAATGCTGGTGCGTATCTCATTCTTAAAATGATCCTGGACTGCAAGCATGGCGCCTAATTGTTTAAGAAATTTCTACAACACACTTATTTAAAATACCGCCGATCCCTTTTGCCGGGTGATACAATGCAACGATATGTCTTGACTGGCGGACCTGGCTCTGGAAAGAGCTCGATCATCGTGGGGCTTGAGATGCAAGGAGAATATGTTGTTCCGGAGGCTGCGGAGGATTATATCCTGTATCGGCAATCCCAGGGATGCCATGAACCATGGTTAGAGGAAGGCTTCCAGGACCGGATACTGGAACTGCAGATACAACGCGAAGCACGAGTGCCCAAGGAAGCAGAGCGAGTGTTCATCGACAGGGGGCTGCCGGATGGAAGAGCCTACTACATGCAAAACAAAACAGAACCAAGCGCACTGATGATACAAACAATGCATCAGGGACTGTTCTGCAATAACAGGTACCAGGGTGTCTTCCTTGTAGAGAATCATGGAAGCTGCAAGAGCACTGACAAACGAAGAGAGAACCTGAAAGAGGCTCTCGAGCTGGAAGGGTTGCTTGAGACGGTGTATACTGCCATGGACTACAGACCAATACACGTAAAACCAGGACCTCTGGATGAGCGGATCAGCACCATCATGGAAACAGTGAAGTAGAAATAAACTCATATGCTGCCGGCCTTTAGGGCCGGTACTCTCTTGGCAGTGCTTTGCCCGTATTCACCCAATGAGGTCTGGCGCTCGAAGGCTGAGAGCTGGACGAGCTTCTTTCTTGAAAAGCCGAAGGGCTGCAGGATGGTGAACAGTGCCCTGATGAGGAGTCTCTTGTAGTGTCCGGTGTCGGGTCTCTTGTATTCTTCAGGGAGGCACACGCTATCGTGCCCGTAGATGAATCGTACGAACTGGCCAGGTTCTACGGTGATACCTTGCTTTTTGAGTTTTTCAAGGATGATCTTTTGGGGGATGTTATGCTTGTACGTGATTTTTGCTATTCTCACTTTTGTCGTAAGAAATTCCTTTTTCAGCTGTGGGAGATCAGCGACGATTCTTCGCAGGTGCTGGCAAAGCGCTGGTGCGAGTGATTGTATCTCCTTTTTTGTACTGCACGCGCTCATCAACCTGAGTGCATGCTGCTGGAAGTGCTTGACGATGAGCGGGGTGTTTCGTTTGCGCACCTCGATGCCCCGGTTCTTGATATCGCCGTTTCGGAAGGTGCCGTAGTAGGTTGCGGGAAGGGCGCGGTTCTCATCCACCACACTGGGGAGGAAGACGATCCACCTGAAGATGCCCTCAAAGCACATGGGGATGCCTGTCTGGCACTCGATCTCACGGCAGAGTTCTTTCACTTCTTCATCTGTTATGTTCTTTTTCTTGATGTAGACCGAATCAACGATGCCGTGGACCACCTCAAAGCCTTTTTCCCGGCAGAGCTCGATGACGTCAAGAAGTGTCTCCCGCGCAAGTGAGCAGATCGCCATGTGGCTGGAGGGAAGGCCCAGCTTGAACTCGCGAAAGCGCAGGTAGCCGTAGCAAGAGACAAGGACCCATTTCAATCCCTTGGCCCGCTTCTTGGCAGCAGGATTCTTCTTGTAGTGCATGCGGCGGTCGATGAATGGCTTCAAGACAGAGGGGATGAGTCCCTTGTAGGCCAGGGTGGTTGTGATAGGGACTCCGGGAACCTGTTTCTTTGGTTTCCTGTCTGTGAGGATGGTGTCAGCGCTGATGTTATGATTGTAGATGAGCCAGGGAAACATGCTGGTGAAATCGATCTCTGCAACATCCTTATGAAAGCCTATCAGTGGATCACAATAGTGGCCACCCCGGTCACATTTGAGGATATCAAGGAGGGTGATCGGCTTGTCGATTGGCTTCTCTTTGTGGGGGACCAGATAATCCCGGCGTACCATCTCGCGGATGAGGGCGGTCTGGAACACTGCGCCACAGCTTCTTGATGCAGTCTGCTGGAAGAGGGTTCCCGAGAGGAAGGCCATCTCAGCGATGCCCTCACTGTCGCACTCGGTGCCCACAAAGGAGTTCTTGTCAACCAGAAAGCGACCGCGCAAGCGCAGGGCAAAGTCACGATAGCGCACCTCTCCATAGCTCCAGAAACTTTTCCCTCCCTTGTATCTCATCTCATAATCGTCCCAGCGGTTGAGAGGGCATTGGATGGCATGGGCTGCAAGGCGCTCCTGGAGGAACGGGACTTTTGCGAAGGCGTAGTCCATGAAAATGACATCCGGATCGTACTTGGTGAAGAGGCGTGCGAAGCGGGTGAGGATGTCTTTTTCTGTTCCGGTCAGCTCAGTGCCATTGAAGCTTATGCGCTCTATCTGTTCGGTGCCGGTCAGTGCCAGGTCAAGGGTTGTCAGGGGGACAGGGGACTCATCCTTCATGGGATGGGGCTTTTCGTCCAGGATGACTTTCCCGCAGGGCCGCAGGTCATGCTGGTAGAGAAACATCTGCTCAGGGGTTATGTCTGCGTTGTAGAGGGGGACGCGGTAGCGGGTCTTTTGCTCGATACGCCGGACGGATGACTCGAAGGTGCTTAGGGGGATCGGGACCTTGAGGACGTCAATTTCTTCTCGCAGGTAGGTCTGCTTTTTCATGGCGGTGAAGGTTTCAAGATAGGGTGCTGCTGCGGGATCGGCGTAGATGAAGGCCTTGAATGGGTATTCCTTCCTCAGATGGTTCTCGCCCTTGAGCCAGAGCACGATGGACTCATCCTTTCGGTAGGCGTCCATCAGCCACATTTTAACCCGTCGAGCTCTTTTTGCTGCTCCAGGATGATGGTCAGAAGAAGGAAGGCCCACACATGGATGCTTGAGGCATGGGAGATGGCTCCCACTTTCTTCAAGGGCTCTGCAAGTACTCTTCTGAGGCGTTCTTGCTCATCGGGGTGAAGAGCCCGGCCATAGGCCTGAAGTTCGCTGAGCATGAGGTCAATCATCCTGCGTTGGCTTGTTGTTGTATGTCCCATTTTGCGAACTTGTGGTGGAGGGATCCGGGCTGGACGGTCGCCAGCACCTCAACCTCTCTTGATATCTTGTGGATGAGCTCCCAAGCGTGGCGCAGCACGTAGTAGTTCTCACGCTCATCCTGGTAATTGAACAGATGGCCGGTGATGATGAGCACCCGTTGGATCGCCTTCTCGTGGAGGAAGGGTGGGAGCGCCTTCACTACATCCCGGAACTTGTAGAGGAGTTCAACCTCTACAACAAAGATTTGATCCATCGACTCCAGCGGAACATAGGGATAGAGGGTGTGTGGGTCGGCAGCATTGGCACAGTCGATGATCATGGATGGAAGGCGCTCCCCCGCCCTGAATATGACATTCTTGAATGTGTAGTGCATATGGTAGAAGTGATTCTGTTGTATAAATAGCTAGTGGGCACATGTCCAGTGCGGAGGTGTATGTTTATTAGGTACTACTTCTCGAGGGATATGGGGTTTTAGGAGAATCTGCTTCAGGATTCCGTCTATCTTGATCAGTAAGAACAGATACTGTGAGAGCCGACCATGGCGAGATGGTCTTGTGGTCCAATAATAAAAAATTAAGGATTGGCGTGGACCTTGCTCTTTTGCGCACCATCGCTAAGGGAATGCTCATAGTCGCTGATACTGTTGCGGATCACCTT
>JBNJGT010000073.1:0-5753 GCA_051819765.1 Nanobdellota archaeon
AACAATTGATTGGCTATTGCATCTTGGACACTGCATTTTGTTCACCTCAGAAGTTTCTGAGATGAACTAATATATATGTCTTTTTAAATCTACAATGTCGCTTTTGGCGAGCCTACGACAGACCAAATAGAGGACCAGATTGAGGAAGCCATGGAGGGTACTGGACCAATCGATGATAACCTAGTACCCAATCTCAAGGGAGAGCATATCGAAAAACTCACCCAGGACGGTAGGATAAAAGACGTTGACCCAAATAAACTCAATCAAGATGAAATCAAAAAGCTTAGTACCGACAGTGCAGCTGATCTGGCAGCTCCCTATCAAGGCGAAAAATTCAAAGTTGTTTGGCCTAAAGTAAAAGCAGGAAGATCTGACAGTGATATTAATATGATAGGAAAGAAATTTACCTATGATCCAAATGTAAGACCCGAAGATAAGCAGGCCCTTATCAATGATATCAATGATTTCGAGATAATTGGATGCTCTGATGTGGCACAATGCACGATAGATGAGGACGGCAGGGTATGGGTAGGTGATACTGAAATAAAGAATTGTCCCAATTGTAATATAAAAACAAACGATAATGGGCAAGTTATTGTAGAAAAACCAGATGTAAAAGAAGGAGAAAACCCTCGTATAGTGGTACAGCCAGGAGGCACAGTAGAATATGTACCTGGCATAGGAGTCCACCAGTTTGATGAAGACGGACAGATAATAAGCGGCGGAATGGATGCGCAGATAGAAGGGGCGCAAGGCCTCCAGTGGGGAGAGAGCATATACGCTCCATACGTAGACAGCTACGAGGTGACAAATCCCAATGAGTACGAGTTCGACCAGATAAACTACCTCAACCATAACTCCCAGACGCAGCTGAGCGAGGCTCAGGGGGTGAGGTATAACGGGACGCTTCATGCAGACTCTGCGCAAGAGGCCAGCATCCATTCGCGCACCAGTTCAGTCCATTGAAGACGAGAAACTACACAGAGCCTTGGTATCATCCTCAACAATCTTTGCGCATTCATCCAACACCAGGTAGCAAGCATCTCTATATTCAACCTCTGCAATCTCCTTGCACACACCCACCTCAAAATCATGGCGCTTATGATGTGTCTCCACCACCGTGAAGATGCAATAATCAGTATAGGTCCCATTCCTGCAGATCTCCAACGCTTCTGGCACATCCTTCCCTGAAATATCGTTCATCACCGTCACTTCCTGATAGAACGCCACCACCTGCGGAATGATGAAACCAATTACAAAGGAAATCACGACCAGCCCGATTACCGCAACCATGAAAATCCGCTCTTCACGCTGTATGATTGGATGCGCAAGATCGAATTTTCCCTCGAAATAATCTTCGCGCCTCACAAGATACCAGATGAAGAAAGCGTTCATAAGAATGCCCGCTATCGCTAGCACCAAGGATCCACCGGTCTCCACCATCAGGACAAGGTGAAAGAGTATCTCCACATTGAACCAGATGATTGCAAGGGACCGGAAAAAAGGCTTTCCCATGAATAGACCAATGACAATAAGGCCCATGACCACTAGGGAGATACCGTGATATACCAGCCAAAAAGTGCCCATACCAGATACATAGAACAAGGCCACTACCAGAGAAACAAGAGCCGTCCCCATTGCAAGAAGCAATAAGATATTAATCAGTAGTATGCCTGCAGGGATTTGCTTCATGAATGAACCTGCGCAGTTATCATATATAAGCCTTTATACAATCAGAAAGGCAGAATCACACGGTAGAGACTGTAGACCATTGCCGCCGCAACCCCGATGCCGATAGCCACAAACTGTACCTGTCCACCAGTACCAGAGAAACTGAAGCCCCACAGATACCAGTATAAGATTCCCATACCCAACAAGGCCAACCCAACCAGTCCCATCCGCACCATGATTCCGAAACGCGTCACAACTGCCATAATCGGTATGCTAAAAACAGGCTATATAAATCTTACGTCCGCTATTTCATACGACGGTATTCATCACGGGTGAATCCATTCAGGTTCATCAGGTTACAGCTTCTCTCAAGCAGAGTATGGTCATGGAACAGCACAAAGCAGGGGTTCTGGTTGATATGATGTCCTCGCATCTCCACAATCACCCGATTCAGCTGCTCAAGATAACTGGCATCGAAAGCTTTGATTGGACTACAACCCCGACCAAGAATCACATACCGCTCATCCGCATAGAGTATCGGCAGGGAATGAATGAATGACTCATTGTAGAGATAAGCAGGCTCACCTACATGACGGAACAACACAATGAGTTGTCCCGCTTCAATACGCTGTTCGACCAATTCAGTCCAGGGAGATGGTACTGAAGCCCGACCCAGATAATTAAGCATGACCCATGAGTTTGACATCACCGAGCACGAAGAACGATTCAAATCATCCAGTGTATCGATTGCAGCGGTATAGACCTCTGGTGTCTCATACCCCTTATCCGGCACCTCCAGCACCACAAACAAGAGACTGGCAACAAAGATCAAAAGACACACCACCCGCATATGACTACCGACCCGCAATCGTCTGAGGACCTGTCCTAGTCCGATATAGGAAAAGTACAAGGTGGGCAACACCAACGTGAACAGATATCGAGTATCCTTCAACGGAATGTTCGCGTAACTGTAGAGAGAATACGAGAGCAAGAAAAGCATGACTATCTCAACCTTTTTCTCCTTGACAAGACATACAAGAGATTTCAACCCATACTCCCTCATTCCAGTAAAGAGATAATAAAGCACAACCCCCAACCCGATGAGAAAGAAAGGTATCAGTATGTTTTGCGCCTTCAGGAAGTGCGAGAGCTCCACGGGTTGCATCAAGTACTGTCGGTACAGGATATTATTTGCATACTGGTCAGCAATGCTCGTGAAAAGATTGCCAAAGGCGTAGAGATTGTAAGCGAACCAAAAGAAAAGCACTCCTCCAAACAAAAGCATGCTGCCAAGGACCCGTTTCACCCGCAGATGCAAGAACAGCATAGGAAATAAGGCAAGGCCAGTATAGCGTGCCACCGCACTCAACCCCAAAAAAAATCCCGATACTGCCTTGCGCTCAATCAGGTACGCGATTGAAAGCTCCAGGAACACAAGGGACAAAAGCTCTGTGCCATTGATCAATCCCACCATAAGCACATAGCCATTCAGGCTCAGTGCGTAGAATGCCGCTGCATCAAAACCAATGCTTCTGGCCAATCGGGCGCTCGAGTACATGAACAAAAAGGAGGTCAGGATTATGAAGATATACTCTGCAGCCCGCCACCCGAAAAAACTGAACATGCCCAAAAGAACAGGCATCAATGGCGGCCGCAGGGGCTCAAAATACATCCCATCAGCAAACCAATACTGCGCATTCAACACATACGCGTTAAAATCCCAGGATAATGCGATTGAGTGCTGATAGACAAAAAACGACGTGGATATCACAAACAGGATCAATAGCACCCGGTTTCGTCTTATCCATTTCATCGTGAGATTACGCCAACACCGACAATGATCAGGAGTATCCCCACCCATTTCAAGGGAGGGAAACTTTCATTGAGAAACACGGTGGAAAAGACCGCTACCCAGATATAGCTTGTTGCAATCACAGGGTACAGGAGTGAAAGGTTCCCATGCTTCAAGGCAAATACAAACAGGATAGTCGCAATGCCATAGAAGAATAGCCCCAAAAACAGCTTCCAATTGGTGATCAATGATATGAGCTCGAACTCAAGGCTTTGTGATGCTAATTTGAAGAATAATTGGCCGGTTGCGCCAAGCAATGCGCAAAAGGCAACAAGCAAGAGTATTTTTATCTGCATTATCTCACCCTATATTTTCCGGATATCCGATTATGATTAAGCCTTAACAGATCAAGAAGCATACCCGCACCATCCCTGAGAGGTCTTACCGTACTCCCCTTTTTGTCGATCCACACCACTGGCACCTCCTTTATCTTGTACCCCAGTCGCGTGGCGATGACCAGAAGCTCTACATCGAATGAAAAACCATCAAAGGTCTGCAACCCAACAATCTTTCTTGCGACACTGGTTCTGAACAACTTGAACCCACACTGCGTATCCCTGAACCCCCGAAGAGCAAGCATATTCACCAGCAATGGAAATCCCTTACCCATCACCTGCCGGTAGAGTGGCTGCTGCACCATTATCTTAGAGCCCGCAAGATTCCGTGATGCGATGACCACATCATAGCGCTCAACAAAAGCCATTAGCTTTTCCAACTCTTCTATAGGAGTTGCAAGATCACTATCCGTATACAATACCAGGGGATAACGTGCCTGCAGCAACCCTTGCTTCACCGCATAACCCTTGCCCCTGTTCCTTTTGTATTGCAGTAACCGGACCCCCGGATACTCCGATACGATTCGTGCGGTCGCATCCGTTGAACCATCATCAACAACGAGAATCTCATACTCAACAGTAGCAAGATAGTCCCGGATCCGGTCTAGCGTGGCCCCTATCCGTCGCTCTTCATTCCAGACAGGTATCACGACTGAGAGTTTCACGTTACTATACTAACGCGCTCCTTTTATAAAAGTTTTTGCCATCCACAACAATACGGCTTCAAGAACAGAGCACCAATACAAAGGGCAACCTCCTGATGCCCCACTTAATGAACTAGCTCAGAAGGCCCCGCTTGAACTAATAGCCACGATCTCATAGAGCAACGTTCCCAGATTCAGCCCAAAAAATTTATCGTCTAGCAGCCTGGGTGATATGCAAAAGAAGCCGGTTATAGCACAAGCGGCTGGCTCAACCAAGCATGATGATCCATCATGACAATATCTCTAACAGACTATCGGCTCAAAACCCTCGGAGATGCTCCCGACCCAAGGATTATTCACCCGATACTCATCGAAAAGCGCCATAACCCTTGTCTCGATTTCCAAAGGGCCCCTTGTCGCCCCATATGAGGTCTGATACATTCCTGTAGAGATAGTATATGTTCCATTAGAGAAAAAGGCATCCTTTAGCCAGGGAATACCCCTCTGGAAGAGATGGATTTACACTATGTTCAATATAATGGTTGAAATGGGCTAGCACTGAAGGCACTACAAAAGCTTTTCCAAATGGAAGCTACCAAATGAGATAACAAACCAATCCCTGATAATCAAACGTATACCTGGTCTCGAAAGCATCGCACCTGAATCAGAAAAAGCAGACAACCTCAATGTGAGACCACAATATCAAAACTCACATATAAAGGCTCAACTGCTTTATGATACCTCCTGAGTCTCCGAGCAAATGCGGTAATCAACAAACATTTGAGGGGTCACCACCATAGTATGCTGAAATCGGACATATCTAAAAGACAGGTCATTCCAACCTATGGGTAACAAATCCCCCAACCAACAAAGCCACACCTATGATGATGACCAGATGGCTATTGAAGATATTGGAATCCACAGTGCTGCATATTCTTCTGATCTCCATGGTTTTCATATAATCCACATATCCTTCACTCATTGTTTCCTCTGATACAGGCCTATCCTCCACCTCCTGCCGCAGTTCGCTTTGATGATTCCTGCAATAGAGATAATCAGAATACAACCCTGAGAGCGCTGATAAACTGATGACCAAGACCACGATTATACCGCCCGACCACATGAAATAGTTTTTGATAGCTACCACCTCTTTATCCGTTACATATCGATAGATTTGCTTAATAAATCTTTTGGCAATCTAAGCTTGCGAAACCTGAAAAATTCATAGGCCAATCAACAAAATATTTTTAA
>JBNJGT010000074.1:0-5551 GCA_051819765.1 Nanobdellota archaeon
GATCAGGCGCAACATTTTTATTTTTGGAATATATCTGTTCCTATATGCGGGTCTCGATCTTCACTAATAATTACAAGCCCTTCACAGGGGGTGTTGAACGTTCGATAGAGAACCAACGGTGGGTCTTGCAGAAGAAGGGCCATGAGCCCTACATTTTCGCGCCCAAATACCCTGGATATAAGGATAAGGAAAAAAATATCATACGGCTTCCCTCTGTGAATGCACCGACCTATCCCGGGTATTATCTGCCCCTGGCATCCAGGAATACGATAACCAAGCACATGAGATCCATAGCTCCACATATCGTGCACACTCACCATCCATTCCTTGCCGGAGAAGCAGGATTGAGGACGGGTCGGAAGATGCAACTACCGGTCATATTCACCTATCACACATTATATGATAAGTACCTGCACTATGTACCGCTTGATAAGAAGATAGCAAAGCCTGTCTTGAATGAACTGGTAAGGTCTTACGCAAATCAATGTGATGTGGTGATCGCTCCGTCCCAGTACGTGAAGGATACCATAAAGCTTGACACCCGGGTGGAGGTCATCCCTACGGGAATAGATATAAAAGAACCTGAAAGTCAAGACTATATCCGGGAAAAATATCACCTTCCCAAACGGACAAAAATCCTCTTCCATGCAGGAAGGCTGACAAAAGAAAAGAACCTGTATTTTCTCGTGAAAAGCATCATACAGATCCTCAAGGAAGAGCGGGATGCGATCTGTTTCATTGCGGGCAAAGGCAGTGAAAAGGAAGCGCTGATGAAGCTGGTACAAGAACACAATCTTTCCCACCGGATCATATTCACCGGCAACCTTGAAAGGAAAAAACTTACCAGATATTATGCGGGCGCTGAGCTTTTTTTGTTTGCGTCAAAATCAGAGACGCAAGGGTTAGTTCTCATGGAAGCGATGGCAGGCGCAACGCCAGTGATCGCCATAGAGGGGCCGGCAATCGATGAATGTATCATCCATGGCAAAAACGGGTTCATCACAAAGGAGAATATACACGATTTCAAGAACAAGACGCTTGAGGCCTTGAAACATGAAAATCTTCGGAGGATGAGCAGGAATGCAAGAGAATTTGCTGAGGCATATTCCATCGATACTATGGGAAAACGGTTGCTTGGGATATACAAGGAATACAAAGGCAAACAAGTGAAGAAGGATTACAAGGACTTCCGGCAGATACGCAATCTGTCACAGCTTGAATGGTCACAGATCATAAGTGCCTTATTCAGGAGGGAACAGGATGCTTAGGTGGATACCGTGGAGGACCTTGGTCAAGAGGGCGGCCATGCATATGGGGTTTACTGATCCCATGCAGGTTTTGGCCCGGATCAAAGGCTTCTCGAAAGGAGATACCCTGGCACCCATTGAGCTCCTGCGTCAGGGATTCAAATTCCATGCACGAGGATTCATCAACAGGGAGGTGATCCAGAATAATCTTGACTGGGTCTGGCCATACTGGGTTGAGAAGCAATATAATCCCAGGGATTACTCATTCATCCCTACTTCATTCTCTATCACAAACATAAACCTTACCCAGCGGAACTGGACTGCGGTAGGAAAGCCAGGTTATCAGGACATGCCTATCGTTGATCCCCGAGGGCTTGTGACTCCCTTCCATGATGGATGGTCCCTTGACTTTTGGGTACTTGGAGAAAAACCGCTCTTGCCATCAAATGAGAGGGGTTGCAGTCAATCTGTAAGTGACGGTGCAGTCACCACGGAAATCAAGAGAGGGGATAAGTGGATAGGGAGCATCACCAGCGTGACAGAAAAGAACGGGAAACTAGAATGTCACATAGATATCGAGACTGATGGTGATCTGGCAGTAGCATTGAGGCCATATAATCCTGAGGGAATAAGCTCAATAAAGAGCATAAAGACAAACAAGAAAGGTTTCATTGTAGATAGTGAAAAAAAGATATCATTCGATAAGGAACCGGAGCGATATGCACTGAGTTCCTACCAGGAGGGTGATAGTTTCTATAGCCATACGGCAAAGAAAGAAGTATACTGCAATGCTGGTATGGCATCAGGGGTTGCAGTGTTTCCCAAAAAGGTCAGGGTTTCGGTTCCGCTGGAAACAAAAAAGTCATTATTTCCCCCCTCTGGTAATAGTCCTGCAGCACTTCAGGGATTGCGCTTTGATAGTTTGTATGATTCTGCCCTGCAGACGGTAATACTGCATGCGACAGCAGGTCTGTTTGCCGGACCATACACGTACAAACGCTTCTGGTTCAGGGATTCAGCGTATGTCATCAATGCTTTGCTTTGTCTGGGAATAACTGATACGCCTGAGGCGATGATCGATTTTTTCATATCCCAACAGACAAAACTTGGATATTTCCATTCGCAGGAAAGCGAATGGGACTCAAACGGGCAGGCGTTGTGGGCAATCCAGCAATACTATCAAAAGACTGGTCATCTGCCTGAACGATGGCTCAAACCTATCGATAAGGGTGCACGATGGATAACCAAGCATCTTGAATCGAACAAGGCCAAGCCGAACAGTAAGCACTATGGCTTGATTCCGGCAGGATTCAGCGCGGAGCATTTTGGTCCCAGTGATTATTATTATTGGGATGATTATTGGAGCGTCGCGGGCCTCAAAGCCGCGGCAGAGATGCTTGGGAACAAACAGTATAGTGCTAAGGCAGATAAGCTGCTAGCTGATGTGAACGAATCCCTCAGGAAGACAGGACTTGTGATCATGCCGATCTCTCCATACCGGAAACCAAGCAGCGCAAGCGTGGGTTGTCTTGTGGCATCATATCCTCTCCAGCTCTATCCTGGCCGGGATAAGAGGATCAAAGAGACAGCCCGATTCCTTCTTGGGAGATGCACCCTGAACAATACCCTTTTCCATGAAGTCTCCCATGCAGGGATGAACCCATACCTTTCCTTGCATCTGGCACAGACATTGCTGCGAGAGGGGACGGATTTCTCACGGATTGTGGAAGGAGTGGCAGAACTTGCATCACCGACCGGCAAATGGCCTGAGGCAGTGCACCCTTTTTCAGGCGGTGGGTGCATGGGCGATGGCGAGCATGTGTGGGCTGCTGCTGAATGGCTTCTGATGATCCGGAATTGCTTTGTCTTTGAAGATGAAAAGCTGGTACTTGGTAAAGGCCTGTATCCAGACTGGTTCAATAGGGTCTCATTCGGTTATACACGAACTCGTTATGGGGATATAAAGATAGAGGCAAAGAAAATTAAGGATGGGATCCAGCTTACCTGGGATGCAAACTGGAAAACCCAACCAGAGATGGTAATTGCTATCCCTGGCCACAAGAAAACGAAGGTTACCGCACAAACCATGTTTGTCGAAAGGATCCAGAGAACCCACGAATAATGCCTCTAAATCCCATTTGCAGTTGATTTTTGTAGTAATGTTTATAAATAATGCCTGTTGTATGACCCTTGGGGGATACTGATGAAACTGATCTATGTCATACTCATACCGCTTTTACTGACTGCCTGTAGTCAAGAACAGGAAATGACACCGAACAAACTGCTCATGGAATCAAAGATCCAAAGCTTCCAGCATGATTCGATAGTGCTTGAGGACGGTTCCAAGATAACGGTTCCGGCAAATATCACTAACAGCTTCCAGGAGACAGAAGAGATCCGTGAGAAGACTGAAACTGATTCCACTGATGTGGTAAAGACCTATCGGGACAGGACAGTCATTGAAAGGACCACTGTGGTTGAAATAGAAGACAACGAAGAATATGATGAAGTATTCGGTAATGAGACTCCTGATTATAACAAGACAAACCAAAGCAAAACACTTTCAAAAACAGCAGTCATAGAAGAAGTGCAGGATGCATGCAGGAATGATCGGACAAGGCCATACTGTGAGGAAAGTGAAGAAGACCTCAAGAAAATGCTGGAGAACAAGAGCGGAACATACGAGATCCTTGAAAGAGTGAATCTCCGGAAAGTTCCCGTAAACAGATTGAATATAACATTAGGCAAGACCCCTGAGATTCTCAAAGACCCACTAGAAGTCATGGTTCCGGCAGATGAAAACGAGACATATGGTTTCATGCCACTGCAGGGGATGCAGTACATGGGCCCAAGCTATCAAAAGGAGATATTTATAGATGGGTTCACCTATGGATTTGAGCTCAGCTATGAAAAGAAGTTTACCTGGAAGAAATTTGGAAAGGAAGTTGCAATGGCAAGATTATTCTCATACATCGGATATGGACTAGGCCTGAGGATACCATTCCAGACAGAACTTACTATACATAATAATGTAATCGACTCAGATCCAGGAGAATTTACCGCACAGATCAATCTCCAGCCGCTTGACCTTGATGCCCAGGGCTATAAGGACGCAGGATTGAGCAGCTTTCATCTGTTTGATGGCAAAGAACTGGTCCTGGAATTTGGTGCACAAGCTGGAGCCAAAGTCAAGTTACTGGGTCAGACAGTTTTCAACTCTGACTTCGGTAGGATGATCGATAATAGCAAAGACTTCACCCCACCTCTTGGAGGTGAACGAGTAAATCTTGGCAGGCTTGTCTTTGAAGGGACAGATACAGGACTATACTATGGTGATGATGACGTGTATGTTGACGGGGATATCGGAGTCACTTTCAACCTTAAAGGAGAGCATGTGAATTTCAGGTGTGAAGGACTCAACACTGAGTGTGAAGATATGGACATTACTGAAAGCGAAACCTTAGACCTTTCATTGAACCCTGTTATACACGACCAAGAGGATGAGTTCGGTAAGTATGCAAATTTCGGAATTACACTCTTGAACCCACGGTACAAATCAAAAGCAAATTTCGGTGCTGAATTTGGGCTCGAAGCAGGTGTCAATGTGCCTTATTTTGGTTGGAGAACTGTAAGGACACCTTGGGTTGAATTATATGAGTTCGATATTGACCTCCCATACCTTGGAAGACACGACGGTACACCTAACAGATTACCTTCAGTTCAAAACAAGGCTTACCAAAGGATACCTGTATTTGAAAACGCGACACTCGGTGGGCCCCTTGCCTTCAATGTCACAAGCAGATGTCAAAAGCTTCATGATATCGTTACAGAGGGAGCAGAGGTTCCCATGGATGATGAAGAGATCAATTTATACACGACGTTTGGTGATGCGATCGGAAGCGTCACCATCACTGATGGATTCATCGCAGATGTCGATTGTTATCATCTGCATACTGAGCCCTCATATGAGTTAGAACTGGATAATTATGGGGTTATGGCAGACCTGGACAATGATGACCCGTACACGAAAGGCCTTGAACTCATGGAGCAGGACCGCTTGAAACTCAAAGGAATGGGCATGGCAAACAAGGCTAAGTCATTCATCGGAAACAATTTCGCAGGAGTAGTGGGAGGGATAATATGAAACATTTGATTTACATCCTTTTGGCTTTAGTCTTGATTGGATGCAGTACTGATACGACAGATCCTGTGCAGGATCAGGTCGCAACTAAAGAGGTCTCTGAACCGCCTGTTCAAGATAATAATGAAGATACCTCACAAGATGATACTTCACAAGACGATAC
>JBNJGT010000075.1:0-5472 GCA_051819765.1 Nanobdellota archaeon
GAAGCTTTGCGCGACCAGGAAGATTTATAGGACACTGGAAAGAAACCTATGATACTACACACACTTATCCAACCAAAAAGTTACCTGATACTCTTGTTGCTGGGAAGCCTTGGGCTATTTGTCGCAAGCACCATCACCCTTGTCATCGTATCGGGCATCGTTGCATTGGTTTTCGGATTGATCTCTGCGGTTTTTGTTTACCGATATGTTGCCATCAACGTGGGAATACCGGTTGATACATTCTGGGAAGGCCTGATCACCTCGATTGCGGGGATGTTGCTGTTAGGGGTTCTGCTTTATCTGGGAGACAGGGAGATGCTCGGGAAACTAAAATTCTGAGTTATTCTTGAATAGATACTGGTGATACTGGTATTCCATGTATCGGTTCTTGGACTTGCAAAGATTTATATAGTAAGAATCGGATGTGGAGGGTGTGGCACGCAAAAAACTCATCAAGAAAGAAGTGACAGCACTGCACTGGCTTTTTTTGACTACCTCAAAGCTTCTCATCGGGATAGGTATCGGAGTCATCATCGCGACACAATTCTATTTCGCACAGCCATACTGGTACCTGATCATCATATTCGGAGCGCTTATTATGGTTCCGACCCTCTACCATCTGACGCTCCTTGAAGAAAAAAAAGAGATGAAACTCAAGAAGAAACTGAAGTAAGATGTTTCTTGCCCTGTTGATTTTGCCGCTGTTATTGATTATCCTGAGCCATCATTTCTTCCCTTCAAGTTACCTGTTCTCATCATTGTACAAGATCATCTTTTTATTTCCGGTGGCCTACCGTGTTTTCTGGCAAAAGAAAGGGTTTAAACCCTCTTTAGGCCTTCATTTCTCCTGGCGTGTATTCAAACAGCATATCTGGCAGGTCATGGGATTCGGATTGCTGTTCATGGGGGTGTATCTTGGGGTATTCCTGGTTGTAGGGCAGTTTTTGGATCTGGAGACAATTGCTGCGCAACTCCAGGAGACCATCGCTTTGGATGTGACTAACCTTATTTTCATCGGGCTGTACATCATCATCGTCAATTCATTGCTTGAGGAGTTCTTTTGGAGAGGGTTTTTGTTCTATGAGATGCGCAGGCGCATGGGACCCTGGCTTGCCCACGGGCTTACAGGACTTGGGTTTTCCCTGCATCATGTGATCTTTTTTTATGAGTGGTTCAGCCTGCCGTTCATCCTCCTTGCAACTGTGGGGCTTATCGGGTACGCCATAATCATGAATCTCCTGTTTGAGAAGTATGAGTTATTCTCCTGCTGGGTTATCCACGCCTTTGCAGATGTCGCCCAGATTCTTATCGCCTTTCGGGTGTTCGGTGTCCTTTAGATAAGGTGCAATAAATCCTTTGTATCTCTTTTTTAGGGCAGGACTCAAGAACTTGTATCCTCTTAACTTCTTTCTACATCCTGTACTCTGGCAGTTACAATCCATCTCCCACTCGTATTCAAGGGTGTCATAATCAATTGTGATCTCTTCACCCTTCGTGATGTCGCGCATTGCAACCAGGCTAAGCCCGTCTTTCAAGCCTGCGTTGGGTTCGCAGGAATGATTGGTATACCGGGTAAGGGATTGATTGACTATCGCATGAGTAAGACTGATCGGATGAAGATGATCCTCACCGTAGGTATCATAGGATTGCTGTGTATCAGGTACAAGCGGTCCTTCAACAGTGCCGATGCAATCACCTTTGTTGATATCCTGGTTTGCGAATAAGCCATGTCCCTCTATCCCTGATTTGTTGATAGCGATTTTCATACTGTCTGGAAAAAATCTTTCACACTTAAGTCTTGTGCAAAAGAATATAAACTTGTTTGCATTTATGCATACATGGTAACGCTCGAATCAATCCTTGATACAGGCACGGAGCTTGCTGTTGCGTATGTACCAAAACTGTTGCTTGCAATACTGACGCTTGTTATCGGATTATGGATCATCAAACTGGTGATACGTGGCATTGACAAAGGGTTCAAGAAAGCTTGAGCCGACACTGAAACATTTTCTGCTTAATATCATCAGCATCCTGTTCAAGGTACTCTTGTTCATCGCAGTCATCGGGATGGTAGGGGTTGAGACGACCTCGTTTGTTGCTGTGCTTGCGGCAATGGGTTTTGCAATCGGCCTTGCGTTGCAGGGAAGCCTGTCAAATTTTGCAGGAGGCGTCTTGATTATCCTGTTCAAGCCCATCGCAAAGGGGGAGTATATCGAAGCCCAGGGCCAGAGTGGAACGGTTGAAATCATCGAAATCTTTACCACGACGCTTCTGACACCGGACAACAAGACAGTCATAATTCCAAACGGAGCCCTTGCAAACGGCAATATCGTGAACTATTCACGCCAGGATACCCGGCGGGTCGATTTCACCTTCAGCGTGGGGTACAAGGATGACCTGAAAAAGGCCAAAAAGATTCTCATGGACATCGTGAGCACGCACAACCTTGCATTGAAAGACCCTGAACCATTTGTGCGGGTCAAGGAACTTGCGGAGAGCTCAGTCAATTTTACGGTCAGTGGACGAAGACTGATGATTACTGGCCATTCCATTTTGATGTGATCGAGGCTGTGAAAGAGCGGTTCGACAAGGAAGGCATCACCATCCCCTATCCACAGACGGATGTCCACCTGCATAAGTGAGACCAAGGATATTTTCCGGATGCAGGAGATGGTCTCACATGGGGAGCCACCTAACGGCTCTTCCCGACTCTTTTTAACATATCAAACTGAGGTGATGTCCTGGATGACCCTGTGGGATTTCTGGGAAGTCCCCTGATTTTGTCGTTTTGGTCCATGAATTGAAATACCACAGGAAGCGAGAGCTTGACGTAAAGCGGTTTTGGAAAGATAAACTCTTGCCTACAGCGACAGTTCCTTTGTAAGCCCTATGATGAGCCCTTTTTCATCCGGACTTTTATGACCAAGAATTTGCGAAAGATACCTGTATCAGGTCCAGTGCTGATAGCGATAACCCCCATCTGGGAAAAATACATAAAGTGACTCTGGTTCGCAGAGGGTATGAGACTCTATCTAGTGAGGCATGGGCAGACCCACTCAAACCTTATGGGAATCTTGCAGGGACAGCTTGACACTGAACTCACTGAACTGGGTATCCAACAGGCAAAGAACATCGCCAAACGACTGAAAGACCACTCATTCACCAAGGTATTCTCCAGTGACCTGAAGCGGGCCAACCGAACCGCACAGGAGATCGCCCGGCATGTTGAGATCATCTATGATGAGCGGCTGCGGGAGTGCCATTACGGTGACTTTGCGGGGCAGTATGGTAAAGAGGTCGACTGGGAGTCGCTTCCCGGCGCTTTTGTGGAACAGACACCGCCGAATGGGGAAAGTCTCCAGGACCTGGTCAAAAGGGTGAAACATTTCCTGGATGAGCTGGAAGGAGAGGGCAACGTGCTGATCGTTTCCCACGGTGGTACGATCAGGGCACTGCTGCATGTTCTCCTTTCGAGGGACATGGAAGAGCTGGTTGTCACTGAACGCCCAAAGAACACCTCACTCTACATCATTGAGAAACGGGACGACCAATACATCCCTCTGCTTGAGAACTGCGATGACCATAACAAGCTTTATAATAGAGGGTGATTTCATGGGATGCATGAGAATCGGGATCATCGGGTCGATGCAGTTCACTGACAAGATGCTTGAGGTGCGTGAGACCCTGCGGGAAGCAAGGCATGATGCTTTTGTCACCGATCTTCACGCAGCCATGGTGGGAAAGAGTGATGAGGAGATAGAAGAGATCAAGATCCACCAGAAGAACAACATGGATGCGATCCGGGAGTTCTGGGATGCCATGCAGGGGGCTGACGCGGTGCTGGTCCTCAACTATGACAAGCACGGCATCAAGAATTACATCGGCGGCAACACGCTCATGGAGATCGGCTTTGCCCATGTATTGCACCAGCAGATATACCTCTTGAACCCAATCCCTGATATGCCCTACTGCAAGACGGAGATTGAGGCGGTCAGGCCGGTCATCCTTTATGGAGATCTGGAGCTCATAGGGCAGGAATCACAACCGGAAGCAACCAGATGAGCGACAAGGAATAAAAGATTATCCTTTGCTTATACTCGATTTTTCTCATCACCAGAGAAAGGAGCAACAAGGGAGCCAATACAATGAGGCTTTTTGCGAGTATGAGAGAACCGCCATAAGAGAAGGGCGGCAGATAGACGAAGAGGCCTGAGATAAGGACAAAACAGAGAGTACTCCCTATCAAAAATAAGGCATCGGGTAGCTTCTTCTTATACAGAATCACAGCAGGGATCCCTACTACGAGCAGTGCAAGCAGATACTTCAACGACTTGTACTGAAAGGGTCCGAAGTCAAAGAGATAGCGCGATATGGTTGATGTCCACACAGCAAAGAACACAAAGAAGAATATCACTGCAATGGCAGGATGCCGGCATGATCTGAGACGCAGGATGATGCCTATCAACAGGCAAAGGCCAGCGATGAACATGATACCAATTTTCATAAGAGACATGTTGCGAACCTTTACCGCCTGGTAATCATTGCCAACTGCAGCTGAGGCCCATCGCACAGTCTCTTCTATCAGGCGGGTATCCCACACCTCAGTCAGATGATTGGAGTCTGAGACGAAGGTGGTGACCTTGCTATCCGTGCCAAACTTTCCACCATTTGTCCTTCCCGTCAGGGTACGGGCCACCTCATGCATTTTTGCAGGAGGCACTAAGTTGTCATCTCTTCCGGTTGCAAGAAAGAGGTTTGTCTTCAGAGGATGGCTCTTGTTCGGCGGAAAACGGGCGGCGACAGCTATCACTGCATTGATTTGTGTGGGAACCTCATAACCCACCCAATAGGCAACGTTTCCTGATCCTGAATGCCCACCGACCAGCAGATCCTCGGGCTCAACCAGCTCATGACCTTTCAAGTAGCGAAGTGCCTGGATTGTATCATCCATACTGTCAACCCAGGGGGTCTTGTTCACCCTGCCATAGCTCTGGCTTCTGAGGAGCACCGCAAAGCCTGCCCTTTGGAAAGCCTCTGCCCAGATATTGTAGAGGGCCTTATCGGCACCTGCGCCAGCACCAAACACAATCCCAGGAAACGGGCCCTCTCCTTCGGGCAAGAAGAGTTTCACTTCGTCCACAACACCGTCATAGTGAAGTTTACTATCGACGGAATCGAATGGACCCTGCATTATCGTGGGGAGAAGCCATCCGATGATACCGATCACGATCAGGATATGCGGTTTCATCCAACCGAGAAACGCTTCACTTTGTTTAAAATGTTTATGGAGTAGTCCTCAAAAAAAAAGAAATTGGAATCCCCGAAGGGATGTTTGATTCCTTAGAATTATTCTGCACTGGATTCAGCCTTATTCACATTAACTGCTTTTGGGCCTCTGTTGCCTTCCTCAATCTCGAACTCAACTGCGTCATTATCCTGTAGTGTTACGCCTTCTTTGATGCCTGTTACATG
>JBNJGT010000076.1:0-5353 GCA_051819765.1 Nanobdellota archaeon
GATCTGCTTCTTGTTGGCACCATCCAGGCACCGTTCAATAGCTCCAAAATCCAGATAGCCATCCTTTTCTTCTACTGTCACACGAATGGCATCATGAGCAACTGAAAGTGGTTCAGTGTCAGTCAGGGGATTCTCAGTGATTGCGTAGGTATAAGGGATCTGACCCATGGCATAGAGGGTTGCGATTGTATTATTGATGCTTGCCTGCACACCAGGAGCCACTGAGTTGTACAGGTAGCTATTGAGGGTGTCAGCCGCTATATCGCTCTGCTTTGCTTTCGAATACAAGGTAAACTGACGATGGCTGTAATTGATCCAAGTGGTGGGGTTCAAGGGATCGGGCTTCACTACATAATCAGTCTTCAAGTCGATGTTCACTCCATACTTTGTGACCAGCACCGGTTTGGTTTTCGGAATGATTGAACCGTCGTTGTTCAGATCAACGGTGATAGGGCTATTGTCTGAATCAGTGAAGCTTATGGCATATTCAACGTCATTGAGCATCAATGATGCGGAGGTTGCGCCATCCACGTAGGAGACTTTGATTTCCTTGTCAGCGCCATGGTCAGTGAAGGTAAGGACATTTTTTGATGCGTCCTGCCCATCGTATTCAATCAGGTGCGTGTACCCACTTGCTCCTGGAAGGGTCTTATGGCCATCACTTGTCACGATGAACAGGTCATCCTTTGTTATGGGAATGCCCTCTGTTGCGACAAGTGCCTGGTCATCATTTCCAAACCGGCTCAAATCATCGTAGAACAGGGGTATCTTAAGCTGTTGGTCGAGCTTGTTTGTAAAACGCAAGTCATATGCTGTATCACCACGTGGTACAACCTCGATGCTCTCCAGCGACATGTCCTCATTGCGGCCTGCATAGTAAATGTCAAACCCGTTCAAAAACAGTTGGTCAGGGTCTTCGAGTATCTCGGAGATGCCTTGCTCAGGTGCCAAAAAATGCTTGCGGCCAGGGAGCCAGCGGGCATTGATAGAGGTTATGGAAACCATATCTCCATCGACCTCTGCAGTTATCTTGACAGAAGTCCCCTTGACTTCATCACCAGCAATCTCATAAGATGCTGTACCATACGCATCATCAGTGATGTTGGCATCACTAATCTTCACTTTCTGCGGACCGATGGAAATAAGAGCCATGTCTTTGCCTGAACCCTGGATGAACAGGCGTTTTATCTGTATCACAGGTCCATCTTCGACCTGATAGGTGTCTCCCTCCTCGAGTATTTGGGTCTCTCCACCATTCACCCGAAGAAGGATCTCTTCATTCTCTCCACTATTATATACGGATACCACCATGAGCTCATAATCGATGCCACCAATGGTGTAGGTCTTGGATTCATACTCGTTCAAGAAATCCTCATTGCTTTCTGCAAGGAGGGTCAAAGAAACGCTCTTATTGTTCTCAAGCTTTGCCTCAAGAATCTGAAATTCCTGACCAAAAAGAGATATCTTCTGATCCTGAAGGTCAAGAGTCCCATCATCAACCTTGGTTTTGAGAGGTGAAGGAAACGCGAGCCTGTACTCATAAGCAGGGGCATCCGATTCAAATATCAGATAACTGCTGGGGATCTCTGATTCATCAGTAGGGATGGCATCTGCGACATCGAATGACACAGAGTTATTCTCTCCCATGTACAGGTACTGGTCATATTCAAAGGAACCTTGATCAGTACGAAGGACCTGAGGAGCAAACGCATCAAACTGCTTTTTGGTGATTGGTGATATGACATCAATGGGCTCTGCGGATTCAAGCATGTTGCCTGTCTTTTTCATGAGTACGTTCCCGGATGATACTTGCGCATCACAGGATCCTTGTGACCTTAGTCTTTCCTGCAGGCCAAGGGCCAGGTTTACCGCAGTTATAAAATCTTCAGGTGCGGCCTTCTCTCCGACGACCATCTGAGCCCTGAAAACATCCTGATCCGCCATGTTAGCGGGAAAATCAGACAAATCTGCGTTGACAACAACCCCTACCAGGATAAGCATTGCAAGTATTGTGAATTTCATTGGCTTCCCTCTTTTAAAAGAATCTGATTTAGTAGTTATAAAAATGTTTCTATTTAAAAGCTCACAAACCCTCATTCATCAGGCAAGGGCGTTCTATCGGATATTTGGCAGATCCTTGCGTTTCACCTTTATCTGCAGCACAGCAATCACTGCCAGCATAACAAGAGAGTATACCAGCAAGAGAGCCAGTTTTGTCCATATCTCACCAAACCCCTGATTGAAAAGGATCACCTGCTTTAGGGCTCCGACTGAGACCACGAGCGGATTATACTGGGCAAGAACCATGATCGTCTCGTGCATACTTTCCAGTGGCAGGATCAGGCCTGACAGCAGGAGAAAGATGCTCCCCAAGGAGATTGATGCCAATGTCACCGCCTCATCAGACTTGAATATATAGCCGATCGCAAGCCCCAAGAGAATGAAGAGGATCGCTGCCATCATGACGACCATAGACAGATTGAAAAGATTGGAGATGGGAAGATCCAAGAGAAGTGAGGTCACAAAGAGTATGATAAGCACCTGGGAAAAGATGAGGACAAAGGAAGTGATAAAGGTCCCAATAATAAAGTACATATTGCGAGTGGGAGTGATAAAATTGCGAAGGAATGCATCCGATTTTTTTTCGATAATCACAAGGTTGGATGACAAGAATAACCCAATGAGCATTATGAAGAGCATTATGAGTGTCGGGATGAGATAATTGAGATGATTCTGGTCGGATGTGAGGGGTTTTAGTTCGGTCTTTATGGGTACCGCGATATCCTGGGCATTGCGAATCTCTATGCCAGACAAGGTGGTAATCATGGTATCGAGTGCGGCCTGATGGGAGGTCAATTGATTCAGGTTCGTACGCAATTTGTCAATAATATCTTGGGCTTTATCCACCGCATCAGTGCGGGCCTGGTCTGAATCGGAAAGGGACTGCCTCAGATCCATGAGCGCAGCATCAAGTTCATCGACAGCCTCCTTTAACTCCTCATGCTGCTCTGCGATACTTTCATCACGGTCCATGACTGCCTCTTCGGTATCAGTTATGATGCTGGTTATATTCTCTTCAGTATCTTCGGACAGATTCGAGTCTTTCACCCGGGATTCTATCTGGTTGAGGTTGTTATTTATCCGGGTGACCAAGAACCCGACATGCTGGTGCAGGTCATCTGAACGATCCTTTATCTGTGCAAAGGATAACTTTTCATCGACAGAGAGATCCTGGTCCTGCATAAGCATTTCAAGCTGCTCGATATCATCCTTGAGAGATGCCTGGGACGTAATTATTGCGGATACCCGATCCCTTTGCTGTGTCAGCTTCTGGGTTGTCACATCAATCCGGTTGAGCAGGTTCTCTGAAAACGTGGTTGTAAGGTTGGAGGATACTTTCCCCACATGACTGGACACGGTGTCAGTCACAAGCCATGCCAGGTTGACCTGCGAGTTATCAACATAGATCTGCAACTTGTTATCCATGGACTGATTCACTATAAACCGGTTGAATATGAGGCAGATGTTGACCTCGCCGGTCTTCACTGCCTGGATGCAAGCGTTTTCATCCTTGATAAGCTCAATATAGAAGTTGTTGTCCTCCAGAGACTCAAGAATCGTACCTGAAAGGTCGGTGTATTCAGGAAAATAGAAACCAATCCGGATCTTGTAGTTTCCGGCATTATTGAAAGCGAGTCCTACAGCCAGTATCAGGAGGAGGGGGCCAAATATTATGACCATAGTTGAACTCTTTGATCTAAAAAGAAGCTTATAGTTCTTGGCAATTATCTTTGACAGCGGATGCATTATCTGGCCCAGTATCTCTTTTTTGTGACCACAGACTCAAAGACCTCATTAAGGCTTGGTTCATTCAGATTGATATCCAGAATCTTCTCACCAGCGGCTTCTATGACATGAATCAACTGATGTATGACCTGTTCGGCACGAGGGGTGTAAATGATAAGCCGCTCATCCCTGATATGGATATGGGTAAGCGGCACTGGTGATTCCAGGAGCGCGTGTTTTATATGCTGATATGATCCTGATTCGAGTTTAAGTGTTATCTCCTGATCTGCGGAATAGTTGTCTTTAAGTTCACGCATGGAGCCCTGAGCAATGAAATGGCGGTCATGAATGATAGCGATATGATTGCACAGGTCGTCCAACTCATTCAGGAAATGGGATGTTATAAGCACCGTCTTCCCTTTCGCATTGATACGACGGATGACCTGGTAAATCTCCTGGCGCATGATCGGGTCAAGATCCGCAGTGGGCTCGTCAAGAATAAGGAACGAGGGATCGTGTATAAGGGAACAGGCAATGCCGAGCCTGCGCTGCATGCCACCGGACATGTTCTCACCAAGGGTTGTCGTATATTGCGACAGGTTCACAAGCTCAAGTGTGGAAAAGATGGCATTGCGTTTCACTTCCTCATCCATGTAATAGAGGGAGCCGAAGTAATCCAGGTTCTCCCACACAGTCAGGCGTTGATAGAAGGATTGCTTTTGCGGGGAATAGCCAAAATATTTGGTGATAGTACGTGGTTCATGCACCATGGAGACAAAATCGGCCCTGTCATCAACATTGTAGAGCACTTGCCCCTTATCAGGCTCAAGGAACCCTATCAGGATGTTGAGCAACGTTGTCTTGCCGGAGCCAGACAAGCCAATGATCCCCATCAGTTCACCATGATGCAGGTCAAAACTTATCTCATCAAGGATTTGCTTTTGCCCAAACGATTTGGATACATCCTTCACGCGAAGGGCGAAATCACCGGTCAATTGCTGTTTGACCTGGGAAAACATCTCCTCGATTGTTGATTGTTTCCATCCTTTCTGGCAAAGTTTTTTTTTAATGGCACGTTCGGGGAAACCTTCAACTAGCTTTGAACGAATTACCTCAATGGTCTGCCTTATATGGTCATCCAACCCCATTCACGCCCCCTTTTCTGAGTGTTCCAGGGAGAAGCGTATTTAAATTTAACGAAAACATTTATATTGTTATATGAATTCAATACCAGTATGAGGCGCGCTCTGTTACTTGGAGGATTGCTCCTTGCAACCATTGTGGGGATAGGGTTTCTCCTGGACCAGGAACCAATAATCACCGGAAACATTGTGAAGGATTGTGAACCGCACTCATATAAGGCATGTTATGATGGAGATGTCTACTGGCATGATTCATGCGGGCAGCCTGAAGAGATTGCCGAAATCTGCACCTCAGCGGAGATCTGTGAACAAAAATCCTGCGTGTGCCGTCCTGGCTATGTCCGTTCTGACGGAGAATGTATGCGCACGTTGTAGTGTTCTGAACCAATCTGCCATCATTTTAAATGACCCAGATGATCCTGTAG
>JBNJGT010000077.1:0-5319 GCA_051819765.1 Nanobdellota archaeon
CGGATTAATTTCATCCCAAAGGTCGGCACCTCAACACTTACTGAATTCATAACGCCTAATGTCATCTCGTCGGAACGTGTCTACCTGTACCCTTGATACAAAAGGTTTAAATACAACACCCAGACTAGTTTTCCAAATGGACACAAAGAAAGCAATCGCAGTGGTAACCTATGATGATGCAGCTACAGCATACTATTTCCTGATATTCCACAATATGAAAGAGGAGTGGGTGCTCCCAAAGACACTGCTCAAGGAAGGTGAGGACCCCACTGAACGAGTCTCACAACTCCTGTGGCATGTGGCGGGCATCCGAAACTACAAGATCACAAGCAATATGCAGGTGGATGTTACCTGCAACGATATCGCCTACAATCTTGATACCTATCTCGTCCAGGCAAGCATGAATTCTCCCATCACCCTTGCTAAAGAACACTATAATAATTATTTGTGGTCATTACATGACCGAGCCATCGAAAAGCTCACTTCCGAAGACAAGACCCTGCTTCTGGAAGCCATGAAGGCACTTGACTAGTTTTATATACCAGCACCTTGTTCTTGCTATCATGTTCATTGTCAGATATGGTGAAATTGCCCTCAAAGGGAAGAACAGGATCTTTTTTGAAAAACAGCTCATCCGAAACATAAAGGATTGTCTCAAAAAACACGGTGAGAACGGACGCATCACACGCACACAGAGCAGACTGCTCGTTGAGAGCGAGTATATCGGTGCTCTCAGAAAGGTTTTTGGTATCCACTCACTGAGTCCCTGCGTTGAATGTGAGATCCCAGCCATCAAGGAGCATCTACCCATATCCCATTTCATGCCTGAAACCAGGTTTAGGGTCAGTGTGCAGCGAGTGGATAAATCGATCAAAGCATCGTCTGCTGAAATGGAGCGGGAGCTTGGCGCCTTTGTAGTGGAACAGACAGGGGCAAAAGTTGACCTGAAAGGATTTGAAGCTGAGGTGGGGGTTGAACTCTTCTCAAACAAAGCCTATGTATTCTCCGAGCGTATTGACGGACCCGGAGGCCTGCCGGTCGGAAGCCAGGGCCGTTGCACTGCACTCATAACAGATAGGTTCTCTGAGCTTGCGGCACTCCTTGCCATGAAGCGCGGGTGTGCCCTTGATCTGCAGGGAAAATCAAAATTACTTGAGAGATTTGAATACGGATTTCGCTTGGGAGCGGCTGAGGACATGAGTGTCGTTGTCCAGGGAAGACGAGATGTGCCTGAAGAGCGAACCCATGCACTTGAACTTGACCCTTTGGTAGGGCTTACAATAGAGGAATGCGAGGAATTGCTGCAATGGTATACGACACTCTGAAGGATTCGGTACTCTCGTTCATCGAGGAGCAGGAGCTCATCAGACCTGATGATAGGGTGCTGGTTGCGGCAAGCGGTGGAAAGGACAGTACCGTGCTCCTTTCGATCCTTTATGATCACTTCTCTGTTGAGGCAGTGACCATAGACCTCCATATCCCGGGATACGCAGATACGAACCTTGAGAACCTGAAGATCATGTGTGAAGAACTTGGTGTGGCCTTGCATGTGATCTCCCTGAAGGAAAAGACAGGCCATACCCTTGCAGAAATAAAAGAGAAACATCCACACCTCACCTATTGCTCAATCTGCGGAATCTTGAAGCGATATTACCTGAACCAGTTCGCCCGTGGCTATGATGTTGTTGCAACAGGCCATAACTGCGATGACAGCGCCCAATCTATCCTCATGAACATGATGCGAGGGAACATGGAACTGAATGCCCGTATCGGACCGGTATCAGGTGTGAGAATCCAAAAAGGATTCACCAAACGAGTAAAACCATTATTCATGACACTGGAATCCGAGATCAAAGGCTACTCGCAAGCCCATGATTATCCGGTGCACTACGGATCCTGCCCTTATGCCACGGAGTCCTATCGCAAGAAGGTCAAAGAACGGTTGTGGGACTATGAGGAGAAGCATCCAGGAACCATGAGAGCGATTGTAACACAGTTCCTCTCATTCTACCCTCAACTGAAAAAACACTATTCCGGTACCCCCAATACCTGCCAGCGGTGCGGGGAACCTTCAAACCAAGCCACATGCTCTGCGTGCAGACTACTGGAAAAGCTTTAAAAACCAAGTAGGCTTTTTCCCCTGATATGATCGATATCGTTGAACCTCAGGGGAACGAGCAAGAGCTTGTTGCCATGGCCGCAAAGCTTGGATTCACAGGGCTTGTCCTTATCAACGGGAAAGCGGTCAGTAGCCACCTTCCAGTCTATCATACATCAAAATCCCTGCGGATAGTCAGAATAAAAGGAGAAGCCCGTCCCTCGATTGAAAGCGGCGTGGAACTGATACATAGTGTGGAGGATCGAGGCATGAAAGAGTTCATGCACCATAGAAATTCAGGGCTGAACCAGGTGCTCTGCAAGCTTGCGGCAGAGAAGGATGTTGCGATCGGATTCAACATGCGGCTTTTGCTGTATAGCCCACCACATATGAGAGGCATCATACTGGGACGGATGATGCAGAATGCAGCCTTTTGCAGAAAGTTCTGGGTGAAACAGGTCATCGCGTCATTTGCCAAACATCCACTTGAGATGCGAGGACCCTATGAACTGGAATCCCTTTGCAAGGTGATAGGGATAGAGCATACAGATATCACCCATTGATTTCCTCAAGGAGTTTTTTCTGGTAGTATTCTGCTCTGGGATTATCCTTTTCTGAATAGATCTTTACAAGATTTTCATACGCTTCTAATCGGTAGCGAGTGAGTGATGAGCCTGTGGCTGATTCGAATGCGTCAATGGCCTCCTCATACCTGCCCAGTTGATAATACGCATGCCCTTTGCCGACCCGAAGATAGGTTTTATCGATGTCTGTGTTCTGCAGACCGGTATTATAGGCAACCAGGGCATCCTCATACTGACCAAGGGAGTGATAGCACCACCCTAACCCCCAGAACTGCTTGTTTCCAAGATTTATTGCCTGCTGAAAGTTGTGTACACACCTCGGATCGCCCAGACGGTAATAGGCCCAGCCGAATCCTTCGAAGATTTGAGCCTTTACGAATGAGCCAGAGGCATATTTCTGTGCTTTCTCGAATGATCGGATCGCATCGTCATACCGGCCCAATTGATAATAGGCCAGCCCCTTGTACAAAAGCGATTGCGGATTGGTTTCATCCACCCTAAGTACATCGTCAGCCAATACCAGTGTACGCTCACATTCCTCCAGTCGAAAGCACTGCTCAGTGTATTCGTTGACCACATCATCAATTGAGGTATCCACTTCTTCTTTTTCAGGGATTGCCACCACTATCAGGATTATTGCCACCAAGCCCATGATAATCGCGAAGTAGAGGTTGTCATGCATATGAAAGGCCCGATCAACTACACTTTCCTGATAACCAGCCTCTAGAAGGACATTCCTGATCTGTGCCCTAGAATATCCTTTCTTTCTCTGACGTTTTATATAGGCTATCAGGCCTGCAGACATACACATCAAATAAGAGCGGGAGTTTTTAAATATTAATTGTTCTTAGCTAGTAGCAACGCCCTAAACGAAATCTTTTTAAAATTACAAGCTTAGATATCGCCTACTAGCGGCAAATATGGGATTTGGGAAACAAGCACGGATAGTGAATTATCTCAGATTATTTCTAATCCTGTTCTTCGTTGTGTTCGTCATAAACCATAATCAGACAGAGACAGTTCAAACTGTGGTCGCACAATCATGTTTTGCTGAAGGAACCTTAATCCACATGGCCGATGGTACGCAAAAGCCCATCGAAGAGGTGAAAAACGGTGAATGGGTACAAAGTTTTGATATCGTGACTGAAAGAGTAGTGCCCTCGCAAGTCATCAAGACAGAGGCGCCAATAAGAGAGGGGGTCTATAACATTTCATTTTCCAATGGGAAGTCTGTAGAGCTTACAAATGAGCATCCTTTATACACACTAAAACAATCTGGCTTTCTTGGGTGGGCAGCCATAAATAAGACATATACTGCAAATATGCACAATTTCAATGTTAAAGCATTCCGCAATCTAGAGATAGGAGATTATGTATTGCAAAGAAACCTGACGTGGGCAAAAATCAAAAACATCACCTACCGAAAGGGGCCAATACAAACCTATAATCTAGAATATGTCTCAGGGCAACACAATTACTTTGCAAATGGGTTCCTCAATCACAACAGATGTTTTCCAGGTGATACAAACATAACGCTTGTGAATGCTAGCTTTAAGAACATAGAGGATATCAAGCCAGGAGAAACGGTATTGACTTATGATACCAGAACAAAAAAACAGATGATGGGTATTGTGACAGACATCGAGAATCCAACTGATGAGTTATTCATAATAAATGATGGCGCCATCGAGACAACCGCAGATCATCCATTCTATACACTCAAAGACGGAGAGGAAGTATGGGCAGCGCTTGACAAGGAAAGAACGCTCAAGCGGATGCCATATCTTCCATCTGTAAAAGAACTTGAGGTAGGGGATAAGATATTCAGCATGGATGGAAAATGGGTGGAGATTCAGTCAATCGAGAAGAAGGAGGGAAACCATCCGGTCTATAACATTTTAGGGGATACCACTAATTTAAACTTTTATGCAAACGGATTCTTGGTCCATAACCCCTCATTCCCAGAAGGAACCAATATAACCATGGTAAATTATGCTCAGAAAAGGATTGACGACATACAATCAGGTGAAGAAGTCATAACCTATGATATAAGGGACCAAAAAAAGAAAATAGGGGAAGTAGGATGGGTAGATGAAGTGACCGATGAGCTCTACATAATCAATGATGATATCATAGAAACAAGTGACCAACATCCATTCTATACAAGGAAAAAAAATGGCAGCAGGGTATGGACAACAATAAACAGGACGAATACAATTAAGGAGATCCCGTCGCTGAGCTTCGTTAAAGAAATGGAGATAGGGGATGAGATATTTACCATAAAAGATGAATGGATAACCGTAAAAACAATTACAAAGAAAGAAGGTAACTATACAGCCTATAATCTGATCAATGTGGGAGATGAACGAAATTACTATGCAAATGGCCTATTGGTGCATAATGAATGTTTTCCAGAGGGGACAAACATAACCATGGCAGACGGATCAAAAAAAGAGATCCAGAATGTGAAGATTGGTGATACGGTCCTGACATATGATACACAAGAAAATACAACCGAAGCTGGAACTGTCACATTTCTCGAGAATCCAACTGATGAGTTATTCATAATAAATAATGGCGCCATCGAGACAACCGCAGATCACCCATTCTATACCCTCAAAGATGGAAAGGAAGTGT
>JBNJGT010000078.1:0-5066 GCA_051819765.1 Nanobdellota archaeon
CTATCTTGGAGATCTATGCACGAGTGAGCTAGGTCTGGAACACTAAGTCTGTTTTTACCCCTACACCCATAGTTTATAACCCTAACCACCTATAAAATGTCAGTCGAATTATATTCTTATTTCTCGGTGTTTTTGCAACGTGGGTTATTCCATGAAGGATTAATACCAAAGCTTTCTCAGTATAGCCTATTTTTACTCAAGCAAAAAGAAGAAACCGATTATACCTAAAACTTAAAGTTTTGAACCATTTGATGCCGGATTCATAAGATTTATAAAAATTATCAGGTTCCGCTCTCTCAGAGGGGTATCATGACCAAGAAAAAATCTCATAAACACGATACTGTTAAGGTTAAACGTAAGAAAAAGGACAACAACATATGGATGCTGACCAGCGCCGTTCTCGGTATACTATTGGTGGCATCGCTCGTCACATCAGGATTCACTGATGTTGGCATGACAGGTGCAATCACTGAGATTGACGAGCTTGTGGGAGACACCGGTGACACGCAATTGCAAGACTCATGGCAGACCGTGCGCCAGGAGTTGTTAGCCCAGAGTGAGCCTGCTGAGGAAGAACCCTCCGAGACTACCACGACAGCGGGTGAACAGGTTTCATTGCAGATGTATGTGATGAGCCAGTGCCCATACGGGACAGAGGTTGTTGATGCAATCGCCCCAGTGAAGGAGAAACTGGGAGATAGATTAGACCTTCAAATCGAGTATATCACCTATCCTGAAGAGATGTACCAAGGTAAAGAGGACCAGTTCTGCATTGATGGCATGTGTTCAATGCATGGCATCAGTGAGGTAAAGGGCGATATCGTCCAGTTGTGCGCAATGGAACATAACCCGGATACCTACCTGGACATGCTCACCTGCATGAATCAGGACATGAACGCAATTCCTGACAACTGGGAAGAATGTGCCCAAGGCCTTGATATTGAGGCTATCAGATCATGCTATGAAGGGACTGAGGGACGACAACTTCTCAATGACAGTGCAGCAAAGGCGATCAACGCTGGCGCGCAAGGAAGCCCGACCCTCTTTTTGAACGAAGAGCCATACAGTGGTGGAAGGACTGAAACTGACTTCATGCGCTCACTGTGCGCTGCATTTGACGAGCGGCCCGCAGCCTGTGCAGATGTCCCTGAACCAACCGCTGTTGGGCTTACCGTGCTCACTGCTGAGGATTGCGAGACCTGCAACCCCTCCCAGCTTATCACCGTGAGCAAGAACCTATTCCCTGGTCTCGAGGTAACAGAGGTTGAGGCCACCTCAGAAGAGGGTAAGGCTCTAGTAGAGAACTATAACCTGGAGGTTGCACCAAGCCTTCTGTTTGAATCATCAGTCACTGAGACGGAAACCTGGAATCAACGACCAGACCTTGCCCAGGCTTTCGAACAGGTCGATGATATGTATAAACTGCGTGACAGCCAAACCGGAGCAACATACTATCTGGATGAAGAGAAAAGGAACGCTCAGGAGGAGATGCTTGAAAATTACCCAGAAGAGAACCTGGAGGCGCTTGGCTATAATTCAAGCAAACCACGGCTTGACTATTTCGTAATGGCATTCTGCCCATACGGGAATCCAGCGGATGAGGCAGCAGCAGAACTCCAGCAAGCATTCGGAGACGAGGCAGAGATTGTCCCGCATTACATCCTCGGAGTATCAGGTGACCAGATCCAATCACTGCATGGTGAACAGGAAGGTAACCAGGGTATCAGAGAACTGTGCGTCCTGAAAGAGCTCGGTGAGGAAAAGTTCTATGAGTTCACCCTCGCTGCAAATGACCAATGCACTTCTGAGAATGCAGACTCATGCTGGGAAGGTGTGGCTGAAGATGTCGGCATTGATACTGGAGTCATCACCAGCTGCATGGAGGATAAGCTGGCAATCGCCCAAGAACAGGCTGACCTGAACAGCAACCTGGTGACATTACGGCAAGGCCAATTGGTCCCACCATCAGCGTCACCAACCTTTTTGCTTAACGGGAAAGCGTATACCGGAGGACGGGATGCAGAAAGCCTAAAGGCAGCATTGTGTGCTGAGTTCGAATCCGCACCAGCGGTGTGTGATGAGACACTGACACAGGAGACCGCTGCACCACAGGGTAACTGTTAATACCCTTTTTACCTTTTTTTCAAAATACAAGCATTTATGTATCTGTAATAGTGTAAGGGTTACTTCAGGGCATAGGGAGTTGATTTGATGCTGCAAAAGTTCATGCAAAAACTGAAGAGAGGTAACACACTCTATTATCCCGGCTGCTTCAGATTTGTCATGCCTGAACTTGCTGAGGGATATCAAAAGATCCTTTCTGAATTCGGTTATGACCTGATTGATGTCCCAGAATTCAACTGCTGCGGAAATCCGGTCCTTGCCGCAGGATATGATACTGATTTCTACAATCTGGCACAAAAGAATAAGGAGATTTTCAAGCGATATGGAGTCAAGCGTATCATCTCGAACTGTCCAGCCTGTGTCTTCATGTTCAATACGTATTATAAGATACCAACCCAGCATGTCTCTGAGATACTTCTCCAGCACGCTGAGCACTTCAGGACGGCCAACGAACCAGTGAGCTACCACCGATCCTGCCATCTGAGAAAAGCAGAAAATGACGCACCAGAACGTCTTCTCCGCAAGGTAGGGTATGAACTTGTGCCATTCCCTGACCAATGCTGTGGCGCTGGTGGCGGAGTCAAACAGAATAAACCTGAGCTTGCACACAAAGCAGCACAGTCACGCCTATCACAGTGCCGCACTAACAAGGTCATCACCGCATGTCCACAGTGTTATCAGCACCTGAAGGAGAATGCCAGCATCAAGGTCATGGAGCTCTCAGAGGTGCTACAATGAAGAAACTCACTGAACTCTTCAAAGAGAATGTGACCTTCGACACTGATGAACTCATGGCCTATTCCACAGATGCCTCGCAGATAAAGGGGCAGCCAATCGCTGTGGTATGGCCTACGGATGTCACTCAACTCCAAAAGCTGGTGCAACTTGCCTACCGGAACAAGTACACCCTCGTCCCCAGGGGGGCAGGAACCGGGCTTGCAGGGGGAAGCGTGCCGCAAAAGGCAGTGGTTGTGGATATGTCACGGATGGATCGCATCGAATCCATCAATGTGCGGGACAAGAAGGTGACGGTGCAGCCGGGAGTCATAATCAATGATCTGAATGAGAAGCTTGACCACTATGATCTGTTCTTCCCGGTGCTTCCGGCAAGCTATACCACCTGCCAGATAGGTGGCATCATCGCCACAAACGCTGTGGGCACCAGGGCGCTTAAATTCGGCAAAGCCTGTGACTGGGTACAGGAGGTGAGGATGGTTGATGGCAGCGGAAAGCTGGTTAAGATCCGGCCCTCAGATGTATGCGGGACAGAAGGAATCCTGGGGATCATTGTTGAAGCAACCCTGAAAGTCACCGAGCACATACCTGAAACCAGCCTCACTCTCAGAAGATACAATACTGTGAAAGAAGTGGTAGCAGGAGTCAGGGATTTCACGGATGGCATCGCAGTCGAATTCATTGATAAGACATCCTCTGAGATGCTGGGGCTGGAGCCAGCATATCACCTGTTTTATGAATACGAGGGAGAGGGAGGAGAGATCACGGATCAGCAGCGTATCGAGGAGTTGTGGAGATTGCGAGAGAGACTCGGGCCACTGCTCAGCGCCAAAAGGTATATGCGGGTGGAGGATCCAAAGATCCCACTGGATAAGATGGACCGGTTCATCACCTGGCTCACGAGCCATAAGATCCCTACATTCGGCCATATCGGTGTAGGTATCCTGCATCCGCGTTTCCGGAAAGAACAGGAGAAACTGATAAAGCAGATGTTTGAAAAAGTCACTGAGCTTGGTGGCTCTGTCACCGGCGAGCATGGAATCGGGCTTGCCAAGAAACAATATGTCGATAAAAAACGAATCCGCGATCTGACAGCATTAAAAGAGCGGTATGATCCGGAGTATATCTTTAACAAGGGGAAAATCTATGACCAATGTCCATAAATGCGTCATGTGCGGCATGTGCAAGGCACGCTGCCCAGTATTCAGAGCGACCCATAACGAATTATATTCACCCAGGGGAAAGGCCATGCTTGTCAAGGAGGAGAAGCAATCAGCCACATTCTATGTATGCACCCTCTGCGGAGCATGCACTGAGACATGTGCGTCAGAGGTAGACCTGGAGATTCAAAAGGTACGGCGCGGACTTGTCAAAAATGGGATCGAGACAGAGGCCAATAAGAAGATGATCGAGAACGTGCGAAAGTACGGTAATCCCTACGGAGAATGAGACTTGAGGACTGGCTCGCGACAGGCATTTCAGGAGTGGCCATAATAGGGATCATCGCCCTTTCTCTGCTGATTCCAGTCGATTCGAAAGGGATGGATGAGGCAGTCGCACGGCTCGAGACCCGGGAAAACTCAACCTCTGTCACCGTCACTGCGTACCTTGATTACAACTGCCCACATTGCGCGGAGGCATTTGAACTTTTGAAGCAACTCATCATGGATTATCCACGCATCCAGGTTGAGATCAAACAATTTCCCCTTACACAGGACGGGTTCAAAAAGGCAGTTGTTGCAGAATGCGCCAGAAAGGACGGACGATTCTTTGAGATATCAGAAAAACTGTTTGAGGGCTATCCAGTGGGTGAGCTCGACGTACAGACAAGTGGGTGTGAAGCAGCTGTCAATGCCCATATTGCGGACGGGAAAGAACGGTTGGTACAGGGGACACCAACCTTTTTCATCAATGGTGTCGAGATGCAGGGACTCAAGGATTACAGTATCATAACCCAAGAGGTAGAGAATGCGATCAGCGCTGCAGAAAACAATTGAAATCATCAGAAAAGAAGGAATCAGACTGAGCGGGCCAATACTCTCTGATCTGGTTGGCCTCGTGGTATTCATATTTGTAAACGGCGTTTACATGGATAAGATCTCAGTCCTACTCACGTCATTCAGTATGCATGTCTCCCGCAATATGGATTCAATCATGGGAGACCTTTTGACAACCAAGGATATCTTTGCTTTGATTTCCCGGTACCC
>JBNJGT010000079.1:0-5010 GCA_051819765.1 Nanobdellota archaeon
AAACAATAGCTAGATTAAATTACATCATATTGGAAAAATGGCGGATAAACTCCTGCGCATTACCAATACTTTCCTGTGCAGACGGTTAGTCTGCGGCAATGTTTTATAGGTGAAGGTGCCACGTTTGGCCCGTTCCAACGCAAAGATACCCAATAGATCATCAGCTTTCACCAGTACCTTTCGGTACAACCTAAGCAATTCAAGATAATCCCATCATTCGTAAGCCCCTTTAGCGCTTGATACGTTTTCTTGTGTTCTTCTGGCGGTTTTGTCTTGATACCCTAGAAGGTAAGATTTTGCCATATAGAAGCATAGTAAGCGTGGGTAATAACTGCACTATGTGTCACCTGGAAAATTGAAATGATTTGCCTGCAAGTTCGGTTCATCACTGAGTTGAAAGATAATCTTAGAAAGAGTTATTTCATTCAAAGCCCTCGTCAAATAGATTTCCTGTAGCATCTTTCACGATTTCGTAAAATATCTTTGCGTTATGCACAGTCCTGTGGTTCCTGAGTATTTGTTTTCCAAAATTCTCCTTTCTCAAGCATCGCAACAAATTGGCCGGGCGTGAAGACATGAGCATCCATCGGCACTAATATCTTAGTACGGTTGAGCGTTGCTTTTATTGATTTGGTAGAGGAATTTGAAAGAATTACGATATCAAGATCCGACCTCTGTGTCTGGCTACCTTCAGCATATGATCCAAAGACCGCTGCTGTGGCAAAGGGAGTGATGCCCGCTAGAATCTGCTTTAGTGGGATACAGACAATAGATTGTTCATCTCGAGCAGTGTTAAGGCGAGAGGATTCTCGAGATTGAGTCGGTAGAGTTTTGAACGACCTACTGGTCTTGATGAGATCATATTCCTGGAATCGTTTGAGCGCGTCAACGCATTGTTCGAGGTCTCTTTCAAGTCCTGTCTAGTATACTCATAGAAAGGCCTCAATTTTCCAAAAATTGTCAGCTCCCCTTTTGTCAAAACCATTTTTATGGTATAAATGGACCAATTAATTGGTATATATTGTGTAAAGTAAGCTTATCCCCAAGGCCCTCCAAGAACTCATGCTACTTGTCCAGATAGGTATTCCTTACTACCGGGACAAACAGTAGACGCCTTTTTATGTTCAGACTTTTAAAAATAATACATTCCTTGGAAAAAAGCTCACTGAATCATAAACCCATCACCCATGTCAAACTCCTTCATGGCACAGGCAACCTTGGTCAGTCGCATCTTCTCAAGATGTATCGTCCGGTTGACTTCTTCACCGATGGTGTTCTTCTTGAGAATCAGGACACCATCAGAAGCGAATTCTGATACCCCATCTGATGAGAACCGGGCAGAATTCTCAGGAATCTCAGATATCAAAAGCGCAGTCGTCGGGATGGACTTCACCTCGCTCACGAACCGATAGATGAAATTCTTCTTGATATCATCCCCGATGATCGGCGGAGACAACACGGTATTAGTGCCGACCACATCCTGCATCATCAAGCCTTCAGCAGACGCGTAGATAGGCGCATTGATGCTCAACGCAGACAATGAATCCACAACCAACCGCTTTGCCCCTGCCTCACGGGCAGTGGTTATGATCTGGTACACCGAATCCTTATTGATCTCATTCACCGGGATACAGGACAGGATGACTGTACCCTCCTGCTCAAGCCGTTCGATCTCAGTGAACCCGAGTTGCTTTGCCTGCTCCCGCAAGTCTTTTGGACTCTGCTCAAAACTCACATACATTGAAACATCTCCATAATGCAGAGCACCGTTATAGATGAACTCCATCCCAAAGATGGACTTCCCTGTCCCTGGAGACCCAGAGAGTAATACAGCGCTGTGTTCAGGGAAGCCTCCCTGGATAAGTTCATCAAAGCCTTTGATTCGGGTAGGAATTCGATTCATGCAATCACCTGGATACCATATCAGAACCAGCATTTAAATAATTTACGCTATATGAGTTCCAGGCGTACAGCAAAAAGCCCAAGGCGTAAAACATGACTGTGATTCCCATGAACACCAGCATGTAAAAATAGGATATGTACCCCACAACCGATGCCTGTGTGAGAAGTGAACTCAGCTGGTCAAGGTATTGCTGAGCGACATCAAACGAGAACAGCTTGACATACCAGAGGAAGAACAGGTTCACGCAGGTGATCCCAAGAAGCACCACCGCCTGCTTATTCATCTTGGAAAGGCCCCACATCACCACCGCGCACGCACCTGCAACCAACAGCACCGCCAAGAAACCCATATCAGCCTCCGCAGCTCTGCTCTGGATGTCAACCCCTGCAAGCCCGCCTTCTGAGATAGAGGTCATCCACATGATAGGCGCAATGAAAAGCACTATCAGCGACATGAAAAAAAGCCCGAGCATCCACCCGGGTATAGAGGGTGATTCACCCTTATACATTTTCATCCAAAGATACCCCGGAGCCAATGCCACACACAAAGCACCGATCACATTGAACACATAGACAAGCACCAGCACCAAGGAATCCAACAATCCCATCCCGCTGATCTGGCTCGAAAGCAGATGCAGGAAATCATGATGCAAAGCCGCATCAAGACTGGAAAAATACAGTGCGTCATGGATCCCCAGGATATAAGGCACCAGGAAATTACCCACATCAGTCAAAAGATGCAACACAAGCATCCCGGTGACCCCCAGTATCAGGCCTCGCTTTGTGTAGAACAGCTCCAGGAACTTCTCGTAGAAGCCTTCTCCGAAACTTCCCACCTTATGCAGGAATGACTCAGCGTCAAGATGCTTTTTCATCCGCACGATCAGGAACAGGTAAAAGAACAGTCCAAACACCAACAAGGGCGCATCAACCGCAAAGGCGAGCCATTCCATGAAGAAATTGAAGACCACCACATAGAACCCGCACAGGATGATAAAACTTGTCACAAACCGTGTGATAGTCTGACCGATTGACCGCGAAGGCGGACCCTCCTCATGGATGATTGACATGATGGAAGGTGCCTTGATATCATAGCGAAGCGCCATGAACAATGCGATAGCAATAAGGAATAATCCCCCGAAAAAGAACGTGGCTGAACTGATCTGCATAGCATTCTCAGAAAGAGCGCTCACAAAGGCATGGCCAAAAGAGGTAAGCTCCAGCGCCCCATGAGCGACCTCCTCCTCCACAACCCGGGCAAAGTGCGTCATGTTCTTGAAGATCAACAGGAAATACGACAAGATAATCAACAGGTCGATATCCCTTGGTTTCAGACCGATACTGTGACCATGGATATCCTCGTGCGTATCTTTCCCAAAGATCAGTTTCGCAAGGTTCACATGGTACATAAGGTATCCAAGCATGACCCAGGAAAGGATCTTTTTCAGGATATCAAGATCACCTGGCAACACCTCAAGGAAATCCAGGATATTGAGAAGGATAAGGATGATGACAAAGATATCCTCAGCCCAGTGCTTGAGACTGCGTCCGGCCTTTTTCATAGCTTCATGGTTTTCAGGAGACGGAACGGATTGCTGCGGCGAAGCCTGTGAGGCGTGAGGAGGATACTGTGGATACTGCGCATACTGTGGATACTGCGGCGGATAATGAGACGGCTGTGCCGGAGCATTCGAAGAAGGATACTGCGGCGGATAGTGAGGAGCGTATTGAGAGGGCGGCACATGCCGGGGGCCCTGATACTCTCGATACTGCCCATTCCATTCAGGATTACCCATAGGCCTTCCTCAAATTTACAGATATATAAGCGTTTGTACTGCCTTTAGAGTAACATATCACAAGCACCTACCGCTGCGCTACAGAGTCAATGATAATCTCCTCCGAAGTGACTTCTCCCTCAATGAGGAGTTCATCACCAGGCGACACAGAAAGCTCATCAAAATACACTGCCTCAAACTCAGTCGATAGGACAAGAGATGTCACAGACCCATGATGCTGAACTGATACAACCTCAACCACAAGCCCTGTTGGCCCGCCCCCAAGCCCAGGATTTGAAGGAAAAGGAACCAAAAAGACACAAAGGATCAAGGCTAAAAGACCGAACCCGCTCACCACAAGGCTTATAATCTTAAGCATCCTACATCCAGAGTGGCAATGCCTAATAAATCTTCACAGACGAATGCTGAAAGAATTTCAATACAGGACTTCACCTGCAAGCGGTGCGGTGAGTGCTGCCAATATCATGTGCTCTTATCAGATACAGACATTGAACGGATTGGACAAGGAGGCTACACTGATTTCTATGAGCACGACAATGAACGAAAAGTATTAAAAAGAAGACAGGGTTATTGCATATTCTACAATAACGGGTGCAGCATCTACGCACGAAGGCCGAAGATCTGCAGGGACTACCCCTTCATACACACCACCACAGTCACGAGTTGCAGACCAAGTGACGACCCGTTACTCAAGAGATACATAGCTTTCAAAAACCTTAAATAATATCAATAAAAGGAAATACCGATGAAGAATTTCAAATCCACTGAAGAGATCAATGTTTCCGATTCTGTAATCGACCAGGTGGTTGGGCAGGAAAAGGCAGTGGAAACCGTCAAGAAAGCTGCCCAGCAACGCAGGCACGTCTTTCTCATCGGAGAGCCAGGTACCGGAAAGTCCATGCTCGGGGTCGCACTCTCAGAACTCCTTCCAAAAGAAGAGCTAAAAGACATTGTTGCCTTCCCCAACCAGAATGATGAGAATCAGCCACTTATGCGGGTGCTGCCAGCCGGTAAAGGCCGTGAACTGGTGCAGCGTACAAAGATGGAAAGCATGAACATGTTCAAAGGACAAAATATCATTCTCCTCATCCTCCTCGTACTCTTCCTTTTCGTTGCCCCCTGGTGGGCATTCTACCATTACGGTGACCCGGGAAATGTCATCGAACCATTCCTGGGCTCAACAAAAGAGCCCATCAACGGCAATCCCTTGCTGGGAGGGCTCATGTTTTTCACTTTCACCATCGCAGGGCTGCTTTTCTTTGCATCCTACATCTTTATCATGAATCTGGGCAAACGCATGGCAGGATCACAA
>JBNJGT010000080.1:0-4950 GCA_051819765.1 Nanobdellota archaeon
ATCGAAGGTAATATTTATAAGGGATAAGCTATTTATTAGCGTATGAAACTATACCATATCATATACTATGGCATTATCTGCGCACTCATTCTTGGATGCCAATCAGAGCCACCCGCCATAGAGCCAGCCTTTTATGTTGTTTGTGAGCCTACCCAGACCGGTATTGACCCAGCTCAATATGCCGAAGATGCGGGAGCCATCTGCGTTGACGAATGTCCTGCAGGCTACGATACATACACCACCCAAACTGGTATTCAGGAATGTATTGAACATTACGGCAGGGAAGCTATCAGATCCTGGGCCGTCTGTGATAGATCAGATGCTGATTGCAATTGCGTAAAGGCCTACGAGACCACAGAGGGCAAACCCATAGAAGATCCAAAGTACAGATGTGTGCCTGATAGGTATGCCAATCGCCTTCTCTTCAGGGCTGGCATTGACCTACTTGATGAGGTTGGGGAACAGAGTGTAATGATCGCATGACAGTTCCCTTTATCTTATCTCATGTTCCTTTCATAGTCAGCCTATCTTCTATCAGGACTGAGGAATGCCTCTTTTGATCCATTATCCATTAACAATCAGGATGTTTTCATTAGCCCGAACAAGCACAGAAGTCATCATAGATAGGGTACTCCTCTCATCAGATCCCTTATCAATCAAGAGTCTATGAAACCGAGAAAAAACCTATGGGATAGGGTGTCGATTTTAATTTTTTATGAAAGCCAGCCACAACTATCCGAGTCAGAATCCTCATTAAGAGTCCATATGGACTAACCATACCCTACCGGTTAAGTCCTGCTATCAAAAGCAAGTACCTCCCATTGTTCAAGCCTCACAGAAGGGGAAGTGTGCAACAGAAAGGAGATGTATTTTCACATTTGGATTTTCAATACTGGGGAGTAATGACAGAGAGGGAAACTTTTATAAATATGTGGCCCATCTCCCCTCCCATGGAGGCCATAATCTTTGATGTGGATGGGACACTCTACGATAAATTCAGGCAGTACAGGCCTGATCGGCGGACAATCGATGATGCGCACAACTTCTTCCGTCAGGAAGCATACAAGCGGGCTCTGGATGGTATAGCGGATGAGCAGGCCACAATCGATGAACTCATCACATCCTACAGGCACCACGCTGACCACATTTCTGACGTGCTTGAGCCAGCTTTGCTGGAAGAATACCGCCATGAGGTACTAAAATACGGCTCCAATGGCAAGGTCTTCTCAGAGGGGTTCGGAACAAACAGCAATTTTCTTTCGACCCTGATCTCATCCATCGATTTCAATGACATATTGGCACCTGACCAAGAGCTCATAAACACCATAGACCACCTCAAGGGAAAGGAATACAAGCTTGGCATCATGACAACCGAGGTATTCCAGACAGTCCAGAATGTGTGTGATAGCCTCGGATTATATCTTGGGGATTTCGTCTTTGAGGACCATCCCTGCTTGCGGGGAGATGGTGGAAAATACCCCATACTCTGCGCAAACAACATCACTCGCAAAAAGCCAAGCCTTGAACCATTTGAAAAGATTCTTGCGGTCACAGGCTTTAACCCCTGTGACGTCACCTATGTCGGTGATATCAGGCACAAGGATGTGGACCCAGCCCTTTCCCTGGGGATGAATGCAGTCCATGTCAACAGGGATGCCCGGGAAATCACCCGCGGTGGATACATTGAGATGCCCACTGTCTACGGGCTCAGGGAGGTGTTCTGATGCTTGAATACATGAAAGATATTGCCTGCAGAGCAGGACAGATCCTTGAGCAAAGGAAGGCTGATGCACTGGATATCCGCGCAAAAGAGGACAACACCGTTGTTACCCAACTGGATGAATTCCTTGACCATTTCATCAGGGCAGAGCTCAACAAGCAGTTTCCCTTCATTCCGGTTCTCAGCGAGGAATCGAACGTACCCAGGGCAAAGGAATCCTTTTTTGTGGTGGACCCGATAGACGGCACCCAGGAAGTGATAAACCATATCCAAAAGGACCAAAGCTACGATGAGTACTCCATCCACATCGGGTTTGCCGACAAAGGAAAGGCAACCATCGGCGTTGTCTACTTTCCCGCAACTGACAGGTTGTATTATGCGGAGAAAGGCGAAGGGGCCTTTCTGGAACAAGGCGGCAAGATCAAACGGCTCAGGGTACGGTCTTCTGACAGGATTGTCATCGGACGTTACAACATCGATGATGATCTCCACCAGGTACTAAAGGAACGCTTCAATACCACCCTTGAGAAGGTCGCGACCGGCGGAAGCTTCGGCGCCAAGGTCTGCGCTGTCGCTGAAGGCACATACGGAATCTTTGTTCATACCAATTATGATGAGACAAGCACCCATGCCTCGCTTTGGGATTCATGCGCACCAGATGTCATCCTCCATGAGGCAGGCGGCATCTCATACCAGGTCGCTGATCTCACTCCCGTGAACTACACAATAGACGCAGTACCTCTCACCAAAGGATACATCGCAAAAGCTCCCTCTGACACCGTCCTGATCTTTGATGTGGACAACGTGCTCGGTTATTTCGAACGATTGAGAAGCCTGCGCGATGTGGCGCATATTCGCTATATCGCAAACAAGCTTGGCATGTCCTACAACGGAGCGGATTATCTCTACTGGGAAACCAAGCGCCAGTTACGTGAGAAGGGCAGGATGTCAACCTGTGACACCTTCATTGAACTCGGCCTGGGAAAATCTGACTACCATGAATCAATGAACAACGTGCCGGTCGAAGGCCACATCGATCCCACTCCTCATGCGGTTGAGGTACTGCAAAAGCTCTCTCGTGACTACACAATCTGCGCCCTCACAAACACCCCCCTCAAGGCAACAATAGACACGCTCAAATACATCGGCATCTTTCAATATTTTGATCGGCTCTTCACCATCGACTTGGTCGAATACGTAAAGCCCGATCCCCGTACCTTTGAGCACATCATGGCAGAGATGAATGCAAAGAAAGGGGTCAGCATCGGTGATCAGCTGGGAAAGGACCTGGCACCCGCAAAAGAGGTAGGCCTTACAACCATCTGGTTCACCCCAAAGCCTGAAAAGCACCCCCATGCCGACTATGCCATAAACGATCTCCGTGAGATCCCTGGTATCCTTAGCCACCAATGAATAGAGTGCACTTATATGTGGTAACGTATGATGCAACCCTTTTTGCCCGATGATTTCGATTTCACTGGATCCACAATAGAAGCAAGAAGGATAGAAGAGCAATCCATCCTCACCGCAACCAGGAAGAACTATTCCTTTGAGAGATACCTGGCAAGCGGCTCCCAAGGGCGGGTTGTCCTCTATAGTGGAGACAATCCTGGAAACCGTGATAACAAAGTGGTATTCAAGTTTTACGTGCCCGCCAGTTCCTCCACCCAGAATCCTGATGATGGCACAGACAAGAAATACAAGGCCCAGGTGAATGAGAAGGATTTCCTGAGTCCCCTCAGTTTCTTTCCCCGCATGTCTGCTTATTATCGGGAACTACGCGAATCCCATGAGGTAAAATTCGACAGCAATCTGGATGTATTGGTCGATGGAGACATGATGACACGGCGTGAGTTCGTGAAAGCCTGCTTCGGCTACAAAAACCTGGAACGCATACAGGATGATCCGTATTGCATAACTCCCCAACCCATTTTCAAGGCCAACTGTCTCCAAAAGGATGGCATCTGCTATAATCCATTAGTTGAACCCCTCTCTGATCTTCAAAGGGCTTTTGAGACATCAAGCAGTGATACCTCCCTTTATACCTATGAGGAGGGGCCCACCCTTCATGACCTTCTCCATGACGGGGTGAAAGACACAAACCTTGCACACAAATTCCTCTACACGGTAAGTCTCATGCACTGGAACGGCGTCATGCACAGGGACCTCAAGCCGGACAATGTGGTCGTTAATCCCGATGGTCGCGTCACATTGCTTGACTGTGGTATTGCCATGCGGTTTTCACCTGGCGATCGGCTGGCTGCATTGGCTGGCATGGAGGGATATCCGTTCCAGCCCCAGTCCTTTGGTTCTCCCACCGCCAAAAACTGGTTCGGTTCACGACTGTTTAGCGCGCCCGAACACAGGCTGCCCCAGGTTGAATACTCAAACAAGCACGACATCTTCTCTTGCGGAGTGCTTGCTGCACTGATAGAGACCGGTGAGCATCCCTACATGCCCGGCGTGCCCTATGGGGCTCTCTTGGACACGAGTGTCAAGCGTACCTACGCTGATAAGCTGAACAGGGTAGACAATCCGAATATCTACCAGCAGTTCCTGGATATGCACAGGTCGTTCAAGGAGCGTCATGATCTTGGTTATGAGGACATGTTCCACATCGAAGCAGAAAAGAGACCAAACCGCATGTCCTTGGTTGCCAGGCAGATGGGCTTTCAGATGCCATTCTTGCCACCTTATTTTGGTTTTGTGGAGATAGGCCCTGAAAGATTCAGAAGACTGTCGCAGACACGCCCCTTCTACCAACGGTTACAAGAAGAGCAGATCCCCTGTTGGTGGCAGGATGTTGAGCGTGCCTAATGCCCCATGTAATGCTCCATATGGATCGCGACATATGTCTCGGAGAAATCGACTATCGTGTCCATGAGGATCTTGCATTCCAGCAGGATGTGCAGTTCGTTATCATTGAACTTCATCTTATGGATCTCATGCACAACCTCGTATCGCTTTTTGATGAGTTTCTCAAGATCGTTGGTCGAGAAATTCTCCTTGAGTACCGCATCGAATTGATCGATAAACAAGGTGAATATGAGTCTGAGCATCTCTTTGGTTTTCTTCGTGATTGTCTTTTGCTCATTGACCCGCTCGCTTGTGTGGCGCAGCTTATCTATCATCTTGTCGATGATTGTATACAAGCCGAAGAGGCGGCTTTTCAGTTCAGATGGTATCTCTGAGAAATGCAGGAGCCTCAGATAATAGCAGATGAACTTGAC
>JBNJGT010000081.1:0-4936 GCA_051819765.1 Nanobdellota archaeon
ACATCTATCATCAAAAAGCAAAATCTTTAAATAAGCACTTCAGTTGTTTGAAGGGATGACCGAGAAGACTATCGTCGGGTTGCTGGAGGATGTTGTTGTCAAGGGCAATAATGGCAAAACACGGACGCTCAAGGCCCGAATCGATACCGGTGCGACAAAGAGTTCCATTGATAAAAGCATTGTTGAGGAACTGGAGTTGGGTCCGGTCATTCGACGACGTATGACACGCCAAGCGTCGGGTGTGACTTGGCGGCCGGTTATCAAAGCGAGTATCGAGCTTGCAGGCCGTAAATTCAGGTTCCAGTTCACAATCGCAGACCGCTCCGAGATGACGTACAAGATCCTTATCGGACAAAATATTTTAAAACGTAACTTTTTGGTGGATCCTTCAAAATGAAAGCAGCAATCATCAGTTTGGGAAGTACAAGTTCAAAATGGACGCATACAGCCATGAACAAGTATTTCGATAAGGTTGATCACCTGAATATCAAAAAAATTCAGATCAGCCTTGGATCCAGTACATCACAAGTACTCTATGAGGGGAAACCGATTGAAGCGTATGATTGTATGTATGCGAAGGGTTCCTTTCGGTACTCTGATGTGCTTGGGGCCCTCAGGAATATCTATCAGGACTCAGTATACATGCCAATCAGTTCAACTGCCTTTGCGGTAGGTCATGACAAGGTCCTGTCGCAGATTGAAATGCAGCGGTATAAGATTCCCATGCCTGTCACGTATCTGTCGAGCAGTGTTAAGGCGGCAAAGGAGATTCTTGAACAGATAAACTATCCTATCATCATGAAACTTCCCCGGGGTACCCAGGGAAAAGGCGTCATGTTTGCGGAATCATACGCCAGTGCTTCATCGCTTCTCGATACATTGACTGCACTTCGGCAGCCGTTTTTGATCCAGGAGTTTGTTGATACGGGTGGTGAGGACCTCCGTGCAATCGTTGTGGGTGATAAGGTTGTTGCGTCCATGCGTCGGGTGGCAAAGGAGAACGAGAGCCGGGCGAATGTTCATGCAGGTGGGAGCACACAGCCCTGTACCCTGGATACCCACACGCAAAAGATTGCGGTCAACGCGGCCAAGGCAATCGGTGCGGAGATTTGTGGGGTCGATATCCTTGAAGGTGTGAAGGGTCCTATGGTGATTGAGGTCAATCTTTCACCGGGGCTTCAGGGAGTCACTAATTGTACTGGTGTTGATGTCAGTGATTATATCGCCAAGTATCTGTATAAGCGAACCAAAGAGAAAATCGATGGCAGCAAGAAGCAACAGGCCACAGAGATCCTGCAGGATGCTGGCATATCAGAGCCTGAGTCAGGTAAAGAAATAATCACTAATCTTGATCTTCGTAACAATAAAATCCTGCTTCCAGAACTGTATACCAAAATCACGCATTTCAATGAGGATGATGAAGTGGTCATATCTGTAAAGAAAGGGCATCTTGAGATAAAATCTCTTTAGTCTGATGATACTCTGCAGCTGGTCCTTCTTCTGCGTGCTTTTTCATCTTTGGGGTCTGGATATGGATATCAAGCCGTAATGATTGGTCAAGTGGTCGTGCCATGATGCACTGGAAGCCGTTGGGTTTTGGTACAGTGATGTAATCGAAAAATTTGCCGATGGGGCACAGGTTCTTGTCAATCAGTTCCAGCAGCTTGTAGCAATCTTCTATCTTCTCCGGAGTGGCCTTGATTCCGTTTATATCATGGATATTTTCGACTGTGACATTCTTCTGGCGTTTGATCTTATCATAGGCGCTCTCTATGGATTTGTGCCTGTAAAATATGTCGCCAAGACTGATCCCGTTGCTGGCGGCAAGGTCTTGGATGACATTCTTGAGGGGGTCCAAGGGAATCTTACTATTGTCGATGAGCTCTTCGAGAAGGGTGTAAGTCTCAGGGTCTTCTTCTTTTATCTGTTCTTTAGTGAGACGGCTCTTTGGTTGGGATACGCCCTGCATCTTGATCATGTTATGATTGTAGAGTTTTGGGAGTTCCTCTCCGCATAATACCAGGTTCCGGTAGTAGTTGGGTAGAAAGAGGTCCAGGCCTTCCATGGTTCGTTGATAGAACTTGCCTGAATCAGGGACTTTGCAAAAATGTACTTTCTTTTCTTCTTGCTCTATGATATAGCCTTGGGGAGTTTCATGGGCCCTGTCGACCTTGTAGAGAAGGGCATCGTAGTTGTAGGTCCCATGGCATATGGACACATACTTGTTGTCCAGAGAATCGCAGGGGTGAAATCCTGGAGGCACATGTTTATGATTATAAAATAGATGTGATCTGACTTGGAGTTCGTCCATAATCTGGAGAATTCTTAGGGATTTTTAATTATTTGCCCTTCTGCGCTTCTCTTTCTTCATCCTTTTTCTCTGCCATTTCCAGCGCATCTGGCCTTTCTTCTTCCACCGTCGTGAACTTCGTTTCATTATATCTCTCCGTGTAATGCCCCGATCGGGATTTGAACCCGAGTCCTCGCCTCGAAAGGGCGAGATGATTGGCCGGACTACACCATCGGGGCGTAATTGTATCAGTGAATAAGCTCCCCTTTTTAAAGCTTGCCCTTTACGATCGATGCACTCTTTGTAACAGGGCTGTTTGTGAGTTTCCTTGAATCACTGTGCATTGACTACCTGTGCGAAATCCTGATGTCAGCAGTTGATGTGCTAATCATCCATAACTGGCATGAATGCGTTGCGGTGGAGATTGTCAACACTGCATGTAGGCGGTGTCAGTATTCTCCAGGGTAGTTCTTAGATCTTTTAGATGATTGTCCATCTACTGGGGTGGTCTGGCGCGTTTTATAAGCCTTGAGGATACTTTTGCCCTTTTCGGGTGGTTCCTGCCTTTGGGCCGGCTTGAAGTCTGTTGGCAGCGTGGATGGGTGTATCGGGGATTGTATGAACCCTGTGATACCCTGAGCGTATGATTTATATATGAGCGGGCAAAAGTTTATATAGAAGCGAGACGATAATTACTATGGAGGGGAAGGTAATGAAACTCAAATATCTTTTATGTCTACTACTCCTGCTGGGAACAGCCTTGGCACAGGAGGATTTCTCGGTTAGTTATGAACCTGTTAAGAATAAGATCTACATGAATGAGACTGCGGTTTTTGAGTTGAATATCACCAATCACTGGGAGGAGGCTGCCGATTATCTGATCTATGCGGGGGATGTTGAGTGGCTTGTCTCCACTGATCCCTCGGAAGATAGGCACAAGCAGGTCTCTGCGCAGAGCAATGAGATTGTTGCTCTAAAGGTTCGGCCTGCGGTAAATTTCCTTCCGAGCCTCTATGGGTTTTCAGTAAAGGTCAAGAACATAGAAACCCAGGAGGTTATCACAAAGGAGTTGCTTATCCAGATCAGGGGAGACCCCGATGAGCTACATGGCGAGTATCTTCCGGCAGTGGGTGCTGAAATCGATGTGAAAGAGAATATCGATCCGCGTTCTCCGGTTGATATCACTCTTCGGTTGGACAATAAGAACCGGCTTGATCTTGATACTGTCACAATCTTTTTTGAAAGTGATTTGATAGATAAGGAATATGAGACTGAGCTTGAGGGGCTGGAGGAAAAGGAGCTTACTTACTCCATCCAGCTTGATCCTTTGCTTGATCCGCAGGTTGATATGTTGCGTACTGAACTGGTGACTACTGTCCGCAATGAAACCTATGAATTCAAGGCGCCATCGGTCCGATACTCTATAGTGTCCTATGGGGAGGTTGTGAAGGATCGGCAGGTTGACACTTCATTCCTGCGCACTGAAAGCACTGTCCATATAAGGAATACGGGAAACATCCGCAGGGATTATGTCTATACTTCTGCGCACTCGTTTGTCAAGGGTATATTCATGACGATGAACCCTGAACCAGAGGTTACGACAATCAATGGTTCGCTGCGCAATGTCTGGCGAGGTTCCCTGGGTAAGGAGGGCTCCCAAAGAATTCAGGTCGTGACAAACTATCGGCCCATCCTGTATGTTATCCTTGCGGCCATTATCGGCGTGGTTCTGTATTACCTGCTGCGAAGTCCCCTTGTTATGCAAAAGACTGCGGCTGTGATCGGCAAGGCTGAAGGTGGTGTTTCGGAGCTTGCGATACAGATACATCTGAAGAATCGGACGAACTGGAAGTTCTTTGATGTGGAGGTCAAGGACAAGGTCCCGAATCTCTTGTCTGTGAAGCAGGATTTTGATCTTGGAACCTTACAGCCAAGCAAGATCCTCAAGCACGATAAACGGGGCACCATCATAAAATGGAATGTAGACGAACTCGATCCATTCGAGGAACGGATCCTCTCGTATAAAGTGCATGCAAAGCTTTCGATACTGGGGGATTTCAGTCTTCCGCAGACTGTTGTCAAGTTCAAGAAGGAGCATATCGGGCGATACAATTATGCGCACTCTAACGTCTACAGGATGAGGTACGATGCTTGATCTTTTCCTTGCTGTATCCTTCACGATTATTCTTGTATTTTTCTTTGTGCTAGTGCCGGCAGTGCTTGCCTACCATCTGCTGCGACGTCGCTGGATGAGTGAGCGGGTGCGTGTCTTTTTGGGTACCTCGCTTTTGGTGAATATCGTGTTTGTATTGTTTTTGGTAGGGGCAAAACTTATCATGTGATTACTCTGCAGAAATCTTCATACGTTTTTCTGGTCAAAGGCAACTGTGGCAAATCAGGATTGGGCTTGTCTTCAGAGTTACAATTATTGTTGTTGCCTTGGGGGTCACGAAACTTTTTCTGTGATGGACATTTCTTTTATTAGATCTGTTTCTGATGGAGCTGAACTTTAGTTCCATTGCAACCTCGCCGGTAATATTTGATCTTTAACCCAAGTTTGACACATAGGAATTTTTACCTATTTTAATAGTATGCATTTGACAGTTTCTTAATTATTCAGACTTCTTGTATCCTCGTAATTTTACA
>JBNJGT010000082.1:0-4769 GCA_051819765.1 Nanobdellota archaeon
TACAAGCACTGCAAGGCTTACCGCAAAAATGAGAATCCAGAGGATTTCAAGCATGAAAAGAAAAAGAAGGCATGCATTTATAATGTTTTCTGCTCATAGTCGCGGCTTCCAACCCCCATCTTTTCTGCGTGGAGAAGGATGTGAGTACCATCAACACCATTGACATCCTGGAACACGTCAGTGCCATTGGCCTTCTTGAGAAGATCATATGCTGCCTGATCGATTGCGACTGGATCAGTTGAGGCTAGCACACCGATGTCATCGGCGATAATCTTGGAATCACTGAGACAGTCACAGTCTTTTGTGACGTTGTTGATGAATGTAAGGTAGACACAGGTCTTACCCTTTAGTGCCCCTGCTGCGTATTCTGCGCATCGTTCCTGTGCCTCATCGGATGTCGCTCCATGGAACGGGACGCGTATTGTACCGTAGGGACACACTGAAATACATTTGGCGCAACCGATGCAGTTCTCGTTGATGTGGGCCTTGTCGTTGATGTCAATCGCTCCCACTGCGCAGTTATCGGCACAGACCCCACAACCGATGCAATCGTCTCCGATAACCGGTTCAATCTTGGAATGCATGGCAAGCTTTCCAGCTCGGGACCCACAGCCCATACCCAGGTTCTTGAGGGCTCCTCCAAAACCAAAGAGGACATGTCCTTTAAAATGGGATATGACTGCCATCGAAGGTATTTCCTGAATTCCCTTTGCAATCATGACCTCTTTGAAGTGATTTCCATCGACTGGCACTTTCACCTCATCATCACCATGTTCTCCATCCGCGATGACTATTGGGATTCCCAGGGACCCAAACCCGTGCTCCTTGGCAAGCTCAATGTGATCGGTGGCATTGATCCGCTTCCCCCGATATAGAGTGTTCGTGTCTGTGACAAATGGTTGTTTGTCCTGGAGGAGCTTTACAACAGGATGGATATTCTCTGGTGCGACAAACCGGGAATTACCTTTCTCTCCAAAGTGGGTCTTAATTGCAGTCGGTGACGAGAGTGGTAATTCATCAAGAACAGTTTGCGCCAGTTGTCTGATGGAATCAGATGATATGTCTTTTGAAAAATAGACGGTTGCCATGGTTCGAATAAATGCTTTGATTTTTTTAAAAGTAACCCAAACGTTTAAATACAATGTCCTTACTATTGCACCTATGGTATTCATCAAAGATATTATGCACCGGCATGTGTTCACTATCGATAAAAGCCAGACTGTCTTTAGTGCTGCCGAGAAGATGTCAAACAAAGGTATCAGCTGCCTGGTCATAGTGGAAGAGGATGTCCCAAAAGGGATCATCACCCGCAGGGATATCTTTGAGAAAGTGATCATCGCCAAGAAAAATCCAGAGGAGATGACAGTCGCAATGGTCATGACCACGCCAGTGGTGACCATGAATGAAGGCGCCTCGTTGATTGCTGCCTCAGGTATCATGAATGCCCGAAAAATAAAACAGGTTCCAATTGTCAGCGAAGAGAAGCTGGTGGGTATTGTCACCCAGACAGATATTGTCTCAAATATCAACACTATCCTTGGTTTTGATAGGTCCTGAGTTCACTGAGTGCCTGTTGGATCTCCTGAATGAGGCAAAGCGTATCCGAGCCTGATTCCCTCAGCCACTCCAAGGCGTTTTGCAGGTGCATACGGGCAAGGCTTTGATTATCCATAGTCTTATAGATATATCCCAGGCCGATATGAGCAATAATGGAATCAGGATCAGTATCCAACACAACCTTATAGAGTTCAATAGCTTTTTCATATTCTTGGGCAACTTCAAGCTCTTTACCATATAACTCCAGAAGAAACGGACAATCGTCCAGATTCTCCAGAATGTAGGCAATCTTTCTCTCATGGCCAAGGGTCATGAATTCCTGTTCCTTGTAGAGAAGGATCAAATCATCCACTTCCTCTTCAGCAAGATTCTCAATGTTCAAGACCCGGGAGAGATAGGTACTATCGTGTCTGACCAGTGATTGATACCTCCTCAAAAAATCCTTGAGGTCCTCATCAATCACCTCACAGTCCTCTTTACAATAGGCGAGCGTAGTGTAAATACGCGAGGCAAGATAGGAATCATTCCCTGCCAAGGCTTCAATAAGCTCCTGCTGGGAGAAATTCTCCTTAAGTGACACTGCACGTATGGTTGATTCAACTGCCGATTTGATCTCCTGGTAAGTCATTTTAAATACAGGTAGCCAAGGCGCCGATCATATCCCCACCCCTCACCCTTTTGATTGTTGTAGGCACGAATAAAATCATTAATCTGAACATCGCTGGAACGTACACTTATGAGGACAGCAGCCTCTGGAAATTTTGCCTTGCGGGCAACGACCATGTGGTGCAGTTTAAGCGCAAGCTCTCGTGGCATTCTAGGCATGTGCTTTTGCAGGAAGCGATCCGCAAGAACTGCATTCCCTAACAGGCCTCCTTCTTCACTGAGTTCAGGGATGCCATCGAGGTCATAGGCAAGTGCCTTTCCAGCTCCGGAAAGGATTGCACCTGCGCGTAAGAGGTCGCAGTCCAGGTTCTGCTGTTCTCCCACCACTACACATTGTCTTGTGATGTTTAGTGTCTGTTCCAGTAATCCTCCCACATAACTATAGTGATATTGCAGGCTCGCCGGCGCTTTGGTGAACCGACCCATAAAATCCTTATCATCCATGACGGATTGAAGAAGAGCCGTTAGAAGGGGATTGCTGACATCGATTGTCAACTGGTGCAATTCTTGCAGCATTGTCTGATAATCACGAGGAGAGGCTGGCAGGAGATCAGTGATATCTGTTCCTGACTGTTCAATGGCGTTGATAATGAGCTGAGTACCAAATTCAGGATGTTCCCGTATCGCACCATCAATTGAGACAACCATCCCTTTCTTTGGCACAAATCCGAGTGAGGCATCCCACTTTATGCCTGTTATTGTCTGGTTCCTATTTGCAAGCCTGAACTGCAGAAAATTGCCTTCCTTTGATATGAATGGCTTCTCTTCTACGTCGAGAATCAAGTATTCTTCAGCCATACTGTGCAGAACAATCCTGAGGTTTATAAATCTTTGTCAGCCGTTATCTTTTCGATGCGAAGTTCCGCGTCCTCCAACTGTTTAGAACAGCGCTTCACAAGCTGCATCCCTTCCTCAAATGTCTCAATGCTCTTTTCAAGGGGGAGGCCTTCCTCTAAGGCTTGTATATGCTCTTCAAGCTTTTGCATGTCCTCTTCAAAACTCATTTTTTCACCTCGGCATATCGTTCACCATCATGGAAAGCCAGCGTTATCATGTCAGTGGGATTCAATGAGGCCGCTGATGCGATGGGCAGACCGTCGCAGGATACGGCGCAGTATCCTCGCCTGAGAAGATCATTGGGATCAAGGGTCTTAAGCCGGGCAGCGCACGCGTCGAGTGCCATCCTCTTTGATGCGATAGAGGTCGTGTATGCCCGGTGCAGACGGGTAGTCAGGATATCCAGATACTGGCTTTGGGTATTAATCAGGTCAATTTTCCTTAACACAGGACGTGACCTGATGTCGCTGAGGCGTTGTTTGTGGTCCACAACTTGCTTTGTAATAAGTCGTGTCAACTGAACTTGCTGGTCATGAAGGCGTTGCCTCAGCTGGATGCGGTCAGGCACAACCAGTTCTGCAGCGGTAGAGGGGGTTGGTGCCCGCACGTCTGCCACGAAATCTGCGATGGTAAAATCAGTCTCATGCCCGACTGCAGAGACTGTGGGAATGGGGAACTGGTAGAGTTCCCGTGCAAGGGACTCGTCATTGAATGACCAGAGATCCTCCAGGGAACCACCGCCCCGAGCCAAGATGATCACATCAGGGCTTCGCTTTTGAAGACCACGGAGGGCTTGGATGATTGAAGGAGCAGCCCTTGTACCCTGGACCAATGCAGGCGCGAGGAAAATGGTTACCTGCGGATACCGGCGTGAGATGTTTTGCAGAAGATCCTGTAAGGCTGCACCTTGTTCTGCAGTTATGATTCCGATTGACTGAGGATACGACGGGAGTGTCCGCTTCTGGTCGAATAAACCTTCAGTCTTGAGTTTTTCCTTTATCCGCAAAAATGCCTGATGGAGCTCACCCATACCATCGGGCAGGATGGCTTCTGCTATGAGCTGGTAGGAGCCATAGGGCTTGTAAACTGATACTGACCCATTGACCCTGACACGGGAGCCATGTTCCAATTGGAGACTATCACGGCAGCGGAACATGACACATCGTATCTGACTCTCTTCATCCTTCAAGGTGAAATAGAGATTACCATTGCGGTGATGGGTCAGGTTGGATATCTCTCCACGTACCTCTATATCAGTCAGTCGCTCATCTTTCTCCAGAAGCGCTTTAATGTAATCCGTAAGCATACCCACAGTCAGCATGCTGAGAAAGAGGGAATGAAATTATAAAAATCTATAGGTAACTGGTTTGCATCATGATCATGTAATTCATCATGTGCTTCATGATCATTTTCTGACGGGCATCGTTCATGTCCATGTCAATCATCACTTCTTCCATGGCCCGCATCATCTGTTCCATGAGCTCAACCTTATTATCGTCCATGCCGCGTTCCTTTAGTTGCACCAGGTTGTCTTTCATTGCCCCGGCCATGTTGCACATATCACCAACCATGGGAATCTCTTGACGGGCCTCAGTGATGTTCAACATGTTCTCCGTCATGCCTAGCATCCAATCAATCTTTTCATTCATGAGAATCACCTCTTTGTGAGTTTGTCTGGTAGCGGCACTATTTAAAATTAACTCTTTTTT
>JBNJGT010000083.1:0-4628 GCA_051819765.1 Nanobdellota archaeon
GCCTGTCACGACACCGAGCATAAGGCCGGCCAACAGCGCACACATGGTTTCGATGAACATGCAACCAGTCTAATTCTTCGATTTATTACGGATACGGCTAAAACTCAGCAAAACCTTCAATTCCTTTGAAGATTTTTTCAGAATGATTCCAACAAGCATAACCCAAGAAAACAAAAATAAATTTTTAGGTATTCGGCCTTGAAACTTAGGATATTCGCTCCAGGATCTCTTTATCCGTCTTGCTCTTCTTCCTGAATTGCACTTTTTTCATAAGAAGCTTCAGCGCCTGCCAATGGATAAGGATGATTGTGACCAATGGCATCACTGGATACCGCAGGAAAAGCATAAGGGTGGATCCATTTGTAAGCTCTCTGCGTCTCCCGGTAAGCCGGGTCTGCAGGACAGGGGTATTTCCGTTGACAGAATCAACCTCCATGGAAAGGGTTTTGCCCGGCTCTTTGAATCGCCACACGAGTTCTGTATCAGAATCGATGAATGGTGAGATATAGAAATCCTTCTGTTGCCGATCCTCAAACCTCTTGCCTACCCGGGTATGATAGAGCTTCTGTTCGCCATGGGTGTTATTCACTTCAGAGAGAAGCGCCCTGAACCGCCCCCTCTTGTCATAGCAGTAATAGAAACTAACCGGGTTGAAGACATATCCGAGGTTGCGCACATTGGTCAGTATGAAGACCTTGTCAGGCTCGAACCCGAGCTTGAGTTCCTTGATTGCTGTGCGAACCTTGGCTTTCGTGCTCCCGCGGTATAACTCTCTTGTATAATCGAATGTCTGTCGTGCGATCCTATCAGCCGTCCCCGTCTGCCGCACGAATAGGAGATGATCAGCATCATAGAAGCTCAAGAGGTTCCATCGGTTGTAGCTGAACAGGAACAGCCGATGAGATAATTTTTCCAGTTCATCAAGGTCAAGATAGAGCATATAGATGTTATAGGCAAACCTATTCTTGCCTGGTCTGGTATGTTCTAATCTGCAGACATATGCGCAGGAATTCATGTGAGCCTCTCAACCACCCGGAGCCCTGCCTTGCAGCCATCCTCATGGAACCCGTATCCGAAGTATGCGCCTGCAAAGAATATGGTCTCATCATGTATCTCATGCAATCGTTTTTGCAGCTCAAAGTTCTCAAGCGTGAAAAGGGGATGATCATACGCCATTGTCTTCACGATCCGTTCTTTTCTTATGGGTTGGAATGGGTTGATGGATACGAAGTAGTTTGTCGATGTGTGCGGTCTCTGAAGCTTGTTCAGCCAGTAGACAGTGCTTGCCTGTTCGCCTTTGATTATGTGGTTCCAGCTTGACCATGTCTTTCGGATCGGAGGCATGATTGACTCATCCGTGTGAAGCACTGCCACATTCCTATTGTACTTGAACTGCGAGAGCAATTCACGCTTCTCCTTGGGCAAGTCTGGGACGATGTTCAATGCCTCATCCGAGTGGCAGCAGACAATAGCATAGTCAAAATCATAGGTACGCTTGTTCGTTTTCAGCCGAACCTTCTTTCCCTGGCTTACACGCTGCACAGGTTCACTCAGGTGAATATCCATGCCTCTTCCTATCTTCCTTGTGTATGTATCAGAGCCACCCTTCACTGTATACCACTGGATGTTGGTCCTGGCGCTCAAGAGGCCATGATTCCTGAAGAATGGAAGGATCAGTCCGATAGGGAAATCGTGGGTATCAGGCGTTGACCAGATGGCGGATGATAACGGCACCACATAATTGTCGATGAAAAAATCTGAAAGCCCGTTCTTTTTGCAGTATACCCGTATCGAATCCCTGTTCTTTTTCCTGAAGTCTCTTTGTCCGATCGTGAAAAATCTCTTGATTTCCCTCAGGAACCGCCAGTACCCAGGTGAGAGAAGGTTTAGTCTCTGCGCAAAGAGCCTATGGCCTGCATACTGCAGCCCGGTGTCCATATTATACACTGAAAACGACATGTCGCTTTTTTGTTTCTCTATCCCCAACTCTGCAAACATCTTCAGCAGATTAGGATACGTGTGGAGATTGAACACGATGAATCCGGTATCTAGCGTAAAGCCATCCATGTGATGGGTATGCGTATGCCCTCCCAGATAATCATTCTTCTCAAAGAGTGTTATGGAGTACTTCTCCTTCAGGTAATGCGCGCAGGTCATCGCTGAGATCCCCGAACCGATGATTGCAAGCTTCATCCTTTCTTATAAGTGGATTACATATAAAAAGCTTACCTACGCCTATGGTTCCGGATATCAACGGCTAAGGTGATACCTGTCCAGATGCACAGGAGTATCAATAGGAAGTATGAATCCTCGGTGAATACTTGTATCTGGTCACGGATCAGAAAGGTTCCTGCGATGAGAAGCACATAGTAAGGGATATTCAGGAACCCAGCATACCAGATCGCACTCTTATGCTTTCGCGATGCCCCAAGCTCGAACATGTATAGCGCAAGGAGATTGATATGCAGCATTGCAAGTAGCAGCTCCTTGATCTGGAAGGGCTTGTCCTGTTGCCTGCGTAATGATCCAAGCTTGTAGTTGATGGCAGCAGATATTGTCACAGCGATTATGGATACGATGGTGAGCATCATGACATTGAACGCGGTGAAGTCATTGAGCAGCACGATGAGGACCGCCAGAAGCTGTCCTGGAAAATAGAACCCTACATAGACGATGCTCTCGATAAGAATCACAAGAAAGAGCAGAAGGAACGACCATTGCTCATACAAAGACGCGAAGGTCTGTAGTGAGAACGCAGGATCAGGGATGATCCCAAGACCCTCCAATACCAGGATGACCGAATAGAGGATGAGTCCTGAGAGAGGGATTAGGCTCTTCATTTCAAAGGGTTCGGCATCATTGGTGGTGTCCTTTTCTTGTATCGCTGGAACTCCTTGTTGCCGGCATACGGCGCCTCAGCAAGGGGAACCCCTGAGACAAATCGTAACAGGGCCGTAATCAGGAGCCAACTGACAAGACTGATAAGCGATACTGGTGCAGCAATGATGCTTGCTCCCAGCCAGAAAACGCTCTCACCGAAGTAATTGGGATGCCGTGAATACCGCCACAGCCCGCGTTTCATAATTTTACCGGGATGTCTTTTGATGAAAGCCCGCAGTTGAATATCCGCAACCGTCTCGTATGCAAGACCGAAGAGTCCCACACCCAGGCCCAAGTATGTGAGAATACTGGCTTGCGGTGGCGATGAATTCACAAGGATGATCGGCAGCGCAATGATTGTAAGCAGCACTCCCTGGAGCACATACACCTGAAGCAATGACCGCAGGTAGAAATGCTTCCATGTCCGCCTCCATGTGGCATACCGGGGGTCTTCTCCTGATTTCACCCACTTTTTTGACAGGATATAGAGTGAGATCCGAAGTGACCACACCAGTATCATGAGATTGAGTATGATCTGGGAAATCTCAACCGTACCAGAAAGGTAAAAGGAGTGTATCCCTACCTGCAAGAAACCCAATCCCCAAAAGATGTCAGCGATGGAATTGTCTCGCAGCAGTATCGACAGGAGAAAGAGCAGAGCATATGATATGCAAAGTCCCGCAATGATATCAAGGATCATGTCAGAAGGCTTCGTACCGTGAAGCCCACAAAGGAGAGAACAGAGCAGAGCACCGTCCCCCAGGCAATATCCACAAAGACGAACTTCACAGGATACTTGTGGATGAAGGTAAGATTTGTCAGGTCATAGATTGCGTATGCGATGAAACCGAAGGTCGCGCCCATGAGGACCGCCCGACCAAGTGTCTCGGAAGGTAAGACGGCGAACAGGTAGCATCCTGAGGCGATGATGAACCAGGTCAAAAGCCCCACCAAGAGATTGATTTGTATGCTGCCGTTTTTGACCTTCACCAGGGGACCGAACTGGTGTATGATGAATTTCTTGGTGATGATACCAAGCCAGATATAGTCTAGGATGATTATGGATACGAACATCGCAGATAATGCCCCGCCAGTGATTAAGAGCTTCATCCAGCAACAAAAGATGCAATACTATTTTAATCTATCTACCTTCGGAACCGCGAGGGTTCAAGTGTTCAAAGAAATTATCCCCTGGAGCCAGTACCCCGGGCAGGGGTTTTTATCTCAAAACTCTCACCCTCAAGCAACCCTCCGAACCAGTCCATCACACCGCGAAACATACTGCCGATGGAATCAAAGAGGCCCCTCTTTGTCGCCGTGATTGTATAGGATGATTTTTCGCCAAGCTTTATCCTCTCCCCGTTGGTGAGTTCGATCGTCGCTCGTCCGGAGTCAGTGCTCACATGATCTCCTACCAAAAGGTTCATTCTATCTGTGAGGACCAGTTTTCGGGTACCCCTTGTGACGTAGCCCTTCCCGGATAGAAAGACAACCCTTCCCCCTACCTGGCAATTGCTGACCTCCCAATGTTCTGTCCCGTTCAGTTCGACCTGTTTACCGTTTATTTCAAATGTGACATGAGTTGCAGGGGAATCACCTCTGATTATGTCACCGCACATCAGCTCTGTTCCTTTCCGCACCGGTAGCTGATCAGAGCCCCTGGTGATAGTGGCACTGCCCTGGAGTTCTTCCACAGCAGCAAAGGTGATCGGAAGCAACAGCAGGAATAGAGACAATAGGCTAATTCG
>JBNJGT010000084.1:0-4567 GCA_051819765.1 Nanobdellota archaeon
TTTTGACCACATAACTTGGGGGGAATGTTGTTTTGTAATTCTTTTAATACTCGTCAAAAAGTCTCCACTTTACTAGAAATAAATGCGTCGGCCGGGAATCGAACCCGGACCCGGCCCGTGGCAGGGGCCAATTGTACCATTCAACCACCGACGCGTGGGCCCACCCGGACTCGAACCGGGGATCAATGCCTTGTAAGGGCACTGTCATAGCCACTAGACCATGGGCCCGCCTACAGAAAGAAAAAAAGGTGTATTTAAAAACCTTTGGGTTCTGGCATTGGGCGGCGCACCTCCATGGGCAGCACTCCCTTCTCGAACTCCTTTTTTGCAATCTCGATAGGATTGTATTTGAGGGCTTCAAGTTCCTCTTCCGAGAGTTCAAGCAGGAGCGGTGACCCCATGGCAATCTGCAATGCCCGCGAACCAATCATCCTGGCTTTTTCATACTTGGTATATTCCATTCTATTCCTCCAGTTTGGATCTGAGTTCTTGCGCCTTTCCGGTTGCCAGGGTGACCATCTTATCGATGTCCTCGCTTGAAAGTGCACCATCCCCACCCTTCTGCAGGGCACAGATACGGCCATCCTCAAGTGTTGCAACCGTCAGCCGCTTTTCAAGCACAGCCTCCTCCTCAAGGGTTGGGTCAAGAATCAGGTGTTCGCCAATCTTGATTACAGTCACCTCAACCGGAAGGCCATTAAGTGGAATCTTTTCATCAGTCTTGTTCTTATAGTCGATGCCATTCTCATCATAGGTAGGAAATCGGGCATTCTGGAGGGCCGCAATAACCGCAAGCGCTGACGCGTCCCGTAGATTGCCGTCATCATTGATGCTGCAGATGTCGATGAAAACCATCCACACCTTCTCTCCTTTTTCGATACAGAGTTTCTTGGTATCAATGACTCCGCTTTCCCGGATCCCCCGGTCAACAACCCGTGCGAGCTCCACAGCCTGGATCTGAGGTGGGCCTGGCTCAAAGCGTGGGTTTGAAAGGGGCAGCAACTCGACATTCACTGCGATGTTTCCATAGTCCGGGGTATCCGGGTACGGCTTTTCCACAGACATCTTGACGCCCGCGATAACCTCAGTATTGCCAATCAGTACCCTTGCTGATCCTTCTGCATTTGGACTGACACCCTTTTCTATGGTTACGTTCCTGTACTCATCAAACTGGCGCCGGTCGAACCGGAATCCCTTGGTGAGCATCTGATCTACATGATTTGTGTCACTCATTTTTGAACCTCATATTTCTTCTTCAATGCCTCCTTCTGGACCTCGAACAACTGAGGGGCAACCTTCTTTCCAAGCTCGATGGCTTCCATCAGTTTGTCTTTGTCGATACGTCCATCCATCTGCAAGAGGGTTATCTCCTGGGTTGATGGGATGATGGCAAGCGGAATATCTGAGACCTCTCCCTCATAGGATTCCTCAGCATAATCCAGATCAGCAATGATATTACCGTCGAGATCACCTACTGCGATTGACACAACAAGGTCTCTCATCTGGAATCCTGCGTCAGCAAGCGCCATTGACGCCGCACAGATGCTCGCGCACCGGCTGCCTGCATCAGTCTGGGGAAGCTCTATGAAGATATCCACACTCAGGTTGGGAAAGTCGGTCAGGTCAAGGACCGGCTCAAGCGCTTTTTCCATGACATAGGAGATCTCCTTGGAGCGCCTGTTTCCACCAGGCCGCACCCGGTCACCCATCCCTGAGAAAGGCATCATATTGTAATGACACTGGAGGATGCCTTTACGGACATTCTTTTTTGATCGGGGGAACACTTCTCGTGGGCCATACACTGCTGCGTAGGCTTCAGTCTTTCCGATCTTGAACCATGCAGATCCCATAGCATTCTTGATGATACCTACTTTGGCCTCCATTGGTCTTAACTCATCAGCTGCTCGTCCATCTGGTCGCTGAAAACTCATTCTTCATCACCTAGTAATTCTTTGACTCTATCTGTCAGGCCGTCCGTATGGGCATTGTGCTCAACGAATTTGATTGCTTCAACCGCCTGGAGTTCCATCTCAGGACTTTCGTTCTGGATCCAGATGATGCCGTTTTGTCCGACAATGATCTTCGACCCAGTCTTCTCCTTGATAAGGCTCACCATTGAACCGCCTTTCCCGATGATTCGTGGAACCTTATAGGGAACAACATTTATGATGCGGCCGCCGCTGATCTTTCGAAGCCCTGGCCCTTTAGTAGAGACATCAATGAGCTTTTGGCTTGTCACATTCGTGATCTGGCAGACCACCCACTCATCAATATCAAAATACTGGTCCAGCCGTGCATTTCGTTTGATAAAGTCATTGCTTGCCTCCTGTAGAGGAAGCACCGCTGAATGGCCGCTTCGAAGATCGAGTCTCCATCCAGCGATCAATATATCAAAGACACGTCCGATGACTGTGTCATCCTTTTTCGGATAATATTGCCCGTTCAGGGGGATCAGTTTGATCACTTTACCATCGACCTTCACCAGGCCGAGAATCTTTGCATATATATTTTCACCGTTTCGGTATGTACCATAACTGGGGAGATAGTCCATTCCTGTCGCAAGGACCTCTCCTGGTACAGCTACTTCGTTTTGTGCAACTGTCATTTTTTCACCTTGTTTCAATTACTCTTGTTTGAACATCACAATGGCATTTTTTGCTTAAGGTCTCGTAGAGTTCTGGCTCAAGTCCTCCTGGGATCTCGATCACGCCTTTCCATCCTCCATCAGACTGCCATTCGTCCTGGACAATCTTACCAAACTGCATCAGTGTTCCATAGACCTTGTTTGCGAATTCCGCCAGTAGGTGGATCTCGATCTTCTTGGTGACGAACTTGATCGGCAGTATTGGCTGAAGCTTCCGTAATATGTCCTGGATCTGCTCCTCTGCGGTCTTATGTTCATCAATCTTTACCTTTGCTTCCTCAAGGGCTGCTTCAACCCTGTTGCGGGGATGCGGCAGATTGGTCCTTGGGTCCACGCCGTGTCGCTGGATCATGGAGACCACTGTACTGTATTTCTCTTGTCGCTTTTTCTCTCGGTATTCAGCTGAGAGCTGGATATCACCCTTCCGGATTATCTGTTCCGCAATGGCGAGCAGATCATCCGTCTCAAAGAGAGCCTGGAGCTTCTCATGGGAGGCCTCCTGGCCCTTTTTCGCATCGAACCAGACCTTATCACTCTTGAGGACATCATGCAATGTCACGTCTCCGTTATTCCTGTACTCCATTGCAAGGTCCGGATCGACAACCACCTCAAAAGTGTTTTCCCCTTTTTTTAACCGGGCAAGATGCATATCCGACATTTTGATCACTTCTTGAGCTCCTTTATCAGTTTCGATAATGTCTCGTTGGACAGACGTTCCATCTGCTCTGTTTCGGTTGAGACAAACGCAGCGTCGATGCGCTCTGTTGTCAGTTCCTCTCCAAGGAACTTGTGCATAGCCTTAAGCCCAAGTCTGAGAGCGTTGTCCTGGTTCATGTTTTCCTTATATTCTTGACTGATCAATTCTTCGATCTCCTGCTGCCCTTCTCCGATGACACTTGCCTTGTACTGGAAGAAGATTCCAGTCGGGTCAGTCTCGAAAAGCACTGGTCCTTTACGATCGATTCCTGCGACAAGCAGGCTGACACCAAATGGTCGCAGTCCTCCTGACTGAGTGCACATCTGCTTGAGATTGGCAATGTCCTTGACGATTGAACCTACATCAGCATTGGTATCATAGGTGACCTTGTGTTGCTGTGCATGGGTCTGGGATCGCTCCACAAGCACCCGTGCATCCGAAAGGATCCCTGAGGCTGTCGCGATGATATGATCGTCGATCTGGAAGATCTTTTCAACACAATCGGGGATGATAAGCTTATCGACAATCCTCTTATCAGTGACGAGAAGAACGCCTTCCTTGTAGGTGATTCCGATCGCAGTGGAACCCTGTTTAACAGTTTTCTTTGCGTATTCCACCTGAAGGAGCCGTCCATCAGGGCTGAACATTGTTATGGCTCTGTCATAACCCATTACTTGATGTGGCATTGGTTGTTGCATTTTTCTACCTCCATGAATTTACTTTTTGCCTTTTTGAGAATCCCACTGACACCCAATGAGTGGATAAGGACAGGAATCCCATTTAAATATGTTATGCAAGCGAGGGCCGCTCGCACTTCATCGAGCCCCCTGTTGCTTGTACGGATGATGCCTTCCTGGCGCTCTTGATCATACAGATCTGGGAGTATGGATATCCCTGCCCTGGCTATGCCGAATGAGCCGAGGCTGTAGGCCAGTCCTTTATGTAATTCACGAGAAACCAGATTGAAACCCCCCAGGGAATCCTTTGATTCAATCTTGAATACCAGGTACCTTTTCTTTTCTCGCAACGTGGGCGATAGTCTTTTCAATTTCGCCATAGTCAGAAGAAACGCATCCTCCGTTCTCTCTCCGAAGATGAAAAATTCTCCAATCTTTAAAAGGTTTTTGGTAAGCCGGATTTTTTCGAAGAATTCCGTTAGCATCGGCTTCGGCCTCGTTTCTTTTTAAAAAGAGGTGACATCCCCGTAAGGGACCTCCCCCTTTCAC
>JBNJGT010000085.1:0-4555 GCA_051819765.1 Nanobdellota archaeon
CTGCGGAAAGAAGGTGACCCGCAAGAACCCTCGCACCAAACGATTATATCGGCTTTGTGAGGATCACAGGAAACGAGTGGATCGTCGTTAATTTGTCAGCTTGATGCGTTTGATAGTAACGACAACGTTTTCATCTAGGTCTAGGTAGAACCGGGAAACTCCTTGATTGATATAGGTTGCAATCTCTTCAGTCCGGTCTATATGCCTGCCATGGATGATAGTGTCCCCATAAGGGGTGACAATCCCTTTTGCTTTGACCTCAAAGCGGGTGTTAGTAGACGGTCTCCCGTATACAAACAGCAGTGCCCGTTCATCAGCGATAGGGTGGCTCGTGATTGCCGGAAGGCCCCAGTAAGTGAGAGCCTGGGTATTTGCGATCTGGAAATTGCTATCCAGATGCTTGTGTGCCTTGACTTTCAGGAGTGCTGGGTTTCCCACCAATATGCCATCAGGATTATAGTGCTCGATGAGCTTCATGATATGGCTCAATTCTTTTTCCTGTATGATCCTGGGAGTGGTAAGATACAATGGGACATTGTGCTTGGCGCACAAAGCTTGGCAGTCCGGCACATCAGGTGAGAATATGTCGTAGTACAAGGCATCAGCGCCAGCCTCCAGTGCTTCAAGTGCAGTCTCAAAGCTATTGGCTTTCACGTATACCCGTACATCCCGTGCCTGCGTCTCAACATGTGGTGCACTGATGGGTACAGGATTGCGCCTGAATCTTTCCATATGGAGTGCCCGCAGCTGTTCAACTGCATTGTTCCTCACCTGGTTGATTGTCGAGTAGGAAACAAAGAGATCAGTCTTGAAATCCCCTGAGACTTCCGCAACCCTGAATGGTGAATCGTTGATTCGGCACAATTTGGTCTCGAGTTCAGCCTGTGTGATTGGGTGTCTTTCAGCTTTCATCACATCAGAGGAGGTGGCATGTACCGTGCCAGTCTTATCCTGGAGTGTCACAGTAAGGCCTTGCTCATCGAAACTGTATCTCAAGGATACTGCGGCACGTTTACGCGCAAAATCGACTGTTGCAAGCCCAGTCTTGTAGATGGCATTCCCGCTCTTGAAATGCGGATACCGAAGTTGGATCTTATCACCTGCCCAGGCTTCCTCAACCGCTTTTTTGTTTTTGAGTATATAGGTGATCTTGAAGAATGTACCTCTTCGCCCATTATGGATAAGGATCTGTTCCCCCCTGCGCAGATCCCTCTGCAGTTCAAGACATCCATTAGCCACCTTGCCCATGAAAACTCCTTTTTTGGTGGGTTTTCGCTTGCCATAGATGCCTGAGAACAAAGCTCTTTTTGAGGTCATGGTAAGTTCTTCTTCTGCCTCTGCAGTGTTGTTTGCATAGATACTGACAATCCGGTAAAGGTCACTTGGATTCTTGTTATTGGAGAAGATGGTGAGAACCACATTGTCGAACTCCTCCAGATAAGGGTACATGGAAAGCTCCTGGAGTTTGATCTGATTGGAATACAGGTGATCCAGAGTACCATGAACAACAATTCCTATGCTTGAAGCCCGTTTTTTGATTTCAAGATAGGAATCCCGTGTGATCTCTGGAGAAAGGATGATCACATCAGCAACGGAAAACCGCTTCAGGCTTTCATAATTTGTGATACGGGTATGAGGTGAAAGGATGATCGGAATGTCAATATGTTCCTTGACTGTTGCAGCAATACCCATATCAGTCAGGTAGATGCCATCGATCCCCTCTGCCACCGCAGCAGAGATCTGTCTGAGAAAGAAGGATAAGTCTTCATTTGTAACGATTTGCTCACATGCCAGGTATACCTGCACGCCTTGGATCTTCGCGTAACAGAACAGATCGGGGTCATACGAATCAATGGGTATGGTTAGTGCGTCTGCTCCTGCACTTATTGCTGCATGGACTTCCTCGGGATTTTGTGTGGTTACCAGGATTTTGTTTGCCATAGTGTCACTCTTTTTGTTAACATCGCAGAGTAACAAAAGCTAGTTTATAAATTTTTGCCAAGGTGTACTCACTATAAAGTAAAAAATAGATCCTCCTTCTCCACCCCCATGCCTGACAAGAGACCACCTGGATACAGTTTTCATTGTGTGGTCTGCAACATGGAGTTGGAGCCAATTTTCAGATCTGTTTTCCCAAAATACCGTCTGAAAGGATGTAACTGGTGCTCAATCTGGCACACCAATGTCCCGCTTTTCAGAGTCCTGTAGAAAGGAGTACTAGGTCCGCTGCAGATATACTGTGTAAGGGGTCTTCTCGATTGTGGAAAGTGTTATCTCTTTTGGGTCAAGTTCGTGGTAGGTGCTATAGGCCCTGATGATGTTTCGGTTTTTTCCCCCGACAAGCCCATTCCCTACCAAGCCGGTGGTTCCCCCGATAAGGCCACCCTCCTCCCCAGCGCTCAGGAAGTAATCATCAAGGGATTGCCTGCAGATGCCCTTCGCATAGCTGAGCTCTGGAACCACCTCCTGCAGGGTTGCGCCAGCAACAGCTGAGAAAAAAAGATTCCACTGGTCTGGAAGGCCACATGGGTTGAATCCTGTGTTTGCCAGATTGAAAGCTACATTACAAGCTGAGGCTTTGGTGAACAGTCTCTTCGGTACTTCTCTCAGGCCACCTTCAATCATGCTGGATTCTTTGTTTTTTTTCCAGACAGGAACATATTTTGAATCTGTGTATAAGAATCCGAAGGCTGTTGCCATTGACATGCCAAGGTTATTGCTTTGCACAAGGAAGCTTGCCATCGGTCCGGGAAGCAATCCCTTCAACCGGGTTGCATACTCTTTCCCATGGCCAAGGTACTCCTCAAGCGCCAGTGTTGGAATTGCATAGGTCTGTCCGGTCTTCATTTGCTAAGAAGAATGAAATGGCCCTTAAAAACCTATCCAAAACTTAATTAATCGAATTTGCATTGTCTTTCTCATGGTCTCAGTCATGATAGTTGGAAATGGAGCACGCGAACATGTCATCTCCTGCGCCTACGAGAAAAGCGATGCATCGCGCATAATCGTCACCCCGGGAAACGATCTCATACCCTTCAAACGGGAGAAAGAGGTTATTATCGACAAGAATTGCTCTCTTGATGACCCTGCCTCCATCCTTGAGCGCGCCAGGCATCACAAGCCTGACCTTATCGAGATCTCACAGGATGATTCACTGGCCGCAGGGGCAGTGGATAAGCTCCAATCCCATGGGTTCACAACCTTTGGCCCCACCCGCAAGGCCGCCCGCATTGAGTGGGACAAGCGATGGTCCCGGGAATTCATGGCAGGCAACAATGTGCCCCATCCCCATTTCCGCTATTTCACCAGCCATGAGGCGGCAAAGACCTATGTCCGCAAATTATATGAGACCTGCGAACCCCTCATCTATGTCAAGGCCGCAGGTCTCTGCTCGGGAAAGGGAGCCTTGAAGTCTACGACATTGGAAGAGGCACTGGGAAATATTGAAGAGATGCAATCCTTTGGCGAGGCAGGTCGGGTCTTTCTGATTGAGCAGGGCCTGCGCGGTGAAGAGTTCTCAAGCTATGCCATCTGCGATGGTCAAAGCTACCTCATGCTGCCATCCGCCCAGGATAACAAGACCCTCAACAATTTCGATGAAGGTGACCAGACCGGCGGCATGGGTGCGATCTCTCCTGCAATGGCTGCAGAACCCCTCACTGCAACGATTGAGGAGCAGATGGTCAAGCCCATAGTGAAAGGCTTGAATGAGGAAGGCATCCCCTATACCGGTATCATGTTCATAGGTGGCATACTCACTGATAAGCTCATGAACATAGAATATAATGCCCGGTGGGGTGACCCTGAATGCCAGGTGGTACTGCCCGCCATCAAAACTGATTATCTGCACCTTGTATCCTCTGCCATCCAGCAACGCCTCCACGAGGTTGAAGTGGTGGAGGATGATTTGAGAAGGGTCTGTGTCGTAGGTGCCGCCCGGGGGTATCCCCACGAACCCATTCAGGGAAAACAGATTTTCGGGCTCGAGGACGCCATGAAGCAGGAGGGTGTAGCCGTCTATGGGGGTGGGATCAAACGCCAGGATGACAAATTCTACAGCGACGGGGGCAGGCTTTTCAGTGTCGTGGGAGAAGGAAGGGATATCCTTGAAGCCCAGGAACGGGCCTATTGCGCCATGACCCGCATCAAGATCGAGGGCAACAACCTGCATTACCGAACCGACATCGGCTGGCGAGATGTTGAACGGCATCTGGAAGAGAGCAGCTGATAGTGCTTCATGAGGATATCGGGATATCTATCTGGCCGTTGATTGTCCCAAGTGTAGACTGCCCCTGTTGAAAACCCGATCATAGGAAGAAGTAACCGCGATTTCCATAAAAAAGAAAAAAATCAATTTAAAAAAAATCAATTAGGTGAGATCTTGTACCGGTTCTTGAAGTACGGATCCATCTCACCATTGATTGCGCTTTGAGAGTATTCCATGGCACGCTGCTTGTCAGACGCAATCAGCATCAGCTCATTCTCGCTCATCTCAAGCCCTCCTGGCGCAAGATAATTGTCGTTCACATAGTTGAGGAACTCCAGCGCCTGTTCA
>JBNJGT010000086.1:0-4341 GCA_051819765.1 Nanobdellota archaeon
GGCTCGATGCGAACATCCGCTGCTCCCAGTTCTGAAAGGATTTTGCGCAGGGATGCAGTCATGGGTGGTGGCCCGCACACCAACCAGGTATGCCGGGCAGGGTCATCCACGTTCGACTGGATAAGCTCTTTTGTCACATACGCTCCCTGTTCAGAGAATGCATGGATCAGCCGCACGCTTTGGTATGCTTCCAGTTCCGTCCCATAGATGACATCCTCGCGGGTCTTGTTGGCATAGAACAGCACAAATTGATGATCCAGGCCGCGCTGGTACACGTGCCGCAGGAAGGAGATGAACGGCGTGATACCTGACCCTCCTGCCACAAAAATCACCCGTGAAAGCTCATCAGTGAAGTTGAGAGCCTGACCAAGCGGACCCCGTATGGTCAGGATGTCACCTGGCTGGCACCTCACAAGCTTTGCGGTGAAATCACCCTTTTCCTTCACTGTCAGTTCCAGGTGCGCATCATCCGGGATGCTGGTGAAGGTGAATGGTTTCCCTTCGTCTTCCAGGAACACAAGCCCGTATTGTCCGGGAACAAAAGAAAATTCATCATGCCGGGTCAGCATGATGCGTGTCACATCATGAGTGACTTTTGTCACTGACAGGATGGTCGCCTCAAAATCCATTAGCCCCACTTGCCCTTCTTCATATGGGCCTCTAACTCTGCCTTGATCGACTGGATGATCTCTTCAAAGTCTCCCATGGCTCGTTCTGCGATAGCAACGCAGTTGTCATCCAGCTTTTCTTCATAGAGTGTCTGGGCCATACCATAGCCCTCTTCACACAAACCAAGAAGTGCCATGTGTGCCTCGTTGCTTACCCGTGATTTCTGTACAAGATCCTCTGCCTGTTCATCAAGCTTATTGAAGGCTTCCTTTGGTGCTCCGCACTTGGGGCATTCCTCCGGCGCCTCCTCATCTTCGTGGATATATCCACAGTTGCTACATTTCCATAAGGTCATTTTATCCCTCCTTTAGTTTGATCGCAAATTGTCTGCCATCCTCCACCAGCTGCTTCTCTTCTTCAGGCCTCCCGAACCGCAAATCCCGCTCTCCCACTATCTCATAGCGCAATTCAGAAAGTTTCTGCGTGAGTCCCCTGCAGGCGGCAGACGACCAGCCGTAAGTGCCGAAGACAAATGCCTTCTTATGTTGGTTGTTGAGTTTCAGGAATGCGAATACTGTCTCATACAATGGATGGTACATCCCCAGCATAGTAAGGGACCCAAGCATCAAGCCTTTGCTTGTCAACGCCTCAGCCATGAGAGAGACCATGTTTGTCTTGCAGATGTCTCTCACGCAAGCCTCCATCCCCTCTGCCCTGACTCCTGCTGCCAACTGTTCAGCCATACGCTTGCTGCTCCCCCAGATAGAGGCATACATGATAAGTACCTTATCCTCTTCCGGTGAGGTGCACATGCGCTCGTAGTAATCGATTATTCTCAGGTCACGATGGCACGGTCCATGGGATGGGCAGAGCAACTCAAGCTCCAGTTCTCTGGTCCGCTTTATTGCCTGTTTCACGCTCATGTGAAGCGGTCGCATGACAAGCGCGAAATAATCCCGGGAAAGCTCGGAAAAATCCTCCATCTCATCCGCAAACAAGGCTTCATGGGCAATCTCTGTTCCGTACAGGTCTCCGGAAAACAGTACCTTCTCCTCTGGCACAGAGGTCATCATGGTCTCAGGCCAATGCACCATGGGGTCCATGATGAAACGCAGGGTCAAAGACCCGATGCTCATCTCCTCATTGTTTCCCACTGTCCTGAACTCAGCCGAGATACCCATCGCCTCAAGCAATTCCCTGCACTTCTCTGTACAGACAATGGTTGCACCTGTTAGCGAAACTAGTTCATTAAGTGCACCCGAATGGTCAGGCTCAGCATGGTTGATGACGATGTACTTGATTCCTTGAGGGTTCATGACCTCCTTTAGGCTCTCCAGGTACCCATCAAGGAAGCGTTGATGCGTTCCATCAATCAGGGTCGGATACTCATCCGAGAGGAGGTACGAATTATACGAACCTCCTCGTGGGGTGGAGATGCCGTGGAAATCACGTCCCTCTGGGTTGTTCACCCCGATCCAATGAAGCCTTTTGGAAATCTGTTCACTCATCGTCCAGTTTTGACATCTCCTGACCGCAGCAGACAAGGATGCCCCCGCCGGCTTCGACGATCTTCACCTTATTGCCGCACGTAAAGCACTTATACGTCTCACCGTCTGTCATCTCTATCACCGGCACTTCTCGCATTCATCAGAGAAGCACATGCACTCTGGTTCATAGTATTCTTGGGGATGCTTGCATGAAGGGCATTCCTCTGGGGGTTGGGTTCCTTTATGGATATAGCCGCACTTGCTGCATTTCCAGGGTATATCATGGTCCCGCTTGTAGACTGTACCGTTCTCAACCATCTCAAGGAGTTTTTTGAATCGTTTCTCATGCTTTTCCTCGACTTTGGCGATCTCCTTGAAAAGTTTTGCAGCCTCATCCTGCCCTTCCTCTTCTGCTTCTTTTGCGAAGGTAGGGTACATGTCAGTGGTTTCGTAGTTCTCACCATCAATAGCAGCCTTCAGGTTGGTCTTCGTGTCGTTTATACCTTTCAAAAGCTTGAACTCATCCTTTGCGTGCTGCACTTCGTTAAGGGCAGTCTCCTCAAAGATTCGTGCGATATAATGGTAGCCTTCTTTTCTCGCTGCCTTTGCGTAGTAGTCATATTTGTTCCGCGCCTGGCTTTCACCAGCGAATGCTGCTTTCAAGTTTTCTTCGGTTTTCATGGTTTCCCTCCGTATTGCTGAAAATATTTGTACTATTTAAGAGTATTTAAGATTGATTAAGCTGTGCAAAATATGCCAACAGAATGCCACAACCAAATATTTTTAAAGATATTGCTACAGGGAGAAATGGATGGACCCGCGCACCTTCAAGGCAATCAGGAACGCCATAGGGCATGAGAAAGAGTCAGTAACCCTCTACAAGCGACTGGCAGACAAATTTGATGGCCCCGCCCGTGATTTTTGTCTTCAGATGGTGGTTGAAGAGCAACGCCATGAGAGCATGCTCGAGAACTTGGGTCCAACAGATCTTCAGAAATTTCAGGAACGATTGGATCGCATGGGGGCCTATCATATTGACATACCGCTACCAAAAGATGACTCCATCCCTGAACTCTTCAAGATTGCAAAGATCCGTGAGCAGGCATCCATCGGGATGTACACCCGATACGCCTCCCATGCAGATGGCGAACTCAAGCGGTTCTTCGAGAATATGGTGGTAGAGGAGGAAAAGCACTTGCATATGATCAAGGATGCAATCGCCCGTTACAACCAATGATAAGATTTATATGTATGGAAAGCTACCTAGTAGGATGAAAATGGAAAAATCATACGATGCAGCAAAGGTCGAATCGCGGTTGACAGAGGAATGGCAGGAACAGGGTACCTATGCCTTCAATCCTGACGAGGAGACAGAGATTTATTCAATCGACACACCACCTCCCACAATCAGTGGCACTATGCACCTGGGCCACGCCTTCTCATACACGCAGATGGATTTTATCGCCCGGTACAACCGCATGAAAGGAAAAGTGATCTTCTATCCCTTCGGCACCGATGATAATGGGATCGCAACTGAGATCTTCGTGGAGAAACTCAAGAAAGTCAAAGCTGCAAACATGGATCGTAAAGAATTCACCCAAGTCTGTCTGGACGCCTTGGAGGAGATTCGTCCCAAGATGATCCAGGATTGGAAGGATATGGGTCTGAGCTGTGACTTCTCCCTGTTCTACTCAACCCGTGGCGACCACTGCCAGCGCATCTCCCAGCGCTCTTTCATTGACCTTTACAGGAAGGGTCGGCAATATCGAAAGGATGCCCCGGTGCTGTGGTGCCCGCACTGCAGTACCGCAATCTCCCAGGTTGAGTGCGAGGACAAGGACCAGCCATCGACCTTCAATGACATCGTATTCAAATCAAACGGTGATGAGCTCATCATCGGCACCACCCGGCCCGAATACCTGCCAGCCTGTGTGGCACTCTTCTATCATCCTGAGGATGACCGCTACTCGCACCTTCAGGGCCGCACGGCGACTGTCCCACTCTTTGGCCATGAGGTGCCAATCATCGCAGATGAGCGCGCCGACCCTGAGAAGGGGACCGGTCTTGTCATGTGTTGCACCTTCGGTGATCAGACAGACATAGAATGGTACTTTGCCCATGAGCTCCCCCTCAGAAGCCTTCTCACCAAGGATGGGAAACTCAAAGAGATTGCAGGGAAATACCAGGGTCTCACCGTGCATGAGGCTCGGCTCCAGATCATCGAGGAGCTCCAGAAAGAACAACT
>JBNJGT010000087.1:0-4297 GCA_051819765.1 Nanobdellota archaeon
TTTTTGGCAATAAGTTTAAAAAGACCGATTCCTTTGTGGGGAATATGAGAAAACCGAGCGCTGTCATCACTATCTTGAGCGCGAACATCGTGTTCTTTATCCTGCAAATCCTTTTTGAAGCAGCAAACTTGCCTTTCACTGAACTTTTGTGGCTTGAAAGCAGCCGGGTGCTTATGAACCCGTGGATCCTGGTGACTTCCATGTTCCTGCACGCAGGAATCACACACATCTTCTTCAATATGTTTGTCCTGTTGATGTTTGGGCCACTGATCGAACAACGTATCGGAACGCGACGGTTCTATTATCTCTATTTTATGGCAGGGATCATTGCGGCAATCGCGTTTGTCGTGACACCTTTCGGGATGCGGGCAGTGGGAGCTAGTGGTGCTATCATGGGAATCCTGGGGATGACCATCATGCTATTGCCACACCTGCAGGTACTGTTCTTTTTTGTGATTCCCATGTCGCTTCGAACCGCAGGGATTATCATCGCAGCGGTGGATATCCTTGGGCTTCTGGGGGTCGGTCCGGGTGGTATCGCAAACGTATCACATCTTGCAGGGCTTGCCTGTGGGCTTGCATACGGATACTATCTCAAACAAAAGAAACATGCCTATGACAAGCGATCCAATACCATCACTATCAAACCGACACGCAAATCGAATGAGATGAGTGATGATGATATCGAAGCCTATCTAAAGCATGGCAGGCTATGAAAAGATTTATAAGATGCTTTTTATTCTGAAGAGCCATGACACAGTTGGTCGCGGTACTTTCAACCGGCAAGGGTACGTGGGGACAGGTAGCAAAACTTCTCAGATCCCAAGAGTGGGAAAAGATATTCCTAATCACCAATCAGTTCGGCAAAGATACGTTCCAGCCCGATGCGAAGACTGAGTTGATCGTTGCGAATTTCAATGATGATAGCCTGACCCTAAAGAAAGAGATTCTGGCTCGTCTGAAAGATAGGATCACTGGCCTTGAGGTCGCGGTGAATATCTGCTCTGGCTCAGGACGGGAACATACGGCGGTTGTGACTGCCCTGCAGGAACTGGGGGTGGGATTTCGGTTTGTTGACCTGTGCAATGGAGAATTCACAGTCCTTTGATACTCCTGTAGATGCGAAAGCCGCCTTTCTTAGCTAATACATCCATGTTACCAAAGACTTCTTTCATGATGCTCGCCAGGGTCTTGCCACCAACGTTATGACGGGCGACAATCTGGAGGGAACCACCGCCAGTGAGATGAGCGGGGGCTTCTTGTATCATCTGTTGGCAGATAGCTTTGCCGGCTGTCTGGGGGGGGTTCAGGAGAATGGTATCAAAGGTTTGATCGATGTTGTCATATATGTCGCTTTGGATGGTGGTAATATTTTGGAGGTTATTGTCGCGGGCATTCTTCCGCGCAAGTTTCACTGCGCGCTCGTTGACATCTGTAAGGGTGACATGAATCTTCGGGTGCGCTTTAGCTATCGATAAACCCACAGGACCGTAGCCGCATCCAAGGTCGAGGAGTGTCCCATCCTGTGGCACTGTGGCTGTATCAATGAGAAGCAGCGTGCCCTTATCGATATGATCCTTTGAGAAGATACCTGAACTGGTGGTCAAGGTGAGGCTGACACCTCTTAGAGTTACTGTAAGCTGCTGGTAGCGGGGACGGGAGGCCTGTTTTTTGGAGAAATAGTGGTCAGTCATATGATACCTGCCAAGGCATAGCCTAGGCGGTTAGATGCACGGATAATGTCATCCTTGCTTTCACCCTGCACGAGGATACAGTTCTGTTCCAGCTCCACCCTGGTCTGGTTGGTGACCCGAAAGTCGAGCACAATGCTTTGAGGGGTTGCGTTCTGGCACGTTATGACCTTTCGACCCTGCTGGTTCTCCTTTGTAAATGCGGCTTCGCTCGGAATGTTATAAAAATCATAGGTCTGACCCAAAAACTTACCCACCTCGACCATGGCAATAACACTATGTGAACTTGCATCCGGGTCAACGGTGAGATACACCTTATTCGCTTGCAGGATTGTAGGAATCACCTGGGGATCCATAGTGATCTCATCAACCTCCATGGGACCATAGTGCATCTCTATCGTATGCGATCGATTCTTGCCCTCAACCTGTACAGTGGTGAACCATCTGTCGCTTATGTTGAGAACATTGAACCCATTGTACTGGTGTTCACGGACGGTCTGCTCTTCCTGGTTCAGGTCCAGAAACATCATGGCAAGGATTGCCGCAATGATCGCAACAATGAATATGCCGACTATGAGGAATGAACGGTTCTGTTTTTTCCGGCGCCGGGAGGTTTGTCGTCTCTCACCCTCTTCTGTATCCTCTGTCTCTTCCCTATCCTCTTCTGCATCCTCTTCAGGCTGTTCAGCATCTTCGTCTTCAGGTTCTTCTGCGTGCTTCTTCATTGTATGACCCCTAATACCCCATACACTAACCGTGTGGTCATGCGCATGAAACTATCAGCGCCACTGCCCTTCATATGGATACAGGAACCCTGGTTTGTTATGCTTGTCTGGTTTGCCAACTCATATACAAGGACCGGTACCTGGGACTCACCGCAGGTGATGATTGAGATGTTATATTGATTCTCCTTGGTGAAACCATTGCGGACATAAGCGTTCAGGTGTGAAGCTCCAATCTCAGTGAGGTAGAACTGAGCAGTTGCAATCTCCTGGGCAGCAATGGATTCAGGATCAGAGGTCACGTCGATTTGACGAGTGTTCGACAGCTGCTGGATGATACTGTCAGATACATTGATGTAGTCAACCTCCTGAGGGAGATAATATGCCTTGAGAGGCGCACCATCAACAGTGGTCTGGAACCCCTGGCTTGTCCGGCTGAACGAATACCCGTTGTACTCATATGACTCAGCCGATGAAGAGTAGCCGCTGAACATGATACCAAAGCCACTGCTCACCATGAGAATTATAATCAGCAGACCAAAGAACAGTTGTTTCCGGTTGCTCTTCTTGGTGGATTTTCGTCTCGCCATAGATAGTCCAAAATCTGAGTGAATTTAAATGTTTTTCTAAAAGCACATAAACATCGGATTGATTCAGCACCAGTATGAACGTGCTCGAAAAACACAAGGGAGGAAAGCTGGAGGTCATATCCAGATTGCCTATCAAGAACCAAGAAGACCTTTCAGTTGCCTATACCCCGGGGGTGGCAGAGGCATGCGCAGAGATTGCCAATGATTTGACCCTCGCATATGAGTACACTGTCAAGCAGAATACGGTTGCGGTGGTGACTGATGGTTCAGCCGTTCTGGGGCTTGGCAATATCGGCCCTGAGGCATCCCTGCCGGTCATGGAGGGGAAGTGCATGCTGTTCAAGGAGTTTGGAGGGGTCAACGCATTTCCCATTGCGCTCAGGACCCAGGATACGGATGCGATTGTAGAGCATGTCAAGCAGATATCTCCGGTGTTTGGAGGCATCAATCTTGAAGATATCTCAGCACCACGATGTTTTGAGATTGAGCGCCGACTCAAAGAGGAACTCGACATACCAGTATTCCATGATGACCAGCATGGCACTGCCATCGTGGTCCTCGCAGGAATAATCAATTCCCTTACTCTCACTGGCCGGGTAATCGAGAAGACCCGATTTGTCATAAACGGCGCAGGGGCTGCAGGGCTTGCCATCGCTCAGTTATTGTTACTTGAGGGAGCGCAAGAGATAATCGTCCTCGATTCGAAGGGAGCGATCCATGAGGGCAGGGACGGACTTAACCAGTACAAACAGGAGATCGCTAGGGCGACGAACAAAAACAGGGTTTCAGGTTCCCTCAGCAAGGTTATCTCAGATAAGGATGTCTTTATCGGGGTCTCAAAAGGAAATATCCTTTCTGAGGCTGATGTGAGGTCAATGAATGAGAGACCCATCATATTTGCGCTGGCGAACCCGACCCCTGAGATAGATCCAGGACTGGCACGGGCAGCAGGAGCCAGAATCATTGCCACAGGCCGATCAGATTACCCAAACCAAGTCAATAATGTGCTTGTGTTTCCGGGAATCTTCAAGGCAGTGCTTTCAACCCGGACGCGTGACATCTCAGAGGGCATGAAGCAGGCGGCAGCCTATGGCCTTGCAAGAGCGGTCCCAGAGCCAACATTTGACCGGATCATCCCCGGACCGTTTGACGAGGGAGTGGCTGAGACTGTAGCGGCTTCGGTCAGGTCTTATATAAATAACCAAAAATTTAAATAGGTATACTCAAAAAGAAGGATAAAAGCAACGAGGTGAATGTATGTCATTTATTGTAAAAGCAAAAATCAAGGAAGCAG
>JBNJGT010000088.1:0-4217 GCA_051819765.1 Nanobdellota archaeon
GTGCCAAGGCCCAGGCGGGTTGCTTCTCCTGCGGCATGATGCTCCCAGAAGATCTCTCCGTTGAGGATCGCGTTTTTTGCTGAGGTCGTGTCAAGACTCTCGTCGAGATAGATTACTGAGTGGCCTGTGATCGGCTGGAGTTGATCAAGATTCTGGTATGCGTTTATCTCCTTTAGATTGTGTTTGATGTCTTCGATGTCATCGTACCCTGCAAGAATTGTTGATAATTCTGCGAGTATGCTTTCCTTGTAAGTTTCAACTGAGGTGAGATCCATAACTTCAAAAAAAGAAATGTCATTTTATAAATCTTAGGAAAGAAAGACCTATACAGAGGGGAAAACCTTCTCATAGATCAATTCGCGCGCTTTTGAAAAATCAGGAAAAGACCTTACCAAGTGCCTTAATTCACTTTCCCAGATGCCTTTCTTCTTATCCAATGCATCCTTGAACTGATCATTACTAAATTCTGTGGAATAAAATGCGAGCTTCTGATTTATCAAATCCAGATCAGGTGTAATACCTTTTCCTACCAGATAGTACATATCATACATGTCTCTGGCTTTGTTTCTTGTCATTATAACCCTGATCTTTTCAGTAAAGATTTCCTGTTCAGCCATAACAACAACATCAAACATGGGTATCTCTTTGATATGCAAACCTATGCGCTTGATCGCAGGCTCAAGGATCACAGACTCTCTTTTGCTTATATCAATAATAATCTTACAGGCATCATTGCTCTTCAATTCTGTTAGAAATTTCAACTATTCATCCGTAAAGCCCAATGCTTTAGCGATAGGATGAATTTATTAATTCTTGAATGAAATTTCTTTACTTTAAGGGAGGATTATAAGAAGAGACAAATTTTTCAGTTCTGCATGTAAGACTCAAGCACATTCTCTCCGCCGGGAGCCATCACCTTCCTATACCTATGTAATTGAAGCCTTGCATGTGTTCAGGATTGTAAATGTTGCGACCATCTACGATGTTTGGGTGCTTCATCAGTTCCTTTATCCGCTCTAGGTCAAGACTCCTGAACTCATCCCATTCTGTGCAGACGATAAGACAATCCGCATCACGCGCGGTTTCATAGGGTGTGTCCTTTATCCCTATCTCGTATTGCTTAGCTACATTCTCTGCAGCTTCAGGATCAAAGGCCTGTACTGTGGCTCCTTCTTGGAGCAGTCTTTGTATGATGGTGAGTGCGGGTGCTTCCCTGATATCATCAGTCTTTGGCTTGAATGCAAGGCCAAGCAGTCCGATGCGTTTTCCTTTCAGATCAGGAACGAGGGTCTGGATCTTCGGCAACAGATCCTTTTGTTGCTGGTTTACCTGCTCTACGGCATCAAGTATGGATGCATCACAGCTATGGTCTTTCAATGTATGCAGGAGGGCTTTGACATCCTTAGGGAAACAGCTTCCCCCGTAGCCTATGCCTGCATGAAGGAAGCGGCTGCCTATGCGTTTGTCAAGGCCCATGCCTTTGGTGATCTCGGTTATGTCGCCGCCGTTCTTCTCGCAGAGACGGGAGAGCATATTCACAAAGGAGATCCGGGTTGCAAGCATCGCATTGCTTGCGTATTTTGCAAGCTCTGCGCTGTTGCGCCTCATGAATACGAGGGGATTCTCTGTCCTGACAACAGGAGCATAAAGCTTGTTGATGAGTGTCTTTGCTTTTTTGCTGTCTGTCCCTACAATTATCCGGTCAGGGTTCTTGAAATCATGGATGGCGCGGCCTTCCCGGAGGAATTCAGGGTTGGAGACAACGTCAAAATCATCTTGTTTTTGGCTGATTATCTCTTCGATCTTATCATTTGTTCCCATGGGTACGGTGCTCTTGGTCACCACAAGTTTATACTCCCTGGCTGTGTCCCGGATGGTTTCTGCTACCGCAAAGATAGCCCTGAGGTCGGCCCTGCCATCTTTATCCTCAGGTGTGCCGACTGCTATATAGAGAGCATTGGATTCAGTGACAGCCCGGTTTGTGTCGGTAGTGAATGAAATACGTCCTTCCCGCAGGTTCCGGGAGAGGAGGTCCTTTAGCCCAGGTTCATAGATGACTGGGTCTCCTGAGTTGAGGCGCTTCACCTTCTCTTCATCAATGTCTGCACAGATGACCTTATTACCCAGGTCTGCCAGGCAGACCCCTGTCACCAAGCCAACATACCCGCTGCCGAATACTGAGATCCTCATAATCTGATCACCGCCTCATCCCTACCCAGTATTCCTTTGACATCAATGATGATAGGGTCTTTCATCCTGGATTTCAGGTCATCACAGGTCAGTGACCGATACTCATCATGAGGTGTCGCAATGACTACCGCATCAAGGTCTTTCACGTGAGAGAGTGGAACGATCTCCTGATCGAAGACTTTTTCAAAATAGGGGTCATGCACCAAAAGTTCTGCACCCAACCGTCTCAGTCCAGTAATAATATGTCCCACTTGGCTGTTTCGTGCATCCCTGACATTTTCCTTGAAGGTGATGCCTAAAATGCCAATCTTTGATCCCTTCATTGGTTTTCCTTTCGCATTGAGTTGCTCAAAGAGGAGTGTTGTGACCTGCTTATGCATGGAATCGTTTATCCGTCGTCCAGCCAAGATCACTTCAGGGGTGTATCCCAGCTCCTCTGCCTTGAAGGTGAGGTAGTATGGATCGACCCCGATGCAATGGCCACCGACGAGACCAGGTGAGAAAGGCAGGAAATTCCATTTTGAGCCCGCTGCTGCCAGCACGTCGTGGGTGTCGATGCCCATCTTCTTTAATATGAGACTGAGCTCGTTCACGAGGGCGATGTTGAGATCACGTTGGGTATTCTCGATGACTTTTGCGGCTTCAGCCACTTTTATGGAAGTCGCCCTGAATGTTTTAGTGATGGAGGAATAAACCTCATCAATTTTCTCTAAGGATTCTGTATCCATTCCTGACACAACCTTTGTGATCTTGTCAATGGTGTGCTCGGTATCACCGGGATTGATCCGCTCAGGAGAATAGCCAACTGTCCAATCGACGCCACAGGTCATACCTGACTCTTTTTCGATTATCGGAACGCATACGTCTTCTGTTGCACCGGGATAGACTGTGCTTTCGAATACAACGATTGTATCTTTCTTCATATTCTTTCCGACTGTCGCTGATGCAGACCTGAGACAGGTAAGATCAGGTTTTTTTCCTTCTCCTATGGGTGTGGGGACGCCGACAATCACAAAATCGCATCCCTTTAAACAAGAAGGGTTGGCCGAATACTCAAGCGTGCTTTTATTCAGGTCCTCACCCAGGGTCTCATTATTCTCGTCGATCCCTTCTTTGAGTTTTTCTATCCTTTGGGGGTTTGCATCATAGCCTATAACCTTGTATCTTTTTGCGAGTGAGAGGGCAAGGGGAAGGCCGACATAGCCAAGCCCCATGACACCGACATTATCAATCGATCTCATTGTTCTTCCCCATAATACTCCCGGTACCAATCGACAAATTGCTGTACGCCTTGCTTCACGCTTGTCTTGGGTGCGTAACCAAGCATCCTTTGCGCCTTTGTGATGTCTGCCTCTGTATGGGGGACGTCACCGGGTTGCATCTCCATAAGATTCATCTGGGCCTTTTTGCCGAGGGCCTGCTCCAGGGCTCTGATGTACTCCATGAGCTCGACGACCTCTCCCCGGGCGAGGTTGAAGATCTCGTACTGGTAATCATTATCGATCGCTGCAATGACACCTTGTACGATGTCCTGGATATAGGTGAAATCCCGTTTCATCTTTCCATGGTTGTAGACGTCGATGGGTTTGTTCTCGAGAATCCCTTTGGTGAACTTGAAGAGTGCCATGTCTGGCCTGCCCCAGGGACCGTAAACCGTGAAAAAGCGCAGGCAGCGGCAGTTGATATTGTAGAGGTGATGGTAGGTATAGCACATGAGCTCGCCATTCTTCTTGGTTGCCGCATAGAGGGAGACGGGGTGGCTCACGTCCTGGTCCTCTGAGAAGGGAAACTGGGTGTTCCCTCCGTAGACTGACGAAGAAGATGCAAATATGAAGTTTGGTATGTTGTGATGGCGACAGATCTCAAGGAGGTTCAGGGTTCCCTTGTTGTTGTTCTCCTGGTAGCTGAAGGGGTTTTCTATGGAATACCTGACACCGGCTTGCGCGGCAAGGTGGAGGATCTTGTCGATCCCGTGTCTGGCAATCTCTTTTAAGGCATCATAGTCTGTGATGTCAATCTGGTGAAAA
>JBNJGT010000089.1:0-3909 GCA_051819765.1 Nanobdellota archaeon
AGATGCAACTGAATAATGCACCATGAGACAACTGATACTAGTGGCACTCATTTTGATAGTCGGGTGCGGCAGTGAGGATATGTTAATTATGATGATGGGACCCCTATGGGTTTAGATGACTTACAGAAGTTCCATAAAACTACCACAGGCATATCAACATACTTGTTAATGAAATCATCAGTTCCCATAAGAGAACAATCTGTACGTGGCTTAGAGAGATTACTGATTTTCCTGTGAATGAGATCTATTTATTAGAGGGCAATCATGTCACACCTTTAAGACAAGAAGACACATCAACCGATTAAGTCAGGACAATTGTAGATGAAGTGAGAAGACATATCAAAGAACCAATTGTAGTTCTAAGTGACCTGGATAAATCAATCTCCCGGCAATATCTTAAAATGGCAGACATTGAAGGGATTAGGATCGATTGGGATTTCATGGGCAAAAGATAGTCTATAGTAAAGCCCTATGGCATGACCAGCATTTTCTGTTTTTTTAGGACTCCTGATATAGTGAAAGTAAAAAAGGAACAACTGCTCCCTGTTGGAAAGACTCGCAGTGGGCAAAACATATAAACAAAAAGAATAGGCATATAGCATGGCAAACCTGAACATCGAAATAAAAGCACACTCCAGTGAGCAGGACAAGGTACGGCAGATTCTTAAGGCACGAAACGCTGATTTCAAAGGAGAGGATCATCAAGTGGATACCTATTTCAAGGTGAACCACGGCCGGTTGAAACTCAGGGAAGGGACCATCGAGAATAAACTGATCCATTATGCCCGGGAAGACCAGGAGGGTCCCAAGCAATCCCATGTGACACTCTATGAATCAACCCCCGGGTCATCTCTCAAGGAGATTCTCATCAATGCAAACGGGGTACTGGTCGTGGTGGACAAGAGACGCGAGATCTACTTCATAGAAAACATCAAGTTCCACATCGACACCGTCGAGGGCTTAGGCACATTCATCGAGATTGAGGCGATCGACAGTGACGGCTCCATCGGCAAAGACAGATTGCTTGCCCAATGCCAGGAATACCTCGACCTCTTTGAGGTGCAACAAGAGGATCTGGTCTCAGGCTCTTACAGTGATATGCTTGTATCCTCTGCAAAGCATAAAAGCCATCCCTTTGCAAAGTGAAAACTCTATATACTTCAGAAAGCATACATGGCAAAATATTGTCCGGTGCGAGGGCGGCGCAATCTATGGGATTGGTAGGCGCGTTGGTCGCTACTACAAACGGATTCCGGAATTGGGTGTCATCAAGGCGATTCTCTGGCCTCGCGTCCGAACTGATCCCAGGGGATATAGTCTAACCGCCCCGCTCATTGCAGGAACTTTGATACAAAGGGACTATTGACTCCACTTGGCCGTCTGAAGTGACCTGACGGACCTTTATCCAAAAATTCTGTAAACCATGCTTCATGCTGGATCTCTTCATTCAGGATCGCAAGGCTCAAGTCGTAAGTCCGGTGATCCTTTCCAGCAGTCATGTTGCATATCTCTGTGTATCCTTGCACAGCGCACTGTTCAGCCTTAAGCAACACCTCAACGATTTTTTTCACATCAGGATTACTGGGAAGCCGTGCAGGAGGACAGGCTGAAAGGTCATGGAACTCATTCATGTTGTCCGGTAGTTTGCCACCTAGTTCATAAATCCGGGGAAGCAAGGCCTCAAAGTGGTTACGATCCTCGATACGTGCATCTTCTGCGATAGCTTTAAGGCTCTCCCCGTGAAACCCAGTAAGGTTCGTTCTCAATATTGTATAGTAGTAATAGGTTGTAAGCTCCGCCGAAGCGTTCTTTATGAGAAGCTTCAAGAGCTTGTCCACATCTACCCCTGCCTGTTCCACCATCTTTCGAGCAACCTCAGCTGCCATTGTATCACCCGACTTTACAGAATCTCTTTGGGTACTTAAATCTGGGGCATATCCCTTACAATGAAGACAGAAAGTATAAATTTCATTAAAGAATCAGGGTAGCATGGAATATAATCTCTATGGCTTGAAAGGAAAAAGAGGGCATAAGCTCTACCTCAGGACCTTTACCTATGAGACTACCTGTGTGGCCCACCTTGGACAGTTGGATCTATCAAAGCAGGACTTCTCCCTATACAACCGTTTCCTATCGATACCCTTCGCAGTGCCGGATATTCCCTTCCCGAAAAACATTGTCAGTATCCCCTCAGGTCCCTTCAACTGCAACTATTGCCTTGGGGATTTCTATGTCATCCATAGCAGGAATCCTGGCGCAATCGGCCTGTTCCTCCCGCGATACGAACTCCAGTCAGGTCGAACTCAGGAAAATCGGATGGTGAGTGTTGACTCACGAAAGGTGGGGGAGGCAATCATCCTTCCAAACGATCGGCTTGAGAACCGTCTTTATCTGATCTGATAACCCCCCTATGCTCCGGCAGTATGGAATTCAACAAGCTTGTCCCTGGGGGTCCTTGAAGCGTCGCTTCCACACCGCCCTCGGCTTTAGGATCGAATGCTTCGCTTTACCGAGGACATGCAAGGCCAGCACAAACGGATATCTTTATATAGCGCCACGGGGTAACCTTGGTCATGTTTGACAACTTCCTGAAGATCATCCCCCTTTACACTCTCAAGCAAGTCCCCCGTCATTCCTCCAACCATTACCATGACGAGAAGGATGAGGTGTATCATCAACGACGGGAGACCACCGCAGAGCATGTCTACTCTTCCCTGCGCCTAGCGGATTTCTTCCTGACCACAGAGCGAGAGTTCGCAGACCTGAATCGGTTGCATGTATATCAGCTTCTCATGTACCATGATGATGTTGAGATCATAACCCGGGACACCGGCATTTCCGAGCGGCTGAAAAGGAAGGGTAAGCATGAACGCGAACTCGCAGCGCTCCCGCTCCTGCAACAGCAATTGCCACAGGGCCTCGATCAGAAGCTCTTTGACCTCGACCAGGAATTCCGGGCCCAGGAGACGCCTGAAGCACGGTTCGCAAAGGCAATAGACAAGATGGATTCCCTCGTCCATGAGCTACAGTATCCCCTGGATTGGGGGCTCAAGGGCTTCACCGAGAAGAACGTGCGGTCCTGGTTCCAGCCGGCCTTCGATCACTCTCCCACCTTCTCACGCTACTTTGAAGCTACAATCGAGTACCTACGGGCAAATGGTTACTTTTGATCAACTGTCAATAGGTTGCAAAAGTATCCGAATAGTTAAGCCCCAACTTAGCAGGCATAGGTTTATATACATAAACTGCTGTTAACCCATCATGAGGAGCCAAACCAGAATTTCCCATGAAAAAACTAGGGAGCCCAAACCAAGACAGATCAAAGAGTTGGAATACCTCAAGGAGATCTGCAAAAAGGAAGAATATATCCTTCATCTTGATTGCGGGAAAGGACGGGCAGCAGTCGCCCTTGCGAAAGCAGGGTATAACGTAGCCTGTATCGACAGTTCACCAGAGCTTATAGACAAAGCACGGTTGAAGGCAAAGGGAATTCACCTACAGCTTGATGTGGGTAGCATCACGCAGCTTCCATACTCCCCACTAAGTTTTGATAAGGTCCTTTTTTTGAACTCAAGTTTTAATCATCTCCTCGCCAAGAGTGATCAGGTGCAGGCCCTAAACGAGATGCACCGCGTATTACGCGGGTTGGCGGTAGTGGAGATGTTCAATGGAGAGAATAAACTGATCATGCAGGAACTGCTGAAACGAGGGGAGGGTCCTGACAAACGATGGTTAAAGCAAGGAGGTGTGATGACCTATATCCATGATCGTTCAACACTTACCGGCATCTGTGAGATCTCCAATTTCCAAAGATACAAAGTGCTGTTCCAGAATATTGGTGGCAGGCGCAGGCTAATCATGTTCTTGTACAAATAACCCACTACTACTAGAAAGAATTATATATGTCAG
>JBNJGT010000090.1:0-3765 GCA_051819765.1 Nanobdellota archaeon
TTCGAATCAAGCGACAATGTCCTTTTCTTCGACCTTTTCAGCGCCTCGCTCCACCGCAGTGCGGCATGCATCCTCGCACCGCATCAGGAAGTCTCGTGGCGACTCGCTCTGCTTGAGGATCTTTTTCACCAGTTCCTTATCAAGCAGCTCTACCCCTTCAAGACGGCTCTCCACCATCTTCCAGGCATCCTCTTCACCCATCTTCTCGAGCTCATAATCACGGTCGCTGATGAGATCCTTTGCGATGCTTGGGAACTCGTAATTCACATCACTTGTCACTAGGATAATTGCCTTGAAATATCCATCAAGATAATAGTTCACCATTCGCTCGAAGTCTCCTTTCATGAGATTATGGGCCTCATCCAATAAGAGTATCATACCTTTGCTCTTGATGCCAAAGAAGGTTGAAAGCCTGCTTCCGCCCTGCACTAGGATGTCCTCATAATCGATGCTTCGTTCCGAGGTATAGGCATTATAATAAGCGACCTTACGCTTTCCCCTATACCGATCGATGATACCTTTCAAGATGGTAGTCTTTCCAGTCCCATACTTGCCACGGACAACGCATACCTCTCCCTTCTGCACGTGATTGAGCACTTTCTTGACCAGGTTCTTCTGTCCGAAGAAATCCTCAGAGCTCTCCTGGGGTTTCACAGAAAAGGGATTTGCGACAAAATCATATTCTTCATACCACATTTTATTCATCCTCTTCATCTTCGAATTGCACAGCGCAGTTCGGACACTCGTAATCGTCTTCCTCGATCAATACGCCACACACCGGACAATACATATCACAGTTCTTGCAGCGATAGTGCTCATCCACCAAAACAAGCTCCTCACCGCATTCATTACAGACGAACACATCCTCTTCGCCTTCCTCCTCATCCTTTTCACCGGCAACCTTGCTGATTGTTTTGAAGTCAATCTCTTCCAGGTCATTATCAACCATGTACTTGAGCACCTTTTCGCAATTGAAGAGGAATTGCTTCATATTCTTGTCTGAGAGGATATAGAGCTTTTCGAGATTGTCCTTGGATATCAGGTCCTGATTCAATCGATCAAGCACCAGTTCGACTGCCTCTTCCATGGACAACGGTTTGGTCTTGAAGATCCGTGAACCGATCCTGTCAATCATGCTTCCCGGCAGATCAAGCTTCTTATGATCAGTAGTAGTGATAACAATTGATTTGATATAATCCTGGTCGAAATAATACTGCAGGAGCTCATAGCTTTTACGCGGGAGTGCGATCGCATTATCAAGCAAGAGAATCATACCCTTTGGCCGTTTCTTCAGCATACGACGTACCAGGCTTTGGTTCCCGATCAGGAGGTTAGAGATGTCTATGCGACGGTTCACTTTGTTTCCGTCAAGGTAGATGATCTTCCCTTTACCCCCGAATCCATTGATGATCTGCCCGAGAAGCAGTGTTTTGCCTGAACCTTCCGGCCCCTCTATCATGACTGCATTCCCTGATTCAACATAATAGCCAAGTTTCTCGATCTCATCGTCATATCCGTATGGTTCCTCTTGACTCCTCAGGGGATTGCTCTCCAAGGGATTATTTTTGAATCCAAGTTCCTGATACCATTTCATAAGCACACCTTTTATAAATTAATACTGATGACTAATAGCCTCATGCTTTATATTATTTTCTATTCTTCAGTGGATACAACCTACCCCTACTGAACAATAAGTAATACCTCTCTTTATAGAATGGGAGTAATGGTTACTATTTAAAATTATAGGCTTTCTTCCAAAGAATACCGCCCGAACACGCGCATAGCCTGCTCGATCACCAAGGATTCATCAGAGACAGGGACCAAAGCGCCTGCCGCGTTGCGGTGCCCGCCTGAGACCCCATCGGTTATGATCTCATTCATGACTGCTCGCAGATCAAACTGTGAATGAGGGGTCTGCCGCAAAGAGACCTTGGTTTGCCGCCCGTTTGGACACCGCGCAAGTGTCATGATGAATGTATCCTTGGGATAATCAGCAGAATAGGAGATGATGGATGCGATGGTTCCGATCAAGGTGGAAAGTATCTTTTCTTTTGCATTGGCGATGACATATCCTCTCTCCGAGATGATACCATCTGCCTCCTCGAACCATGTCATCGCCTCAGAGATCTTGGCCTTATAGTCCTGCAGTATGGAAAGGGCCTCCTTTTTAGCAGGAGCAGACCCAAGACAGGCAGAGTACCCGACAGATGCGCGCATGAGCCGACCACACGCATTCATCACCGTCGAGAACTCCCGCAGGTCCTGCAATGCCGTTATATTCTCAGTGGGATTCACATACGTATATCCATACACATCCGCAGGATTTGCCTCCCCACTACGCCGCTCGATGATCGCCTCAATCAGTTTCGTCTCCTGGTTCTGCGAGAGGTCATCATAAAAGAAGAATCGCCCGCTCTTGCGGATCGGGATCTTAAGCGAATTAAGCAGGTTCATCGCCCCTCGTTCTGACTTTGAGACCCCTGGGATGTACGGGTCCACCGAATGCTGCAAGACCTTATGCAAGGGTTTCGTATAATTCCCGTAGATCCGCAGACCCTTCCGGCGACTCACACCACCCTCCTTGACTGCAGCCTTGAAGATCTCATCATTCAGACCGCTAAAACCAAAATGCTCCTGAGAATCCCCGATCGCCCCGACAAGCGCGATATGCGCCATCTCAAGCAATGGATCAAGCTCGCTTGCAAGAAGATGCACCACCCCTGAACCTGAGACATCCTTGGACCCATCAATCCCGACCAGATGAGGGTTCAGATGAATGACACGATTGGACGAGCCGCTTATTTCATGGTGATCAACCACAAACACCTGCTTATCAGTGAATGCCTCATCGAATTCATCCAGAACACCTGATCCCAGATCCAGGAACACATAATGCCGATAACCCTCCCGAGCCAGCTCATCCAAGTATTCCTCATCGAGATGCGGGAGAAAAGAAAGAGAAAAAGGGCGATCCGCCCGAAGCAATGTCTGGATGAAGATGGCTGCGGCGCAAATGCCATCACAATCGAAATGCGAGACGACCCGGATGGTCTCAGTCTCCGGGATCTCACGAATCTTTTGCGCAACAGCACTGACGATACGTTCCATCAGACATACATGCTTAAGTTCTTTGGATCATACTTCCAGTCTGCTGGTAGCTTGCCTGCTTTCTTGTAGTACTTGACCAGCCTCAGAATCTTTGACTCTGTCAGCATGAGCCCGCGTTTAGCGGTCATGTCCTGCCGGTTGGTCTCCCGGTGCTTACGGATGGAGTTCACCCGTCGAAGCAGATTCAGCAGGTCCTCCGGCAATTCAGGAGCAAGATTCTTCTCTTCGATAATCTTTAACACCTTCTTTCCAGTCACCTGCCGGATAGAAGGGATACCATAGCGGTCACGCATGATTGCGCCAATCTCTGACATTGACTTGCCTTCCTTGGCAAGCTTTGTGACAATCATTTCGATCTCTTTTTCCTTATAACGGACCCAGGACGGTTTCTCAAGCTCTGCTGGCTTTTTGGACCCTGATTGTCCCTTATCACGTGAATGCATTCGTGCCATTTTATTTCCTCCAGTCTAAGCAAGCCTCACGGACCGGCTTAGCTCGTACTAGCCAGGAACCTGATTTCATTTAAAAAGCTTTCCCAGTGCTGAACATGAAATCCATCCGATAATCCAATAGTGAAAAGGCATGCCAGTATCCATACCAACGCTAAGGGATTACCCCAAAACGAGTTTTTCGAAAAACTCCCAGTGCCCAATAACG
>JBNJGT010000091.1:0-3755 GCA_051819765.1 Nanobdellota archaeon
TATTGTAGTTCGGGCATACCAGTGGCTTACGCTTGAAAGAAGTTCATGAGGCAAGGGGATATGACATTTTTGGTCTTTGCAGTCCAGAATTTTTTGGTGCCGGGCGCTGATACGTGGAGAAGGCGTTTTGTGAGATCGGTCCTGTGCAATTTTTCCTTGCTACACTTTTTGTGCCCCAGGCGTGTCGGGAGAGCGCAAGCCGGTAGTCATTTTCAGCATTTTGACTTTTCAGAGTGATAATTCATTGGAGCGTTATGGCGGTTGATGTCGGGCTTACTCTATGGTTCTTGGAGAACTTTGGAAGATTTGCGTGCCTCTTGAGGGCTTATATCTCATTAGTGATGGCCCAATCCATGAGAACCTCGGAGATATCGTTGAGCTTTGATTCAATCAAGGGTGTTCCTGAGATTTGTTTGACGTTCTTGAAAAATTCGATTGCATCCTCCTTGAGAATCTTTTCACCTTGCTGTTCTTTTTTCATCATTTGGGACAATCGTTCAAGAATGGCTCGTACATCCATCAGGAATTCCTTTGTTTTTGCATCAAGGGTGGTACTTACAATATGGTCTGCCATTCTTTCGATATATATATTTATGAGGCTTAAGTAATGTAATTCAACCAGTCTTAACCGGGACTCACGCTTGTGCATAAGGGATGCGATGATTGTCTTGTAGATCATAACCTTTCCGTGATCAATCTCCTCTTCAAAGCGTTCGATGAGCTCTTTGTTATAGCCCTCACACATGACTTGGATGATATTCTTGAGCTTGCGCACGTTGGTGATGAACAAGGATAGCGGATTGGTAATAGTCATAGTCGAATCCGAATATATCTTTTGTTCATCAACTTCTAATAGGACTGTCGACATCAGGCTTTTTTGCTCAAGAATCTGCTGGGGCTTGAGCGGTTTCACGAAATCGATCTCGAAGGAATCGAGGGGGTTGATGAAACAGGCAACGATTAGTTTTGAGAGGATCTCCTCATCATCTTCTTTTAATTGGAGGGCAAGGTGCTTGCTTTTCTCATGTCTGCATATTGCAGAAATGACCAAGTCGCCTGAACTATCCCTGAATGTGTTTATTCTGGTCCCTGTCCGGATATTCTTCTCACGGCACCACTGGGAGGGAAGGTACATGTAAAACATGTTCCCTGTTTTTTGGACCTTTCTTTGATCTGCCATGTATTTGTTGAATTGGCTTCTATTTATAAAGGCATCTAGTGTATAGATTCTATATCTACTATGAAAAGTATATGTCTCTACACAGGCTATACCTCCTGTATCCTCTATTAAGCATGTTTAAAAATAAACCTTGGGCCTGTTGCTATCGGTGATACTATGAATCTAAATGAATTGATTGGTTCGACTGAACGACTGTTTGTGGCAGCAACGTATGCGCAGGCTGGGTGTCCTGCAGATTACCGCTCTGAGGCGCTTGGTTCGTACCTGAAGGCTGGATGTGATTATATCCGTGAGCAAATGGACACGTTCCAGGATATGCAATTGCCTCTCACGTTGGCACAGGCAGGGGCTCCTGATCTTGCGCGAGAGGAAGCTTCACGCATGTACAAATAGGTGTACTTCTTTTATACTTCTTTTTGGCGTCCTTTTTTCTTTGTCTTCTTTGAGGTGGAATTGTTTCGGGGTGTTTAACTGATTGGTTTTTCTGTTGCGTAGTTTGTTCCTGGGTAACTCTTGCGTAAGGTTTATATACCGGGCGGGGTGGAGGACAGGAATGAGGCTTGTCATACTGCTTTTGGTGGTTTCGTGTGCGTTTGCGCTTGAGACGAATTGGATTGTTGTTTCTGATGAGAGCATAGAGGGGGATTGTTTTGGGGCGTACTCGATGATCGAGGATTATCCGGGTGTGTATGACTTCTCTGAAGGGGAGGCGGATGAAACTCAGATAAGCAGGTATATCGTGCTCGCTGATGAGGTCATGGCGTTTGTGAATTGCAATTACCTGGTAGAGTTCAAGTCACTTCCCTTTGTGACTGATAAGGAATATCTTTACATGGATCTTCGGTACCGGGATACCTCTGGGTTACAGTTCATGGTGGGTGTGGATGGCACTTATAAGCCAGTGAACAAGCCGTGGGAGAATGAGAACTGTGTTGAGAAAAGCCAGACGATTGTCTCAGTTGATGATTTTCTTGTGGGGAAAGGGCTGAATGATGGAAAAAAGCATGTCATCACTGTCAAACTTATCGATACTGATGGGCATTGCCCTGATGCAGCGCAGGTCTGGTTTCCGACGCATGTAGATGAGAGTGATACGAAGCGGGTTATGGAGACAAGTCGCATGGATGGCCTGGGGGTCGGCAAGACGAGGATCGCAGCAGAGATTGTTGGAAACCTGCATTATCTGTTCATGGATGATGAAGAGGAGGATTACTCAAGTGAGATTGGGCGGGTGTATGGGTATACTGACGATGAACAAGATGGTAAAGAGCAGCTTACTGAGAGTTGCGCTGATGATGAGGTCTTCAAGGACGGGGAGTGTGTCTATCGGTGTGAATTTGATGAGCTGTGGAACGGGCGGGAGTGTATCCCTGAGCTGACTCCACCTAACACTTACCAGGTATTCTATGAGAATGGTACGAAGCTGATCAAGTTTACGGATGTTGAGGGGAATGCCCACTGGACAGGGGATGGAGTGCATTTCTATAAGTATCGCGGCTATGCCCTGGATCCTCCTGTAAATAAGAAAGTCTCGAATTTTTTTGCGGATTCATGGAACGGGTTCAAACGCACGATGTTTGAGACAAAGTTCAAGGATGCGGACAAGGAGATGAAGCGGCAGATCTCACGGGAGGTTCTTGATACGCCGTATGAGTCAAAGGAAAAGATCCAGAGCAAATACCAGGATGTCCTGTCCAAAGTGACTGATTTCGCGTTGCCCGGGTATCTGAGCGATCTTGCATCCGCACCAGCTGATTCGATCATCGCCTTTTCCAAGGAGGCTGACAAGACTGAGTTCACGCAAGGTGCGATGGCCTATATCAAAGAGCGGGGCACGTATTCTCCTGATTATCTGTATGAGAATCCGCCTGACACATTGACTGTGGGTGGGTTTTTTGGGGTCAGCCAGAATGTGAATACTGAGCATGGGCGCCCGGTCATCTTTGCCAAGTATGAGGAGACCTATCAAAAGTATCTCATACGAAAGGAGTTTGCATGATGTGCAGTCCTGGCGCTTTGTTGTCTGCAGGATCACCTGGTGGTCTGTGGTGCAATCCCTGTTGTCTCTTTTTAGTGGCAAAAATTCCACAACATTTATAAATAATGGTGTATTCACCAGTCAAAAAGGAGGTCATATCATGAGAAATTCATATCGGCACAATCAAATCCCGGGCTTTGTGAAATTTGCCACGCCTTTCCTGGCTACTGGATTGGTGGTTGCGGGGCTGTGGATCAACGATAGTTTTGAGCGGATGAAAAGCGGGCTTGAAGGGGCTATCGCCAATCAGATAGAGGCAACCCAGACGAGAACCTATGAAGGGCTCTCAGACCATGTGGCGGGGTACCGTACGGTGGATGCTGCACCAGGTGATACGGCCTGGAACTATGTGCGTGAAATCGACCAGAACAATCCGCAGTTCTCAGAAATCTTGCGGGATGAGGGGTTCGATTATCACGCGGTTGCGGGGCTCATCGAGAGAATCAATGAAGGGGCACCGGTGGCTGGTGAGCCTTATCGTATCCCTGAATTTGAGTAAGTTTATTTTTTCTTGTAGTGGAAGAAGATCAGGCCAAC
>JBNJGT010000092.1:0-2293 GCA_051819765.1 Nanobdellota archaeon
TTGGAAGCAATAGTTTTTTATATGTTGTCTGCCACATTTATAAAAAAGGGGTCGGATATGCTGCAGTTGTATGATAACCTTAATGTGGATATCGCTTACGAGAGTGAAACAGTAAAACGTATCCAGAGTCTCCAATCTCCCTCCTTTGTTTCGTATAAGCCTCCTTTCCCAGCAATCAATCGAAAGGCATTCCGTTACCGGCCTTATACAAATGTGATCATCATCGGGTATGGTGGGTCAAATACCAGTTTTTATGCTATGTATAAGGCATTGTATCACGGCAACAAGAATGTTGAGATACTCAATACGATAGATCCCGATGAGTTGAACCGGGTGAAACAACGCTGTCGAAGAGATGATACTATCGTGATTGCTATCTCAAAGTCAGGCAACACGGCCGGAGTGCTGCAGACATTATTTTTTTTTGATCATTATCCGATGTTTATCATCACTTCAGAGAATGAAGGAGCACTGATGAATATCATTCGAAGGAGGGGACTGGATTATATCGAACATCCGGACATAGGGGGCCGTTTTTCCGCGAGAACTCCAACGGGTTTCTTTCCCGCTTCAATCCTGAATCTTGATATTGAGGGAATCGACTATGGTCTGCGTAGTATCTACTCCCAGTGCAATGAGAAGGTGCCTGTTCAGAGCAATCCGGCATTGCACTTGGCGCTTTCCTGCTATAACCTTGAACAACAAGGATATTCTGAGCTTTATTTTCCCATGTATAGTCCTGCCTTTGCAGGGTTTGGGCCCTTGATAACACAGCTTATCCATGAGTCTGTCTCGAAGGAAGGTCAGGGGCAGACAGTGATCACAGCGGAGGCGCCTGATGCGCAGCATCACACTAATCAACGCCTCTTTGGCGGCCCACAGAACATGGTCGCAATATTTATCAGGGTTGAGAATTATGAGCGGGATATGCGAGTACTGGTCCCGCCTGATCTTGCAATTGTCGACTATAAAGATCAGCGTTTGTCTGTACTGGAGGGATTACCGTATGGTATGTCAATGGGTTATGAGTTGATGGGTTCTTATCAGAATGCGGTCAAGATGGGGATTCCTTCCGCTCTCATCTCACTGGAACGCATTGATGTGCTGAATGTTGGCGAACTGATCGGGTTTTTCCAGTATTTTGCGGTCTACTCTGCTTATCTGCGGGGGGTTGACCCATTCAATCAGCCTCATGTAGAGGAGAGCAAGAGGATAACGTATCATTATATCACTGAGTACAGCAAGACCCAACAATAGATTTAAAAACATAAGAGGTAGAAAGAATATTATGTGTGCGCTGTTCGGCCGCGTAAAGGATATGTTCAAAAAAGAGGAACCGATTACTCAGCATGATAATCTGACAAAGGAAATAGAAGGGATGTCCTTTGATGTGGGTAAACCGGAGTTTCGCAAGATAGTTCTCTTTACGCTGAATGATAAGGAGTATGGATTGGATATCCGTAAGATCGAAGAGATTTTGCCCTCTCCTGACTATAAGGAAATGAAGAGTGCTGATAGCTTTGTTGAGGGTATGATCCCTCTGAATAACCAGATGGTGGGTGTCATCAATCTCAGGAAGAAACTTGGGTATGAGAGCTCTGTTGTCCTGAGCCGGGTCCTGGTGACCAGGCTTGATGGTGAGTTGTTCGGTTTGCGTGTTGACGGTGTAAATCAGGTCATTGATGTCCTTCCTTCAGATATAAATGAGGCAGGAGATGACCAATTGGCAACTTATTGTGAGGGATTCATGGAGCGCGGGGGAAAGCAGGTCCCTGTGCTTGATATCACAAAAATCGTGGGTGCTGAAGAACTCAGGAATCTAAAGCAGGCAATTGAGAGTTCCAAGCAGTCTTCCGCGCAGTCTTCTGTACAGCCTGGACCCGCTGCTGTAGGTGCGGTTGGCTCTTCCCAGGCTGTTGAAGGATCTGCGGCTCCAGACGTCTCAAGTGTATCAAGTTCGCGTCAGGAAGGAAATGGTGCTGAGCCCTCGGGTGCAACAGATTCGCAGATTGCAGATTCAACAGTTGGGCAGGTCGCGTCTGAAGCTGTGGGTGAGGCAGAGACGCCTCAATCAGGTGGAGCGAGCGGCTCTGATCAGTCTGCTGGAACCCTGGCTGACGGGGCTACAGGTGGGAGACCTTCGGAAAGTGCTTCTACGGATACTGCTTCGGCTGAGCACGGTGAAGTTCAGCCTGAACAGGAGGTCCAGGCTTCCGATGGTGTTTCTCCTGTTTCTGATGGTGTTTCCCCTGATGCTTCTCCTGTTTCTGATAGTGCCTCTCCGGTTTCTGAT
>JBNJGT010000092.1:2393-3623 GCA_051819765.1 Nanobdellota archaeon
CAGTCCAGCAGCCAGTCCAGCAGCCAGTCCAACAGCCAGTCCAACAGCCAGTCCAACAACCAGTCCAACAGCCGGTCCAACAGCCAGCGGAACAACCAGCCCGGCAACCCGCACAACATCCAGTCCAGCAGGGGCTGCAGCAGTCTGTTGAGCATGCCAATCAACAACCTGTACAACCCCAACGGCCAGGACAGGATGCGCAGTTGACGCAATCATTGGGTTCGCAGCTTTCTGAACTCAAGTGCCTCCTCACAAGACAGCTGGACGCGAATAAACTTGCGGATCAGTCAGAGGTAAAAGCACTTAAGGAGGAGTTGAACGCACTCAAAGAGAAGTTGGAGAGACGTTCCCAGCTGGATGGGGTCTATAAGGAACTTGATGAGATGGGCTCATATTCACAACGCTCCCAATCAGAACCGAAGTCATACAAATCAGATATTGTCAATGAGGTCAATTCTGTCTCAAATTCCTTACAGGATTATGGTATGGATTTCACCTCTTTGGATAATGACCTAGTGGATCTTGATACAAAGATTAAGCTAAGTCTCCATGAGTTGGATCGGATCAATGATTGATGTGCCCGTAGATATGGTCAATTATCTGTTTTTGATGATAAATGTTGTTGGGCCAATTGTTCTTTTTACACACCTGTTCATGCAGTTGTTTGATCTGTAAGCAATACTCATAGAACGCTTTCCAGTGGGGCACAGGGGTGATGTTTGGGTCATGGCTCTTCTGGCCTAGATAGGCAAGGTGTATGGGAGCGTCTTTCATCTCGATGAGCTTGTCCAGGCTGTCGTCAAGGATGATGCGTGCTTTGAGTTTTCTTGTGATGTATGCCTTTGGTGAATGGGATGTGTTGTGGACGTATTTTATGGGGAGGCGGTACTTGTCGATGAATCTCTTGACCGGTTCATAGATCTCATCCGGGCGGGATGTTATGATCGCAAAGCGGAATCGTTCCTTGTGGAGCGCATGCAGTACTTGGTTGCAGTAGGGGAGTAGCTGGTAATGCTGTTCCATGTATTCCTGGGTGCCGGCAAGGGTTGTCATCCTGGTATATGTATGGGAGTCCAGGGGTGTGGTGTGTTTTGTGACCTGGTCCGGTCCCACACGTTTGCCTGATAGTGCATAGGTTGCGGCAATCCTCGCATGCGTCGAGTCGGCGATGGTGCCATCAAAGTCCAGGGCGACGATGATGTGCCTGGCTGTGTATCTGTTAAACCACAT
>JBNJGT010000093.1:0-3598 GCA_051819765.1 Nanobdellota archaeon
ATTTTTAATTCCACTAGAAATTTTTTTGAAAATATTCTCATCACGAAGTGATTTGGGTGACCCTTGCGATAGGTAGTTTTATATACCTGTTATTCTGAGACAATGTGATGGGTCCAGTAGTGCTTGCCATCTGTGATGGGTGGGGTATCAGGACGAAAAAAGAGGGAAATGCGCCCAAGCAGGCGAGAACACCAAACGTAGATCGATTTCTGAAGACATATGATCATGCAGTCCTGGAGGCTTCGCAGCAGGCAGTCGGTCTGCCACACGGATACCAGGGCAACTCTGAAGTTGGGCATCTGACCATCGGGTCAGGACGGGTCGTATATCAAAACCTCATGCGTATCAACTCAGGGATTGAGCAGGGGCTTGAGAAAAACAAGCCGATTGTGGCCCATTTCAAACATGTTATCGCACACAATTCCACATTGCATCTGATGGGGTTGGTTCAGGATGAGGGTGTGCATGCGCACATAGATCACCTGGTGGCGCTTTTGAATCTTGCTAAGCGTATGGGTATCCTGGATGTGGTGGTCCATGTCTTCACAGATGGCAGGGATACCCCTGCCACATCAGCAAAGCGCTACATCCGCAAGGTGGAGCGCGAGTTCGAGCGGCTTCGTATCGGGCGTTTTGGTGTTATCTGCGGCAGGTATTATGCCATGGATCGGGACAGGCGTTGGGTTCGTACTGAGCTTGCGTACCATGCATTGACAAAGGCGAGGGGTAAGCGTGTTGATACCTGGCAGGAAGCGCTTGAGGATGCATACGCACAGAACCAGACGGATGAATTCATACGCCCGCGGATCGTGGGTGATTATGAGGGCATGCATGAAGGTGACAGTGTCATGTTCTTCAATTATCGGTTTGACCGGGCCCGGCAGTTGACCCAGGCATTTGTGGAGCCGGACTTTGACAAGTTCCATACTGATGTTTCGGTACGATTCCTTGCGATGACTGAATATTATGATGGTATGCCGTGTGATGTCGCGTTTGGTCCTATTGTACTCGGGAATCTCCTGGGTGATGTCGTTTCCCAGGCAGGCTGCAAGCAGCTTCGTATCAGTGAGACAGAGAAGTACGCGCATGTGACGTTCTTCTTCAATGGGTTGGATGAAGTCGCACGCACAGGAGAGGACCGTATATTGGTTCCGAGCCCTCATGTCGCAACCTATGATCTGAAACCAGAGATGAGCGTGTATGAGATCACGGACCGCCTTTTGAAGGAGATGGGAGGATATGATCTTGTTGTGGTGAATCTGGTTAATGGTGATATGGTTGGGCACACGGGCAAGATTTCTGCTGCCATCCAGGCTTGCGAAGCTGTGGATGAGTGCCTTGGGCGCATCGAAGAGAAGGTACTTGCTCTTAATGGACGTCTTATTGTCACTGCTGACCATGGTAATTGTGAAGAGATGAAAGGCCAGCACGCAACCTCACACACATTGAATCCGGTGAATCTTATAGTGACTGGCCGTAAGATTCGCAAGAAAGAGGGGACTCTGGCAGATATCGCACCAACAATCATCCGCCTGTTGGGTCTTAAGAAACCTAAAGAGATGACTGGCTCGTCACTTGTCTGATTCTTTCCAGTACAGTCTCGATCACTTGTTCTGGAGTCTTGTCTGATGTGTCAATCACGATGTCATAGTTATCCTCTTCGAAGGCGTCCACGCCATAGTAGTGGATGTAGCGTTTCCTGTCTGAGCCCATACGTTTTTCAATCTTTTCTTCCATCTGTTCAAGACTCTCTGTCTGGCCTTCGTTGCGGTCTGCCTTGTCGTTGTAGATACGTTCAGCTGCAGTCTTGTAATCTGTCTTCAAGAAAATCTTTATGGATTGGGGTATCATGATGAAGGAGGTACGGCCCTCTATCACGAAGTTATCCTGGTTTTTCCCAAGCTCCCTTTGGTACTTATCCACGTCCTGGTCAATCGAGGGATCGGTCTCTCCCTGGGTCAGTAACTGTTGCAGGGTAAGTCCACGTTGTTTGGCCTGTTCCCTGAGGATACCTCCTATGTAATAGCGTGAGAGGTTCAGTCTCTTTGCTATAGCTTTTCCCACAGTGCTCTTTCCGCTTCCGGGTGTTCCGCTGATTGAGATGATCATACGATAATTTGTTCTGCACTCACATATAAATCTTACTGTAGGGTGCTTAGGATAAACCAGAAGTGGCAGAAGCTTCCTCCTATCACTAACAGGTGGAATATCTCATGAGCGCCAAAGACCTTATACTTTGGATTGCGGAAATCGATGAAATAGATGAGCGCGCCGATAGTATATAATACTCCTCCTGTTGTTAACCAAAATATCCCAAGGGCACCTGTCTCAAGAAAGACTGGTTTAATCGAGAATATCGCAAGCCAGCCCATGAGGACATACCCTGTGGTGGAGATGTATTCTTTTATCCTGATGCCTGTTGATTTGATGATGACGCCAAGAAGGGCGAGCCCCCAGATTACACCGAACAAAGTCCAGCCCAGAGCCCCCCTGACGACACTCAGGCAGATGGGGGTGTAGGTTCCGGCGATCAGTATATAGATCATGGAATGGTCGATTCTCCTGAACACTTCTTTGGTGATGGTTCCCCGGGGGATGAAATGGAAGAGGGCGCTTGCCGCATAGAGGAGAATCATGCTTGCGCCGAAGATTGTGACACTCACCACCTCGATTGCGCCTCTGTTGATCGCTGCAAAAACGATGAGAAGGACCAAGGCAGTGATCGCAAGGAAAAATCCCATGAGATGGGTGAGGCTGCTTCCTGGTTCATTCTTCATCTGCGGCTGTGGAGGTGATGGGCTTATATGTCTTTTGGAAAATATTTAATATGGCTGAGTTTTCTTCTTTCCCATGCAACGACATATCTCATATCTGGATAATCTGCAATTTGTGCGTGCAACAGATGACACGAATAAACCTCATTATTCCCTTGAGGATGGGGGGATTGAGGCACCGGTGGTATCAGGGTTTCAGCTGGAAGGGCTTGCGTACTCATACGCTGCAATCGAGCCTCCCTTTCGCATGAAGAGCAAGTTCCGGGGGTTTGTACCGGTTGATTCAACAGTGGATTTTTGTGTTGCGGATTCAAGGGTGACCTGCTCCCTGGATGATGTGGAGGTCATGCGGACAGCGTTCCTGGAGCCTGAGTATCGGTCCTTAGAGGGTACTGACAGGATACTTTCTGTCCCGTTCTTTGGCGATGAGTTTGAAAAGCGGAACGCTGCCTATAATGCCTCTTGTGACTCAGTCGATGTGTCCCCTTTGTTTCCGGTCTCGTTCACATCGGCTGCGCTTTTGAACATGGGTATGGAGGCGCCAGCAGGACAGATGTATGTGTATTCAAGCCATGAGCTTTGTGTATATTCAGATATCAGTGAGGGCGGTACCTTGGATCTTTACCTGTTGGATATGAAGAATTCACGACGGGGGGCTAACGCTGATATGCTCCTCAAATATGATAATAAAGATTTCGGCTATGTGAGACTCAACCTACTGCTTACTGGATGATCCCGTATCCTATCAACCTGAACCGGTTTCCCAGCCGCCGGGAGATGGTGATGCGTGATCCTACCTGAGCGCAGATAGGCAGCTTCAATTT
>JBNJGT010000094.1:0-3427 GCA_051819765.1 Nanobdellota archaeon
TAATCACACATTGTGATAAAAGGTGATAGAAGCAAGATTCAAGATAAATGAGTATACCAAACGGGTGCTTGACGTCATCAAAGGCAGATATGGACTCTCCAACCGAAACGAAGCCCTGCGACAACTCATCCTGAAGGCCACAAATACGTGGAACCCCAAAATGAGACTCAGGGAGCGTGACACAGAGTATGAACACCACAAGAAAACACCCCAGAGAAAGATGACGAATTGAGGGCTGAATGTATGAATACGACCCATAAGCGCAGGAAGCAAAGTTCGGGAAAAAGGGTTCTTGCCCAGAATGAAGGTAATCCACCGGGATGACCCTAATACAAGAACCGATCTCATGAATACAAGCACAGACAACTACATTGTTTGCGGTTGAACCGCATCGTATTCATAGACATTCTCCATTGGGCTCGTTGGGTAATCCGCACATGCGAAAACACATGAACCCGTGGCCAACCCGATCCAGCTACAGCAAAGGCACAAAGCAGAGTATGACTTTATAAATACACTGCCATTAAGGTGGCAAAATAAGTTTTTACCCTGCTAAAATTAATAATATTTAAATAATAGTAGGGATTGTCGAGTGATATGTACATCAGACGGGATTTGGAGAAACGGATCGAAGCCTTCATGGGTGAGCCTGAGATCATTGCAGTCACAGGCCCCAGGCAATGCGGAAAGACAACGCTTGTCAAGCATCTGTTAAGCAAAAAGAAAAACGTCAACCAGATAAGCTTTGACAACCAAAAGATTCTCGAATTGTTTGAAGAAGACATAGATTCTTTTATCGACATCCATGTGAAAGGATATGCCATACTGTTTATCGACGAAGTGCAGTATGCCAGGGACAGCGGAAAAAAACTGAAGTACATCTATGATAATCACCACACAAAGATAATCATCTCCGGCTCCTCTGTGAGTGAATTATCCATCTCAAGCCTGAAATTCCTCGTAGGCAGGATAATCATATTCAACCTGTACCCATTTTCCTTTGCAGAATTTCTCAGAGCCAAAGATCCGAGAGTATCTGAGATATTTGAGAAAGGCAGACCTGCACTGCCCCTGAATACCTATTTGGAGGAATTCATCATCTATGGGGGGTATCCCCGGGTTGTGCTTGCAAAAACCAATGACATGAAAAAAGTCATACTTGAGAATATCTACAGTACCTACCTCTTGAAAGAGATCAGGGAAATCATGGAATTATCCCACGAGAGAGAATTGGTCAAGCTCCTCAAAGCCCTATCCCTGCAGACAGGCAATATGGTGGTGTTTGATACATTGTCTCAGGCAACTGGCTTCAATTACCAGCAACTGCAAAAATACCTGGGTATACTGGAGAAAACCTTCGTATGCAAACACATACAGCCATTCTACACAAACAAGATGACCGAACTGGTGAAAACGCAAAAGATTTTCTTCTTTGATACAGGGTTCAGGAACATAATACTGGGCACCTCCGAACTATCAGGGAATCTGTATGAGAATCTCATCTTTTCTGAACTGGTCAAGAAAAATAGAGGAGTGAAGTACTGGAGGACCAAAGCAAAGGCAGAGGTAGATTTTATAGTGGATGACAAGATCCCTATCGAACTAAAGTCAAAAATCACCAGGGAGAGTATCACCAAATCGTTTCGATCCTTTATTGAAAAGTATCAGCCAAGTGAAGGATATGTCCTCTCCACAGATTATGAAAGCACCACCCAAATCAAAGAGACCAAAGTACAGTTTCTGTCATACCCCTCCTTTCTGTCTAAACTTGTTGAATACAACCAATCATGAATGCCAATATATCACAGCGAAGATGATAGCGCCACCAGAGAGCCATGCATGGAACCCAAAATGAGACTCAGGGAGCGTGACACAGAGTATGAACACCACAAGAAAACACCCCAGAGAAAGATGACGAATTGAGGGCTGAATGTATGAATACGACCCATAAGCGCAGGAAGCAAAGTTCGGGAAAAAGGGTTCTTGCCCAGAATGAAGGTAATCCACCGGGATGACCCTAATACAAGAACCGATCTCATGAATACAAGCACAGACAACTACATTGTTTGCGGTTGAACCGCATCGTATTCATAGACATTCTCCATTGGGCTCGTTGGGTAATCCGCACATGCGAAAACACATGAACCCACCCGATCCAGCCAAACCTGAAAGCCACAGCATTTATATATTATTGCTGCTTAATACAACCCATGCGAGAAGAGATACACCACTGGTGGGAACAGGCCAAGCGCGACCTGGTCAGTGCACAGAACTCACAGAATTCAGGAGACTTCTATGTAAGCGCCTTCATGTGCCATCAAGCAGTGGAAAAAGGATTGAAAGCCTATATCATGCACACCCAAAAGGAGTCACCCGGCCCCACTCATTCCCTTATCAAGCTTGGCCGCATCGCCCAGACCCCCACCCGTTTCAACAGCATCCTGAAACAACTCACCACTGAATACTTCGTTTCCCGATATCCCAACGCAGTGGACGACGTCCCCTATAAGCAATACGAGGAAGAAGACACAAAACAGCTTCTCCAGGATGCACAAGAGGTGCTTACATGGCTGGATACACAAATGAGCAGATAGAGGAAGCACTGAACCAGTTTCTGGAGAAGGTCAAGTCCCATTATACGATAGACAAGGCCCTCCTCTTTGGCAGCCGCGCACGAAATGATCATCTGCTTGCATCAGACGTAGATATCATTCTCGTATCCGACGATTTCCAACATACCCCTTTCAGGAAACGAGCAACTGAGATAATCGGCTATTGGGACGAAGACATCGATCTCGAAGTACTCTGCTATACCAACGAAGAATTCAACAGGAAGTCCAAGCAGATAGGTATCGTGAACCAGGCAGTAAAAGAGGGCAAACCCATAGCCTGAAAAGGAATTTCCTGAATCCACCAGGACAAAAAGCACCACGACGTCATTGACAAGATACACGAACAGCGTTAGAAGTAAAATTCAAAGACACCCTCAAAGCATCAGGCTACCGTAATCTGACTCCCCAGCACAATTGAAAAACACTACATCGTAAACCTCGCACTACTGAAAAACATATTCTACCCTATTCGATACCTCGCGTCTGTAAGCAATAGGAACAAGAAACGCCAGGCATATTCTATCTCAAGCGCACAAAAGCTAATCCATCTACAAGCACCCTTACTGGCAAGCCCGCCTGCTAAACCTTCTTATCTGCAGAACGCCTGATCCATCCACAGCACACATACCGCTTCATCTCAGTCATCCTAGCCTTGGCACGTGTTGCAGTCTATGGTTTTCATATCCTCATAATCCCCATAACACATCCTGACCATAAATAATGTTAAGAGAATCATTATTGTTCTGATAGTAGAGAATCATGGAACTCTGCATTCCAAAAATCGACCTCATAACAGTTGCCATGCATCCAGTAAC
>JBNJGT010000095.1:0-3304 GCA_051819765.1 Nanobdellota archaeon
CAAAGTGTCAAACTTGGGTTGTAAATGGATTTTGATTATGAGCTAAATCGAATTTACACAATTGTACCTTTCTAGTGGTCTCAAGTGCCCGATTCCTTGCTGTCTTCTTTCTAAATTGGGGAGTTCCGCATTTTTGCATTCTCAAAGGCAAGGGTTGTATTCTCAGTTTAGCATTCTGAAAATATTCAGCATGGACAATGAACCCACTATCTTGTGGAGATTTTGAATTTGATGTTATGACACGTCAAAGCCTTGATCTTTCAAATCAAGCCATACTTTATGAACATTCCTTAGACGTTCCATTTGTCATAGACAAGCTTTTCAAAGTGTGCATTAATTTTTTTCTACTTTTTTACGAGGTTCAAGACTCCGCTCACCAAATCTCTTGTACCTATCTACAAGCTAGTAGATTGTTCTGCGTGAGACATTTCTTATTTATGGCTGTACAATAATTATGATTTAGAACACAACGAGAAATCCAAAAAAATAAAAATGCTCGGCGCTGGCTCCGAGTTTTATACTTTCAAATCAAAAAGTAAGAACTTTTTCAGCATATCCTCCAATGACCGGGACTTTCTCTTTTTTGCCGTTTATGGCATTGATCAGTCCAAAGATCCACAGGATCAGGAGTGCGATGTTTACCCCAATACCCAAAAGCACTGAGATGATCCAGCCGATAAATGGTATGAATGCCAGTATGGTTGATATGATCATCACGCCTATTGATATGACAACCCCTGCTATGAGGAGGAAAAGCCCTTGTTTGACGTGGAATTTGGCAAACGTGTCCTTTTTCATCTTTTCGTCTGCAAAGTACCATATTATCCCTACCAGCAGGTATGCTAAAATTGCACATGTTTTTCCGTTCTGACTCATTTTCATTCCCTCTACCTAAAGCCTTCAATTCCTCCTGTGGGTTCGCATGGCTCCAGTACATCATCACTCACAGAATTTTTCAGTCGTGTAGCTTTTGTCTCTGATTGCAGTTCATCAGTATCTTTGTTGACTGTTCTTACAAGTGCAGGTATGCCTTCTTCAGTCAAACAGTAGGTAGTCAGTTGGTTGTATGCGTCTGTCTCATATAAGAACTCATAGCATGTGGTTGTCTTTCCTGCGATCGATTTGGTTCCAGCCTCGGATATATCGAGATATTCCTCTTCTGTATTTATGGTGCCTTCTTTGACTGTTGTCATCTGATAGATGGACTCTGGATCAAACCCTCTTCCACCAATAGCGCTCAGGTCAAGGCATTGGCCCTGATAATCCACAATGGATTTTCCATTCATCCATGCGGTCACATCTTCTCCCGGAAGATCCATACGGGTATTTCCATCCTTTGTATAGATAACAACCGTTTGTTCCTTTCCACTTGAATATGTCAACTCGTATTTGACTTCATACTCTGGGTTGTCCTGCAACGTGTTTACAAATTCATCATAGTTTGCCTCGACATCTTGGGCTGTGCTTTTTTCAGTCTCCTGGCCTGTACTTTGTTCAGTCTCTTCATTTGTGTTCTGTTCAGTCTCTTGAGGTATGTCTTGTTCAGGTACATTGGTTCCATCAGTTTGCGTATCGCAGCCTATGATAGAAAATGTCATTACCAGCAACATAACATAGATTATTCTCATGATAACACCCCGCTTTGATTAGAGAGACTAAATTGACTCCACTTATATAAATTTAATCCTTTAAATTTGCAGGAAAGCCATCTTCGATGTTATGACTTAGGTTGCTTTGTCTGCTTCAACCAGGCTTAGGATTGAACTGGTGATAGGTCGTTCGAACCGGAATATTATGATTTCGCGGCTCCCAAAGATTTATATAGTCAGTCTCTTCAAGACAGTGCATGTTCGACGCAGATGTACAGTTGGCGCATAAGTTCGTTGAGGCTCATCTGCCGGGGGTTGATTTGGTGCTTGTTACCGGATCCCGGGTTTTTGGCATCACTGAGACTGATTTTGACTTGTGTGTGGTTGGGGATTTCCCTGAATCCCAGCTTTGTCGGTATGCAAAATTTGTCTCGCTTCCAAAGCAGGTCTATTCAGGGGTTGAGTTCGAGGTTGAGGTTGTTACCTGGAAGGAAATTGAACAAGGACTTGCTGATTATCTATCCTTTACAGCCTGGCATTATCAGCAGGCGCATGTTCTGCATGATCCGACAGGACAGTTTGCGCGTCTTAAAGAGAAGTACTCTTTTCCGCAGGAATGTGAAGGTGACTTGTTGCGTTTTTATGAATGGGCGTATGATCATCTGAATAATGCGCGTAAGGCTCATATGCGGGGCATGTACGCGACGCAAATATCTCACCTGTCTGAGAGTTTCCAGGCAGGATTATGCATCCTGTTTCTTTTGAACCGCTCTTTTATTCCACCTATCAAATGGCGGTTGTATCTTGCTGATTCACTGCCAAAGAAAGTTGACTATGAGGAAGGTTACAAACTATCCTTTGAGAATGTTGAGGCATTCATCGATGGGGTGAGAAAGCTTCTTGTGGGTGAGCTCTCTCCTGAGGACATTGCCCGTGTGGAGGCCTGAGATGAAGCTTACCGAGATCCTGCTCAAGCCCCGGGAGGCCTTCGTGCGTATCCATAAGGAGAAGGGGTTGAAGCAGACGTCAATCTTTCTTGTGTCGTTGGTCTTGTTTGTGCTCTTGTTTCTCACGTATTCGTATCTCACACAGATCAACGCGTATCTTTCTGCTATGGGGTTTGGGATCACTATCACGCCGAAGGTTTATATCATCTCTTATCTTGGGTTGTCGATCTTTTTCATCGGGATGGCTTACCTTCGCTACTGGATCATACATTGGTTCGTGCGACTGTTCAAGGGACCCTACGGCTATGCGGAGACGTGCAAGGCGCTTGTGTACGGGCGGGCCCCAGAGTATTTCTCTGCGCCGTTGTTTTTGGGGATTGTTCTTCTTATGCCGTTGCGGAATCAATATCTATGGTTGATTGTGCTTTTGGGGCTCTTATTTGTTGGGATCTCTCTTTACCAGGTCGTACTTCGGACCGGGGCTTTGGCTGAGTTCCAGAAGCTTTCGAAGACAAAGGCGTTTTTGAGCATCTATGTGTTGGGGTTTGTGGTGCAGCTGTTGATTCTTGTGGTGATCGAGTTTTTGCTTCTCATCCCTGTAGTGCTTTTGTTGCGGTGAGAGGTTCTTTGAGAGAAATCCGTGATTAATTGAAAGAAATAAAAAGAATTATTTGGAATAGAAGAGATGAAATGAGTGCAAGTTGTGCGATTGGTGCAAATCGTGAAGTCAGCGGGATTCTTATTGAGGATCGGCGTTTTCCTATGGAT
>JBNJGT010000096.1:0-3093 GCA_051819765.1 Nanobdellota archaeon
TGGCATAGAATTTGGCCTGATGGGATTATCAAAGCGCTCCTAAAATACGTTGCCGATTGGCGCTTATCCGTCGGTAACTGTCCGTATGAAAGCATATGCTTTTATAAATGCCTTGAGAAGGGCTGAAGCCAGAGGATTTTCGGCCGTGAGGGGTTGTAATCCAAATATTTATAAATATTAGAACACTTATGGGGGGTATGACACAAAATAATAGGCGCGGATATAAGGCGAATGACAACATGCTTTCTGTACTTTCTCAAACTACTCACACTACTACTTCTGCTACCACCACTTACTGAACCATCATTCTGGTAGCCCAATAGGCTATTCTGACAGGATTCTATAACGGAGGTAATCATTATGTCACGTGAAAAGATAGCACATGAAATCAAAAGCAGGCATATGCTCCTGCAGCCTGACGGCCAAGAGATTGAACTTGACCTGCGAGACCCACAAGAAGTACAAAATATTTTGGATGAGATCAAAGACAACGAATTGAAGGCCTATATCCTCTCTGAAGAGCTCAAAGGCCAACCACGAAAAGAGCCGCCGGCAAACAAGGCAATGCGGCGTCTTGAGCTGGTAGACTACGAACCCGCAAGTGACTCAGGTCATTTCCGGCTTTACCCAAAGGGCCAACTGGTATTTGAGCTCCTGCGGCAGTGGGCAGACGAGATCGCCCTCAATCGGTTGGGATGTATGCAGATCGATTCACCGGTGATCTATGACTGGAGTGATAGGGAAATCCGGGAGCAGGCAGGATCGTTCCACGAACGCCACTACACTGTCAACGCACCGGACAAGAAGAAACAGTTCCTATTGCGATTTGCGGGGGACTTTGGTCTGTTCAAGATCATGAAACAGGCCAGGTTCAGCAAGCGCATGCTGCCCCTGCGTATCTATGAGTTCTCAAAGAGTTTCCGTTATGAGAGAAGCGGGGAACTCTCGGGACTCAAGCGTCTCCGTGCTTTCCACATGCCTGACATCCATTGCTTCTGCAGTGACCTTGGCCAGGGATGGGATGAGTATCAGCATCTCTACAAGCAGTATGCTGACCTTGCGGACGGTGTGGGTGTCAGATATGCCATCGGCTTTCGTATCGTAGAGGACTTTTACCACGAGCACAAAGAACGGATTGTCCAGCTGCTGCAATACTCAAACCGGCCTGCATTCATTGAAGTGCTCTCTGATATGAAACATTATTGGGCAGTCAAGCATGAGTTCCAGGCGATTGACAGCGTGGGAGGTAATCTTCAACTCTCGACGGTCCAGCTTGATGTGAAGGACGCGGAGGTCTATGGGATCACGTACCAGGACCGCGATCAGGAGAAGGGGTGTATCATCTGTCATTCGAGTATCGGTAGTATCGAGCGTTGGATATACGCAATCCTTGAGGAGGCCTTGAAGCAAGAGGTACCGATGCTTCCGGTCTGGCTCTCACCTGTGCAGATTCGAATCATTCCTGTCTCAGGCAGACACCGTGAGTACTGCAAGCAACTGCAGATTGCGGCGAGGGTTGATATCGACGACAGGGATGAAAGCCTGAACAAGAAGATCGCAAAAGCAAACCAGGAATGGATCCCTTATGTGGTAGTCATCGGGGACAATGAAGTAGAGGCACAAACGCTCATGGTAAGTTGCAGGGAGAACAACAGCCGATGCCAGTACTCGATCAGGGAGCTTGAACAGGAGATACAGGAGAAATGCCACGGTCGGCCTGATCGTCCCTTGCAACTCCCAAAGTTTCTGAGTCAGCGACCTGTCTTTTTTTGATTTTTTGTCACTGCTCAAAATGATTTAGGGTTTCGTATCGTCACAATCCTATTAGTGCCAATGACTCTGCCTCCTTGTAGGAGACACCCTGCTGCGACGAGCCTGCAACTATAGGTTTTGACTGGATGAGATCCCCCAACATCACTCACAGGATGATATCTAGTTTTCCTAAGTATTAAAAAGCACAATAAGTTCCATTTTTACATGAGATCTATTCCAGCATCAACCTACATCGCTCCACGCGATGATCCTCTGAGGTACCCTGGTGCCAGGCCAGACACAAGCTTTGTCCTTGCCCATGGATACATCTACTCTCTTCAGTTTCAAACACCACGAATACAAGAGGCACTGGTCTCAACACAAATGCTTGATGCGTTTCTTGCCGCTCGTGGCAAAGCACTCTTGGGGGAGCGCTACGCAGTCCTTGGTATCGGTTCAAATCCAGTCCCGGGTCAGCTGGTGAGCAAATTCGGAGCGGATGCTGTTGTCCCGGTCATCTATGGGGAGATAGAGAATGCTGATGTGGTGTACAACCTGATCTCTGCCATGGGTTATGCATTTGCCGAACTTGAACTCACCCAACCTGGAGTCAAAGGGAATGTCGCAATCACCTTTCTGGATCCGGAGCAACTGCGTGTCATGAACCGGACCGAGGAGAATTACGACCTCGCATTCATCCCCCGAGATATCACACTCCAGTCAGGTGAAGTGCTGAAAGGAGGAGACGGGAATGCCGGTCTCTTCTATGCCGGCAAACGAAGGATCTGGGTTCCCAACGGGTATGACAATCCAATCGCTATCGCAGAGCTGCCATCCCAGGGAAGGACTGCCACAGCCATGACCCAGGAAGGCGTGTTGGGTCTTGTCATCCATGAGTTTTCGCTTAAGGAACGAGGGATCACAACTCCCTCAGAGCTTGCAGCGCATCTGAGGGAATCAGATCTCAAGGAGCATATCCAGAGGAACGTCGCTCGAGATCCGCGCTCGCGCGATCCTGTCATAACCCACGTGACACCAGTGGAAAACCCAGCGGCTCCACCAAAACGGTTTGGTGACTAGCGTTTCCCATTTCTTTAGGACCGCAACAGAAGTTCTAAGCCAAGGGAGGTCCCTTATGGGTCACCTCTTTTTTAAAAAAAACGAGGCCGCGATGCTAACGGATTTCTTCGAAAAACTCACCCTGAAAGATAAGTTTAAATATGTTTCAGACCCTGAAAAAACCGTGGGGAGACTACTGATACTGCTGCTGCTTGCAGCTATAGCCTCGGCAGGCACCATGCAACCCTTCCTGGTAGAGCCATCTGGGTCAATCACCGTACA
>JBNJGT010000097.1:0-2505 GCA_051819765.1 Nanobdellota archaeon
CAGAAGTGTTGATTTTCAACCATGCATACCGAAACAAACCAATGACAGCACCAATCCAAGACCTGAGAGAATCACTGGTGAACCAGGCATCGAAACAATTATATACTTTCCCTTCGATATGGGTTGTATGACCTATGCCAAGTATACGATATTGCTCCTCATTGTGCTATCTTGTGTCGCTGCCCAGGATATCACTGAGAATCTCACGAATCATTCAGTCAATTCATCCACCAATTCCACTGTGACTGAGGATGGAGGGTATGATTTTTCCACTACACAGCTTATCATAATCCTCGTGGTGCTTGTGATTGTAGCGCTATTGGTCTGGAAACTGATTAAGTTTGCAATCAAAGTGGGATTTATAGCACTGATCATTATTTTGCTGCTGTGGCTTTTGCAGCGATTCTTCTTTTAGGGGTTACAGCCATTTGTCATTCTAGAATGGTTGCATATCACAAAGATTTAAATATGTAAAGAGTTTTGAACTATCCGGAGGGGTAATAATTCAAGAGGTCCTGTAGCTGGATGCTGAAGCCAGTGCCTTGAGGATTTGATCTTGGGTCCTTTAATATTCCCCTCAGGGCCAAATGACAAATATCAGGTGATAAAATGAAAGTTGAAGATATGAAAGACCAGATGGAAGAGTTGAAGATGAAACTCCAGGATATGGAGCGGCAGCTCAACCGACGGATTAAGAAGAACCCACTAGGGGCTGTGGGCACTGCTTTTGGCATAGGGGCATTGATCGGCGGACTTGCGGCATTCTTACGACGAAAATGAGCCTGAAAGACTTTTTGGACGGATTCATGCATACCTTCCAACAGACACAGGATGCCCTGGCAAATCGTGTGGAACAAGTGCAGCACCAGATAGTCGCACAGTTTTATCAGATGAAGCGCAATGTCTTCAAGAGCCTGATCGAACTCATGCTCATCCTTGTGTCAATCGCATTCATCCTTGTAGGGGCAGTGCTTTTCCTGGATAGGTTCTTCAGCCTTGACCTTGTGTTGCTTATTGCAGGACTGGTAGTACTTAACCTGACCCTGCTTACCGGCCGGTTCAGATGAAATCACGGCTGAAGAGGCGAAAGGTACGCAGGACCACAGCCGTCAACAGGCGCGATGTCGTCTATACTTATTTTCCTATTGATGGGCATAGAAGCATTGCGGTCCTGTCAAAACGATGCAGGGCTTGCAAAATGATCACCACTTCTTTCTGTATGGAATGCCATGAACCATACTGTGAGAAACATCTTACCAATCGCAGGTGCAACGCATGTGCTGTGGTAAAAGACCCTTATATCAGATAACACCACCGTCCAGTGTGCAATTAATGTTATAAAAGGGCAGATATTTCTGGAGTACATGGAAAAGTACTTTGTGTATGGGAGCCTGCGCTCAGGAGAATTCAACTGGAAGCGCCTCGGGCTTATTCCCGATAATATTGTTGCAAAGGCATACATGAAGGGAGCTCTACTTTACTCATTGGGTGCTTACCCTGCGCTCTATGTGAACGGCAACCCGAATGATGTGGTTGTGGGGGAGATCCAGGTGTATGAACCTGAGACGGAACACAAGATTGACCGCATGGAACGTGAAGCAGGCTACATAAAATCAATCGGTGAGGCAATTGATGAACAAGGCACGTCCCATAAGGTCTCATTCTACTGTTTTGATGAGAAGCCTGAAGCAGAAAAAGTTCCCAGCGGTGACTGGTTCAGGTGATAGCCTCTTTTATGGCTTTCTTTGAGATGATGGCTGAGTTGCCGGTGTAATCCTCTATGACCAAGTCCAGTGTGCCTTTACCCTTGAGCACCTGGTTCAGATGGTGTATTCGATTATCCAGACGACGTCTGATGGGTGAGGACTCCTGCTTTTTTGCGAATTCCAGAATGTCCCTCAAACGGGTGATGATCCCTTCAACATTCGTCATATATCCTTCTGAGAAGATACCCCCTTCACTTTCCACCACACCAGGGACCTTTATTTTTCCCATTGATCCTTTGAGTACCCGGATGTCCAGATTCTGGTCCACGGCGAGAGTATAGCGCACTGGTTGCTTATCCTCAAAACTCCCGATATCAGTCATCTTGTATCCGCAAGCAGAACAGCGCATGATGTAGAATAGGGCATTGCCGAACTCAGGGATATCCCCTTCGTAAAGATTTGTCTCAAACAACTGTTCCTGGCATATCGGACAAACCTGCTTGAAGAGGGCAATATGTTTCATGACCATATGTGCAAGTATGTTCTTACATATATAAAACTAGTGTGGATACCTGAGAAGCTGATTGAGCTCATCAAAGCTCGCAAAGTAGTTGAGATTCTGTATCTGCTCTTCGAGTATGGACGGCAGCCTTCTTTCGATGCTCCGCTCGTCGATGAGAAGCCTGAGGTCCCGGAGGGACGGGTCCTTGTATCCTCCGTATTTCTGATGGTACTTGATATAGGAGACCTCGATGAGGACACCGGGAGAAACACCAACGCAGAGGGTGAAGGGAGCCTG